>JAPLJI010000167.1 GCA_026388655.1 Pseudomonadota bacterium
ATGGCCCAGACAAAATCCCGAAAGCGTTCCTGGAGCCGATCCGTCCGGAAGACCCGGATCGAGGAGGCCCGGGCGATCCAGAAGCTGATCGAGCCCTTCGCCCGCCAGGGAGAGATGCTGCCCCGCTCCCTGGGGGATATCTACGAGTTTATCCGGGACTACATGGTGATTACCGAACCCGGAACCGAAAACATCATCGGCACCTGCGCCCTGCACGTGCTCTGGGAAAACATCGCCGAGATCCGTTCCCTCGCCGTGCGCCAGGATTATTCCCACCAGGGGATCGGTTCTACCCTGGTCAAGGCCTCCATCCGGGATGCCAAGCGCCTGGGCTGCAACCGGGTCTTCTCTCTCACTTTTAAGCCCGGGTTCTTCCTCCGCATGGGTTTCCAGCCCATCGATAAACGCGACCTGCCCCAGAAGGTCTGGACCGAGTGCATCCGCTGCCCCCAGTTTCCGGACTGCAACGAAGAGGCGGTCGCCTACGACATTCCCCCAGAAGAAAAATAACCACGATCCCGAGTGTCACCCATTCCCCATTCCGCAATCAAAATTCCTGAAATTCTTCTGATCGGGTAGCCCCGAGTCTTCGCTCGGGGCAATTCCGCATTCGCCACTCCGCATTCCGATGGTGGTGTCATCCCCGTCCCGCTCCCCGCTTAAGTCCTGCGGGGACAGGCTTGGCGGGATAAACTCCAGCGGGGATCCAGGAGAATGAATAAGCTAAACCTTGACGTCAAAGAACGCTGGATTCCTGCTCCCCGATTAAAGCACTCGAGGACAAGTTTCGCAGGAATGACTGGGTTCTGATTTTTTCGTGAAACCCTGGATTCCTGTTCCCGGCTTAAGACCGGCAGGGACAAGCTTCATAAAATTCGGCATTTTATCTCGAAGAGAATGGAAAATAATCTAAAAGGCAGAGGCAGGCGGAAAAAAACCGGGATCAGTCTGCCGGGAGGAATTTGATCACGAGGACGGTAATGTTGTCGAGCCCGCCGTGGGCGTTGGCTTGGTTGATCAATTCTCCCACCGCCTGTTCCGGGGCGGCCGTTTCCAGGACATGCTGAATTTCGGCGTCCCCCACCATGTTGGAAAGCCCGTCGGAACAAATCAGGTAGGTATCCCCCGCTTTCAGGTCCAGGATGGTGGAATCCACCTCCACGTTCTGCTGGAAACCCACCGAGCGGGTGATCAGGCTCTTGAAACGGTGGGTCTTGGCTTCGGAAACGGTCAGGTGCCCGGCCCGGACCTGCTCCATTACCCAGGAATGATCCCGGGTCAGTTGCTCCATCCGGGATTCCCGGAGCCGGTAGGCCCGGCTGTCCCCCACGTGGGCCAGAAAAGCACGGGGTGGATCAAAACCGGGGGGAATCCACAAAGCGGTGGTGGTGGTTCCCATCCCCCGGAGCTCGATCTGCTGGTTGCCCAGGTCATAAATCTTCTCACCGGCCTTCTTGATGGTCACCGCGAGCCAATCCAGATAAGGTTTTTCATCCGGGGGAACCCCCTGCTGGGCCAGGGAAAATTCCCGAACCAACTCCCGCACCGTGGTGACGGAGATCTCGCTGGCGGTTTCCCCTCCGGCATGGCCGCCCATCCCATCCGCGACCACGAACAGCCCGAGATCTTCCTCGCGGGAGAAGTTATCTTCATTCCGGGCGCGAACCCGGCCCGGGTCGGTTTTTCCGGCGGATTTAATCAGGAACGATTTTTTAATCGCGGAGCTCATAAACCGGAGTGTCCTGAGGCTGGTCAACCTTGATCACCTGCAGGACCAGATCACCCAGCTTGATGCGGTCGCCATGCCTAACCTCGACCGAAGCCGAGATCCGCTCGTCGTTGAGAAAGGTTCCGTTGGTACTGCCCAGGTCTTCCAGGACCATCCGGTTTTTTTCCCAGGAAAGGGCGGCATGACGGCGGGAAACCCCTTTGCTTTTCACCGTAATATCCACCTGCTCGCTGTCCCGGCCCAGGACGCACTTCAGGCCCCGGACAAAATGCTCCGCCCCCGCATCATCCCCGTTCAGAACCACCAGGCTTACCTGGCCGGGCGGAGTGGCGGTTTTCGGAGAAATTACCTCGGTGGTCTCCAAACCTTTTTTTCTTTTCCTGGCTCTCACTTCTTACCCTCCTCCTCCCTCCAAAGTGCATTAATTATAAATCCTTCCCTCCAATTGTCCATAATGAAAATACATTGCTGGGAAGCCAGGGGGCAGGAGGCCACGAAGCTTCGAGGATAGAAAAAGAAGGTGCTCGGTTATCAGGTGGTTAGAGGACAGGAAAACTTGCGTCTTGGCGTCTTGGCATCCTAGCGTCCTAGCCTTCCAGCGTTTTTTTGGTGATTTACACTTCCTTTTTTTTCCGGTATCCTAATTCATGGATCAAGGTGGCAATCTCAAAACCAGGTTTTTTTATATTTTCATGATCAAGAATTATCTGTTGGCTATCACCGGGACTTTCATCCTGGCTCTCCTCGGGGTAATCCCGGCCCCTACTCTCTCCGCCGGCGAGCGCCCTCAGAAACCCGAATATCATTTCAAGTTGGCCACCATCGCGGTGGAAGGGACCACCCATACGGATTATGGTTACAAAATAAAGGATTATATTGAGGAAAAATCCGGGGGCCGGATCCGGATAACCTGGTACATGGGCGCGGTCATGGGGGATGAGCCGGACGAACTGCGGAAGCTCCGGCTCGGCCAGGTCCAGGGGGCCGCCTTCACCAGCGTGGGGATGGCCATGATTGCCTCCGAATCCCAGATCCTCAACCTCCCCTTTTTTTTCCGGGATTACGAGGAGCTCGACTATTACCTGGATAAAATGCTTCCCCATTTCCGGAAAATTTTCGCCGACAACGGCATCGTTTTCTCCCGGTGGATAGACGTCGGGTTCAATTACTGGTTCACTTCCAAGCCCCCCAAATCCCTTGACGACCTGAAATCCATGCGGATGTGGGCCTGGGCCGGCGACCGGGTTGCCAATGAAGTCAACCAGCTGGCGGGTTTCCAGAATATTTCTATCGCCCTCACCGAGGTGTTGACTGCCCTGCAAACCGGTATGCTGAACGCTTTTTACGGCCCTCCCTACACCATTACTGCCCTGCAGTGGTACACCCAGGTTAAATACCTGGTGGAACCCCCTTTTTCCTACACCCCGGCCACGATTGTTTTTAACAAAAAATACTTTGACACCATGCCCCCCGACCTGCAGAAAATCATCCTGGACGCCTGTGACCTTTACCTGCCTCCCCTCAACCTGGCCATCCGGAAAGACAACGAGAAGGCCCTGAACGGCCTTCTCTCCCGGGGACTCAAGCTTTACCGGCTGGATGAAAACCTCCTGAAAAGTATCCAGGAGAAGACCCGTCCCGTCTACCAGAAATTCGCGGGCCAGCTCTACCCCGCCTCGGTCCTGGAGGAATCCCTGAAAATCCTCGAGGTATACCGTTCCGGCCACGCCCGAACCCCGGGCGATCAGAAACCAGCCAACACATCAAGCTGCCAATCCACACTATTATTTCTTTCGTTTTCATTATTTATTTAGCGATTCCGCCGGTCCGGGCCGGTGAGGTTCCCCGGGCTGGGAAACCTGAATACACTTTTAAGCTCGCCGCGGTTGCGCCCGAAGGCACCAGTTGGGCGGATACCGGGGCCAAATTCAAAAAATACGTGGAGGAGAATTCCGGCGGCCGGGTCCGGGTGACCTGGTACCTGGGCGGGATCATGGGCGACGAGCCCGACGTCATCCGCAAGATCCACCTCGGCCAGCTCCAAGGCGGCGGGTTCACCAACGTGGGGCTCGCCCTCATGGTGCCTGAAACCCAGATCCTGTTATTACCCTTCCTTTTCAACAATCCCGAGGAAATCGACTTCATCTACCAGAAGATGCAGATCCACTTCCAGCGCCTCTTCGAAGAGCACGGCTTTGTTCTCGCCGGCTGGCTCGAGGTGGGCTTCAATTACTGGTTCACCAAGAACCCCATTGCCACCCCGGCCGACTTTCCCTCCTGCCGGATGTGGGCCTGGCCCGGCGACCAAGTCAACACCGAGATTAATCAGGTCCTCGGATTTCAGAATATCCCGGTCCCCCTCATCGAGGTGCTGACCGCCCTGCAAACCGGGATGGTCAACTCCTTCTACGGCCCCCTTTACGCGATCCTCGCTCTCCAGTGGTATACCCACGCCCGGTATTTCATCGACCTGCCTTTTTCCTACACCCCGGCCGGGATCGCGATGGACAAGAAATTCATGGACGGTCTGCCCCCCGAACTCCGCCGGATAATCCTTGACGGCTGGAACCTTTACCTCCCCGATCTGGTCAAGCGCATCCGGCAGGACAACGTCAAGACTTACCAGAGCCTGAAAACCAAGATGAAATTCACAAACCTGAGCCCCGAGGACATCCAGAAAATCCGGGAGAAGGTTTACTGCATCAACCAGAAGTACGTTGACCAACTTTATCCTTCCTGGCTGCTTTCCGGCATTCTTAACTCCCTGCATGAATACCGAACAAATCAAGGAAATATAAAACCGTAATAAACCGGCTGGCATCGGGGCTCGGCAACGGCTTTCCCGTGAAAAAACATTCGATTTAATGATGGATATTTCCTCTTCCCTCGAGGAGAGGGAGAGGGCGAGGGGAAAATTTAACCCGAAAAATGCGGTTGGAATGGTTGGCTAATCCTCCCGGGCAGGCCTTTTATCCTTTGAAGCAGCACTGCTGCGAAGAATGGACGCTCCCCCTTACAGGGTAAACAAAACAATTCGATTCTACCGAAAGAGCTGCGGGCCGCCCCGCAGGGGCTAAGGCCTTTAGCATGCGATTGTTATTCTGAGCCGAAGGCGAAGAATCTCAAAAAAGAAAAGATGTTTTGGCTCGCTTCAACCTGCCCGTTAGGCTTTTTCCGGTTTCACTTTATGGTTCGAAATTTCAACTGCATCGCGGTTGGCAGTTCGGAAATCAATATATTGATTTCTCTGGGAAATAATATTTCCCCCTCCGTGGATCTTTCCATCTCTGAAGGCCAATCGCTTTTTTCGGGTTTATTTAGTACTCTTGGCGCGGCGGAGGCGGGATTAAGCCTGCTTCAATACCATAATATTTTTGGTATCTTCGATCCTTTTTTATTAATTAGAATAATTAACAAAATAACAGGAAGATAACTGACAATGAAAAAAACCAGCAAAGATTTTTGAAATATTGCTTGATTTGAAAAATGAATCAATTAGATCAGACATTTTCTTATCCAAGAATTGTTAGTCCTAAGAATTGATGATTTTCATCAAAATCGAAAATAACCGGAAAATTTTTTAGCTCTTTCTTTTTTATCTCCCAAGGAAAGCCACCATATTTCATCTTCCCCAACTTCTTGCCGGTATTATTAATTTTTATATATATAAGATGTTGATTCAAATAACATTCAATACCATTTTCTTTTAAAGTCACAATCCTTTCGGCGGCCATGTTTATCTTATGGTTGCCCTTCCCTAAACCTGATTTGTAGGCATTATGTACATCAACATTTAATAAAGCCCCATGGAAATTAATAGTATCATCAAGGATCTTTGCTTTCCTTTTGCATTTAAGAGAAAGTTTTTAGTGTGAACTACTCCAATTCCATTCCCAGCCGGAACAGGGCGAGGGGCAAGGGCTCGACCGGTGTTCCTTCCCGGCTACCAAAGTGTGGATCAAGCTTTTTAAAAGTTCCCAGTTCTCGAGGTGCAGGTTATGATCCAAAAAACGCGCGTCCATTTTCATCAATTGATCATTATTGGGTGCTTATATTTATTCAGTGTATATTATTCACATTCAGGGATCGCCAGTTAAAAAGATATCTAATAACACCTTCTTAAGATGAGAAAGATAAATTAAGGTTCGAGGACCTCGTCCCTGATGATTTCCCAGATTTGGGTGCGGAGTTTCCAGAATTTCTCCGTCGGGAGGTGCGGGCGGGGCAGCCCCACCTCGATCACCTCCCGGGCCCCCTTCAAACGCGAGGATAATACAATCACCCGGTCGGAAAGAAAAATCGACTCGTCAATGCTGTGGGTGACAAGCAGAATGGTCTTCCGGAATCTTTCCCAGATTTTGAGGAGTTCCTCCTGCATGATCATCCGGGTCTGGGCGTCCAGGGCGCCAAAGGGCTCGTCCAGAAGCAGGATCTCCGGGTCCTGGGCCAGGGCCTTGGCCAGGGCCACTTTCTGTTTCATGCCCCCGGACAGCTCTTTCGGGTAATAATCGGCCCATTTGACCAAGCCGACCGTCTCCAGAAACTCCCGCGACAACTCCCGGAGATTTCTCCCCTCGATCCCCTTGGCTTTAAGGGCCAGCTCGATATTGCCCGATACGGTTTTCCAGGGGAAAAGCGGGGCTTCCTGAAATACCAGGCCGCGGTCCAGGCCGGGCCCGTTCACTTCCCGGTCCCGGATTAAAACCCGGCCCGCGGTGGGCCGTTCCAGACCGGCGATGATATTCAAAAGGGTGGTCTTTCCGCACCCGGTCGGACCCACCAGCGAAAGGAACTCCCCCGTCTGCACCTCAAAGCTCAGATCCTCGAAAACGACCAGGTCTCGCCCGTTCTTGCTATAGATTTTATTTAGGTTTTCGACCTTGATCATATTGTCTCGTTTCAAATCCCCTCATTCCCCCTTTTCTTAAAGGGGGAATGAGGGGGATTGAAAAAATCATTTTAAAATATCCTCCACAAATGAAAGATCAAATCCCTCGGTGATATCCGGAAGCTTAGCGATCAGTTTTTCGGATAAAGAAAACTCGGCTACCCTTTTCAGCTTCTCGATCAACTCCGGCTCGGGCCGGACGGTCCCGCCGGGGGCAAAGATCCGGTCGGTCTCAATCGCCCGGCAGATCAAAAGATAATCGTCGCCGGTTTCCTCGCTTACCCACCGGCAGGTCTGTTCCCGATTCGCAGCGGCGTATTCCAGGGCTTGCTGCAGGGATTTCACCAGGTCCGCGGCCCCCCGCGGGTTCCGGGATAAAAAATCCTTCCGGGCATAGAGGAAGCCGGGGAAATCGCCGGCGGAGAGAATCCGGCCGATGCCCTCCTTTTCCAGCCGGGAGGGCCAGGGCTCCCAGGTGGCCGCCGCGTCCACCTCACCGCCGGCCAGGGCCTGGGGCTGGGCCTTGACCGAAAGGTGAATGATCGAAACCCGGGCGGGGTCGATCCCATTTTCCGCCAGGGTCCGGTAAAGGAAAAAATGCGAGGTCGATCCCTTGGCCACGGCCACTTTTTTCCCGACCAGATCGGCGACCCGGAGGATTTCCTTTTCCCGTTTTTTCCCCACCACGATCGCCTGCCGGAGGGATTTGCTCACCGACGCGAGCACGGTGATTTTCATCCCGGAAGAGAGGGCCAGGACCGTGGGGAGATCCCCGCCCACCCCGGCATCGATGCTGTCGGCGGCCATGGCCTCGTTCACCCCCGGACCGGAAAGAAAACGGTAGTATTCCACCCGGTAACCCATTTTTTCCAAAAGTCCCATCCGCTTCATCGCCAGGATGATGTTCGCCTCCCCTACCCAGTAAGGCTGATACCCGATCCGGATAAGGTTGCCCGGACGGGATTGGCAGGAAACAAATAAGAAAATCATTCCAAATAATAAATATCTCTTCATATAATTACCTTCCTCTCCCTCGACGGGAGGGGAAGAGTCCTTTTATCCATTTGTAGTTCGCCGATTTATCGGCTGTTTTAAATTCGCCCAATAAATTGGGCAACTACGTTATATTAAGCTTGTACCTGCCAATTTGCGGCTCTTTGCGCTATGCGCTTTGCTCCCTGCCCCGAGCCATTAATTACAGCCACCGGCGGACATATTTCTCCAGCGACCTCACCCCCCAGTCCGAAAGAATACCCAGCGCTCCGATTAAAAGCATTCCCAGCACCACCCGGTCGGTGCGAAGCAGCTCCTTGGATTCCTCGATCAGGTAGCCCACCCCGCTTTCCGCCGCGATCAACTCGGCCGCCACCAGGCACATCCAACCCACCCCCAGACCGATCCGGAGACCGGTCACCACCGCCGGCAAGGAGCCCGGGAAAATCACCTCTTTGAACAAAAGCCACCCCTTCAGGTTCATGCTCCGGGCCATCTTCAAAAGATTTTCATCAATCGATTTCACCCCCAGGGTGGTGTTGATCACGATGGGGAAAAAGGCCCCGTAAAAAATGATATAAATTTTAGAAGCTTCCCCGATCCCCATCCAGAGAATGGCCAGGGGAATCCAGGCCATGGGCGGAATGGGCCTGAGGATTTCCACCAGCGGGTCAAAAAATCCCCGCCACCGTCGGAACCAGCCCATGGCCATACCCAGGCTTACACCCACCAGCGTGGCCAGGGAAAAACCCAGGATCACCCGGAGCAGGGAAATCCCCAGGTGCCGGACCAGGTCCCCGGAAGAAAACAGGGATAGGAAAGCTCCCCCGACCGCTTCCAGGGGAGGAAGAAGCTGGGGGCTGACCCATCCCCGCTGGCTGGCTAATTCCCAGGCCAGGAGGACCAGTAAGGGCGACCACCACCAGAAGGAGCGTTTGGATGCCATTTGGAAATTACTAATTACTAATTTCTAATGTCTAATGAAACCCCAATTTCTAATGCCTAATCAAATCCCAATGACCGAATGTTCAATTAAACTCAAAGACCAAAATCCAAAGTTCAAATAGACCCTAGAAAAACCTGAGTTGCAAATTTTTGTTTGAACTTGGACATTCATTTGAAGTTTGGGCTTGGTCATTTGTCATTAAAATCCGTTTGGACATTGATTAGAAATTCGTCATTAGTCATTAGAAATTTTTAAATTAAATTCCATACTCAAGAACCTCCCGAAGCGGGAAACAGCCGTTGCATCTTCCGCAGCCGGCCCGGGTGGCTAACGGATCCAGTTTGTATTTCCGGATGATTTCCCGCCAGGCCCGGTATACCGTCACCGCGTCTTCCAGGCGCGGGAGGGGCTGATCCGCGAAATCCGACCCGAGGAGCGGACGGAACGGCTTGGGCAGGGGTATCCCCCCGCTCCGGGCGATCGCTTCCATCCCGGCGACGGTCTCCTCCGCCGGCTCCAGGCCGATAATGATCCAGGATTCCACCTGGTTTTCCCCGAAGATCTCCCGGGCCTCCGCCATCGCCCGAAAATACTTTTCCCGGGGATGGTCGCGGTTCTTCCCGGGGATGACCTTCCGGCGGTAGTCCTCGTGATAGACCTCGAGGTTGAAACTGATCTCGGTGACGCCGGCCGAGCGGAGCCTTTCGAGCTCGGGCTTCCCAGGGGGGCAAACCTGGATCCCGATGGGCAGGTTCGAAACCTTCCGGATGGCCGCGACCGCCTCGGCGAAGAGACCGGTCCCCCCGTCCGGCTCGGAACCGGAATTGATATTGATATCTACCGGCTCGATCGTCTCGGAGGGAGCAGACTGATCCGGCCGCGGCGTGCCGTACTTCTTGACCAGGTCCACCGCCAGCCGCAACTCGGAACGGGTCTCGATTTCGCGGATCGCCCGGGCCAGTGCTTCCGGCGGGTGCCGGACCACCTCCCCGCCGATATCGATGATGCAGAACTTGCAGCCGGCTCCGGGCCGGGATTTATATACGCAGGTGTTGGTCAGGGCAGTGGCAAGAGAACCATTCCCGTGGAGCTGGACCTGGTCATACCAGGCGGTGGAATGCCAGGCCGGGGTCCGGACGGTGGCGCGCAGGACCTTTTCCCCTTCCCTTAAAATCCAGCCTTCCCCCTCGATTATCCGGAATTCATAGGGGGACGATTCCAGGAAAGACTGCCGCACCCCCAGGTTCGCGGGTTCACCGTGCTCGAGCAGGAAATTCCGGCCGCTCCCGGCGATTCCGGCCCGGGATTTGCCCCCCGTCCCGTATTTGGCGGGAACCAGTTCCCGGTAATAAGGCTCCGACGCGGAAACCCGGATCCCCCGGCAGAGAAGGTCGGTCTTGAGGCGAGCGATGTTCGGGGTATGAACATCCTTTTCCGAAATTTTACATTCTTCTTTCAAAATATTCTCTGATTTTAGATCAACAAATGATTTTGTCATTTCCTGTAGTTGCCCGATTTATCGGGCGATTTTGAAATCAGCCGATGTATCGGCATACTACACAAAAATTGCCTTAATTTTGATTTTAACCAAAGCTGGTGAAAAAAGAGAGGTTCGCCCGGGCAATTCAATCAAGATTCCTAAACACTTTGTAATTGCCCGATTTATCGGGCGATTTTGAAAAACGCCGATGAATCGGCATACTACAAATAAATCCTGTCGTGAAAGACGGCAAGAAGGATCCAATTGCGTTTTCGGGATTAAATCAGGTCTTTCCGCTACTGACCAGATTGTGCGCCCGGCGGGTCGGTTCGGGCAGGCGGAAATGGGTGACGAGTTCGAGGATCACCCGCGCCGCCGTTTCCTGGTCCATCCGGTGACCGGGGGAAACGAATACCGGCTTTACCCCCGGCTTGGTCCTCAAAACCCGGCCGACATCGCGGCCTTCAAAATATAAGGTGGATGAATCCCCCCGATTTGGCCCCGGATCGGCGAACTCCCCCACCAGGCGGCTCTTCGCGCAACCCACGCTGGGAAGATCCAGGAAAAGCCCGAGATGCGAAGCCAGGCCCAGTCCCCGGGGGTGGGCGATGCCCTGGGCGTCAAAAACTACCAGGTCCGGATGGTTTTTAAGCTTTCGAAAAGCCTCTAACACGGCCGGACCCTCGCGAAAGCTTAAAAAGCCGGGTCGGTAGGGGAAATGGCACTCCATCTCTACCAATGATTCTTCCACGGTTTCGAGGGTTTTCGCATCCAGAACCACCACCCCGGCCCGGCCAACATCGGCCCGCTTCCCGGGCCGCGACCCCGGGAAGCCCACGTCCGCTCCCGCCACCAGGGGAAAACGGGTCCGGGAAGATTTGAGAACAATCATTTCCCGGAGACGCCTCTGGATTTCCTCGGCCTCCTGAGTGGAAACGTCAAAAGAATGAAGTTTTTTAATTTCCATAATCAAAACGTTTTTCTCCCCTCCCTTGACGTGCCCCGCCAAAGGCGGGGATGGGAGGGGATAGAGGGGAGGGTGAAAAATATTTTATCACCCTCTCCCTCACCCCCCCCTCAAGGGGGAGGGAAAGTGAAATTATCGCAGGACTGTTGATAAAGAAAAAAGGGGTGATCGGCTGATCACCCCTTCCGGAAAAACCTGTGTGTTATTCCAATCCGAATAACTATTTAGCCGAGATGGGCTTGAAATACATGATATCGGTCATCCGGCCTTCGCGCTCTTCCTTCCAGACCGCCTTGACCCGGGTGCCGATTTTCACCAGCTCCTTGGCCTTTTTCCAATCGGAGAGATCGACCCCGCCGACAAAGTGCATCAACCGGGAGTCGGAACCGTCCAGCTTGATGAAGGCAATGGCATAGGGAGGCTTGGGCATCCCGGTGTATTCCATGTAATTAATGGAAACCGAGTCAACCACACCCTCGTCCTTCACGGGCACCCAGTCGGTCGTCTCGACGAAACAACGCTCGCAGAAGGAACGCGGAGGGAGCATCACCCGCTGGCATTTCGGGCAGCGGATCCCGAAAATCCGCTTCTTCTCCTTCATTTCCTGGAAGAAATGGCTGGCGCACTTGCCGGCCGAATGGGTGTAGGGGATGTTCCAGTTGGCCTTAACCTTGATGAACTCTTCTTTTTTCTCCGCCATCGCTCCTCCCTTAATTTCTTCTTTCTGCTCACCCCGAGCAAGACTCGGGGCCTACCCTTATATAACGCAACCTAAAGGTTCCGGCTACCAAAAAAGTTCAAATTTCAAAATCCAAAGTTCAAATCAATGTCAAAAATTCAAATGTCAAAGTTTGGTTATTTGAGCTTTGGGCTTTATTTGAACTTTGAGCTTTGACATTTGGCATTATCTTTATCGTTTATGTTTTCCCACGATCATCAGGGCGTGCAGCTGCATCGTTCCGCCCCAGGCGTGAGCCAGCGCCACCTCGGCGTCGGGAACCTGGCGCTTCTCCGCCTTTCCGGTCACCTGCAGGCAGGCCTCGACCAGCCGGACCAGGCCGGTGGCCCCGATCGGGTTGGTGCAGAGCACTCCCCCCGAAGGGTTGACCGCCATCTCCCCGTCCATCTTGAATACGCCCTTTTCGATCTGCGGTCCGGATTCCCCCTTGCCGCAGAATCCCAGGGCCTCAAGCTCGAGCAGGGTCTGCGAGGTAAAGGGAGCGTATAATTCCGCCACGTCGATTTCCTTGATGGGATTTTCGATCCCGGCCATCTTGAACAGCCGTCTCCCGGCCAGGGACAGGATATCCCAGTCGGCCAGGTCCGGGCGTTCCCCCCACCAGTAGGAATCTATAATCGAGGCCTCACCCCAGACCCAGGCGGGCTTGGGACAGAGTTTCTTCGCCTGTTCTTCCGAGGCGAAGATCACCGCGCAGGCCCCGTCCGAGCGCGGGCAGCATTCCAGGAGCCGCAGGGGCCATTCGATCATCCGGGAATTCATCACGTCTTCCGGGGTCACGTCCACCTGGATGTGGGCGTAGGGGTTATTCAGGGCGTTTTTATGCGCGTCCACGGAAACCAGCGCCCGCTGGTAATCGGTGGACCCGTACTTGAACATGTGCCGGGAGGCCTGCTGGGCCCCCACGGTGATCGCCCCCGCGCCGGCGTCCCGCTCGTAGATCGGGCAGACGCAGGTATTTAAAATCGACTGGGCGTCATCCCCCACCCCTACCCGCTGGGTGCAGACCGCCATGGCAATGTCAAAAGCCCCGGAGGCCACCTGGTGATAGGCCGCGATCCCGGTGGTCAGGCCGGTGGTGCCGCCGGTGGAAATCTTGATATAGGGCTTGCCAACCGCCCCGGCTCCTCCCACGCACCATTTATCGGGGCTGTTCACCCCGTCGAACGGATCCATTGTCCCGTAAACGAAGGATTCAATCTGTGAAATGGAGAGGGCCGCATCTTCCAGCGCCCGGGAAACACCCTCAAAGGTCAATTCCTCGTGAGTGGCGTCATCCCTCCGGGTCCGGAATTTGGTCTGCCCGACCCCGATTATCGCTACCCTGCGCATATTTGTCTCCCATCACCTTCCCTGAAATCTACTCTTTTTAAATCGTCAATCGTAAATCGTAAATCGTCAATCAACATATTAATCTCCCATCACCTTCCCTGAAATTTGCTCCCGAAGCTAACTCCCGGAGGAGGCCGGCCCGCGGGCGTTAGTCCCTCCTCAAAACAACCACGCAACTGGCCTGGCCGGCGGGTCCGGAACTCACCGAGGCCAGGGCCCGCTTGGCCCCCTGGACCTGGACTTTGCCCGCCCGGCCCTGGAGCTGGAGCACCGCCTCCGCCACCCGGAACAGCCCGGTGGCCGCCACCGGATCGGCGGAAATCGCCCCTCCGGAGGGGTTGACCGGGATCCTTCCCGATAATTCGGTCGCCCCGCTCCGAATCAGCTTGGCTCCGCCGCCGGGAGAAATCAGGCCCAGGGCTTCGTAAGCCATGATTTCATAATACGAACTCTGTTCCGCCACCTCGAAAACCTGGATCTCCCGGGCCGGATCCTTGATCCCGGCCATGAGATAAGCCCGCCGGGCCGCCTCGCTCAGGGACTTGAGCTCAGCCAGGTTTCTTTCCCCGAGGTAATAGCTGTCGATGGACCAGCCGATCCCCTCGATCCAGATCGGGCAGGAAGAGATCCGCTTGGCTTCGTGCTCCGGGGCCAGGATGAGCCCCACCGTTCCGTCCGAGTAACTGGGAAGGTCGAGCTCCCGGAGCGGCCAGGCCGCCATCGGGCTTTTCTCCACCTGTTTTTGCGTCACCGGTTTCACCCGTCGGGACCGCGGGTTCTTGCTCCCCTGCTTGAGGTTTTTGACCACGACCAGGGCGGCATCCTCCGGTTTGGCTTTGGATTCCGCGCAATAGGCGGAGGCCTGCAGGGCCGCGATATTGCCGGAATAGGGACCGAAGGGTCGGTGGAAAAGCGGCTCAAACATCAGGTTGGAGATAAGCGGCATCGGCGCCTCGGAGCTGATCCCGTAGGCCAGGCACATGGTGATGCCGAAACCGGCCCCGATCCGCATCCAGGCCTGGGCCAGGGCAAACATGCCGTCGTCGCTGATCCGGGTTTCATCCTTCATATAGCCGCCGGCCGCCGGGGTGGTGTACATGTTGGTGATGGTCCGGCCGCAGGCGAGGTCGTATCCGGCGGTTACCACCTGGTCCAAAGCCCCCTGGTCCAGCCGGGCATCCGCCAGGGTGCGGCGGGCCGCTTCGAAAGAAGCGTCGTAAAACACCTCTTTCTTCCCGGAGGAAATCGGGGTCATTCCGACCCCCACGATTCCGATTCTTTCCATGTTTACCCTAGCTTTCGAATTCGATAAATGGCCAGAACCTCGGCCACGGTTTTGCCGTCTTCACCTACTACCTCGACCTTCACGGGGGCGTCGCACTTCCCTCCCCCCGCCTCGGCTTCGGCTTCGATCTTCTTGACCTCGTCCTCGGTCATCTTCAGTTCCGTCTTCAGGCTCCCCTTTCCCGGCCGCTTGAACTCGATCTCGAGTCTTTTCGCCACCAGCGAAAACCTCATGAGATCGAGGGAAGCGGAGAGGATCGCGGCCCCGGCGGTCTCCGCCAGGGTGAAAATCGGGCCGGCCGCCACGGTGCCCATCGGGGTGAAAAACCATTCCTGGGCCGCCATCGAGCAAACCGTCCGGCGGGGCTCGAAAACATCGATCTTGACCCCCAGCTGCTTCATGAAGGCCACGTTTTCAATCATGTCCTTGATTATCGAGAGATCAACCATTTGTCCTCCCCCTGGTTAGTCAGGAGATTAGAATCCTGGAAAATTCCCCCCTCCCCCCTTGACCAAAGGGGGGAGGGGGGGAATGGAAAACAAAATGAAGGATTAGGTCTTGACGTTGGAGAAAATCTTCTCCATGCCTTCTTCGTTCACGCTGTCGAATTCCTTGGCGTCCGTCATATCCGTGATCTTGGCCAGGTTTTCGCGGATCATCTCAAGGGTGATCGGCTTGGAGCCGTCAAAAGCGCAGCCCTTGCCTTCCCGCATCGCCACCCGCCCGAAATAGCCGGCGCCGGCCACGATGATATTCCCGGTCAGCCCGCACTCCTCGGAACAGAGGTAGGCCACCATCGGGGAAACCACCTCGGGTTTCATCGCCTCGAGCACCGGCGGAGGCAGAACCGTGGCGGTCAGCCGGGTCCCGCCGAAGGGGGCGATGGTGTTGACCTTGATGTTGTACTTGGCGCCCTCGTGCTTGAGCGCGTTCCCGAAGCCCACGATTCCCATCTTGGCCGCGGCGTAATTGGTCTGGCCGAAGTTGCCGAAGAGACCGGCGGAGGAAGTGGTGTTCACGATCCGCCCGTAATTCCCCTCGCGCATCACCGGGAAGGCCGCCTTGGTGCAGTTGAAGGTACCCTTGAGATGCACCGCGATGACCGCGTCCCAGTCCTCTTCCCGCATCTTCATCAGGGATACGTCCCGGAGGATCCCGGCGTTGTTGACCAGGATGTCCACTTTGCCGAAGGCCTTCTTGGCGGTCTCGATCAGACCCATGGCCCCGGCCATCGTGGAAACGCTGTTGAAATCCGGCTCGGCCTGTCCGCCTTTGGCCTTGATCTCGGCGCACACTTTTTCCGCCGCCGCGGTGCCCTTGCCGGTCCCGTCCATCGCGCCGCCCAGGTCATTGACCACCACCTTGGCGCCCCGGGAAGCCAGCAACATGGCGTGGGCCCGTCCCAGGCCTCCGCCCGCTCCCGTCACGATCGCTACCCTGCCGTCAAATCTCACGTCTGCCATTGGATTCCTCCTTTCTAAAAAAATATTCTTTGAACTTAGGTTCAAGACGCGGATTACACGGATTATTTAGAATAAATCAAATCGAAAATATCCGTGAAAATCCGTGTCTCCAAAAGAAAATTCCTGTCCTCTTTAATTAATCCCGGAGCAAGATCCGGGCCGTCGTCAACAGGTTGATGTCGGTAGTGCCGGCCCCAAGCTCCAAGAGTTTAGCATCCCTTAATAATTTTTCAACATGGTATTCCTTCATATAGCCGTAGCCGCCGAAGATCTGGATGGCTTCCATGGCCACCTCGATCGCGGCCTGGGCGGCGTAGGCCTTGCTCGCGCATATGAAAGCCATGTCCCGCTTCTTGGCCGAGCCCATCCAGGCCAGGCGGTAAACGATGTTCTGGACGTTCATATACTTGATATACATATTGGCGATCTTGAGCTGGATGGCCTGGAATTCCCCGATCGGCTTGCCGAACTGCTTGCGTTCCTTGGCGTATTTAACCGACTCTTCGAAGCACCGTTCGATGATCCCCAGGCACATCGCCGGCACCCCGCTCCGCTCGTTCCCCAGGCTCTCCTTGGCCTGGTCGCGGAGATTGTCTTTCTCCACCCCCAGGAGGTTCGCCTTCGGCACCTTGACGTCGTCCATGAAAACCTCTCCGGTGGGGGAATCCTTCATCCCCATTTTCTCGAAAGGCTTCCCGGTGGTCAAACCCGGCATCCCCTTCTCCAGGACAAAGGCGTGCACCGGCTGCTTATCCTTGGGCTGGCCGCGGTCGATTTTGGCGTAGACCACGAAGATTTCGCCGTAGGGGGCGTTGGTGATAAAGGTTTTTTGCCCGTTCAGGATATAGTAGTCATCCTTCGGCTTAGCCGTGGCCTTCATGCTCCCGAAGGCGTCGGAGCCCGCCTCGGGCTCGGTCAGGCACCAACAACCCACCTTGTCCAGGGCGTTAATGGGGACCCCCCACTTCTCGATCTGGTCGGCGTTCCCCTTGCTCAGGATCGTCCCGCCGGCCAGGGCGGTGGAAACCCCGAAGCTCATGGCGAAACCCGGAGCCACCCGGCAGAGTTCCTTGATCATCGTGAACGGGATCATCATGTCCCGCTGGGCCATTTCCATGGGATCATCGGGGTCGCCCTCCTCCTTCTTGTCTTCCACCAGCCCCTCCTCCTTCTTGTCTTCCACCGGCCCCTTCTCCCGCATCTTCTGAACCTTGCGCTTCATACCCTCCCGCATGGCATCGCGCATCCCGAAGGCGTCAAGCATTTGACGCATCAGGTCAAAAGGATTGATTTCGGCCTTCTCCAGGGCCTCCACCTTGGGCTGGAGCTCATTTTCGCACCATTGCCGGAAGGCCTGCTGGATCATTTTTTGGGGTTCGGTCAGTTCAAACATGAAAATCCTCCTTTTTATTAAAATAAATGATTTTTTCCAGTAGTGAATGGATACCAAACCCGGGCAACCCCTGTCAAGGATTCTTTTAATAATGTTAGTGAGTTAGAAAGTTGGAGAGTTGGTGAGTTGGCTTAAAAACCCGTCCCGATGCCTACATACACCCGCACCGGTTCTTTTTCCGGGTCGGGAAAACCGTGGGCCAGGCGGATGAAAGTGCCCCAGGGATAAGAATAAAAAATATTGCTGGAAAGCCTGATTTCACACCCCGCGTCAATTTTTATGTCATCCGGGTCCAAGAGATGCCGGAAGCCGCGGACGGATTGAATGACATTCCCGGCATCACCAAAAATGGAAAAATACACCCGGTTGAAATAAAAGAAGCCGACTTGTTTCTTAATCCCCAGGACCGGGAGGCGGTAAGAAAGATGAAAAATCCCCAGGCGTTCCCCGCGGAGATGAAAAGCCGGGAATCCGGGAAAATCGCTCCGGGTCCGGAATTCCCCCATTCCCGTGAATTCCATCGACCCGCCCGCGAAGAATTCATCCCAAAAATAGACATCCCGGTTGATCCAACCCAGGGAAAGGCTGGTTTCCAGGGCGCTGTCCAGGGGCAGGGCGAAATTCTCGGTCCAATCGAGAAAAAGCTGGTGGTAGCGATAATCATTGTAAAACCTGTTACTTTCCCCGTTCCCGGTTTCGATGACATCCTCCACTTCCCGGTTGAAGTTGGAAAATCCGGCGCTGTAGATGAACAGCACCTGCCTCCCGCCCCGGGGATGCGCACCCCAGTCCTTGGTCGGGGAAAACTGGAGGTGCCAGAGAATCAAACCGGCCTGCTGCCGCTCCTGCCTGAGGGGCAGGTAAGCATACTGGAACAACTGCCCGGAATCGAAGTGATACTCGTCTTTTAAACCCTCGGTATTGAGAACCCGGAAACGGTAGAAGGGAGAAACCAGGAAACTGTCCTGGAAAATGTATTGCGGCCCCACCTGGAAGTTGCTCCACTTCGTTTTCAAGTCATACGAGTTCTCGACCTCTTTCCGCTTTTCTTCCCACCGCAGATTGCGAATGTAATACCCGCCCTCAAGGTAAAAGGTGGGATGCCACATGCTATTCAGGTATTGAACGGTATAATCCTGGTTCTCCCCAAAAAGAAATTCGCCCATGAGGGTATGCTTGCCCAGGAGGTCGGAGGCCATGACGATGGCCCCGCCCTTGAACCCCTGCTCGTCCTCGTAAATAAACTCGGGGAAAACCGCAACCGGGAGGAGGGAGAAATGGTAAGGATGATCAATGCCGGTAACCGGCAGAGGGTAAGTAAAATTGACGATTGACGATTGACGATTGACGATTGGGGATAACGAATTGACGATTGACGATTGACGATTGACGATTGGGGATAACGAATTGACGATTGACGATTGACGATTGACGATTGGGGATAACGAATTGACGATTAACAATTGACGATTAACGATTGGGGATAACGAATTGACGATTGACGATTGACGATTGACGATTGGGGATAACAAATTGACGATTGACGATTGACGATTGACGATTGGGGATAACGAATTGACGATTGACAATTTATCCCGAGAGCTGTCGAGGGACAACCAATTAATCCGAAATCCTTCGGCGGTGAAATAGCTGTAGACGATCCCTTTTCCCTGGGGATCGGGAACCGGCATAAAGGCCCCGGTTTTCACCCGGGTCAATTGTTTTCTTTCGCCGCTCGCCAAATCCAGGAGATACAGATTGAAAATCCCTCCCTGATCCGAGCTGTAAAGCAGGTGGCTCTCGTCCACCCAGGCCGGGTCTCTTTCGTTCGCCGGGCCGGAAACGAGGGGGTGAACCTTCCCGGAAAGGTCCACCGAATAGATTTCCTCGTTCCCCCGGTCCAGGATCCCGAAGGCGATCCGGTCGCCGGCCGGGGAAAAAGCGGGGGAAAAAAGCTGGGCCCCGCCGGAAAACTGGGTTAAGGGCTTGAGTTCGGCCTCATCCCGGGTCAGGTCCAGAAGCCAGACATTCCGGTCTCCACCTTCATTATTAATAAAAGCTATCCGGGTTCCATCGGGCGACCAGGCGGGGTTGAAAGCCCGGAGACCATCGGTGATTTTTGTTTCCGATCTTTCCGCGAGGTCGTAAACATAGAGATCGCTGAAGTGATTTCCCCTCCAGTCGAAAAGGTCCTCCCGGGAATAAAGCAGGCTCCGGCCGTCCGGAGCGTAACTCGCCCCGGAATTCACCCCCCCGGCGACGAAGATGGGGTTGCCGCCCTTTTCCCGGGGAACGATTAAAAGACTCTCGGCCATAAAGTCGGAGCGGTCGCTGGAAACATAGGCGATCCATTCCCCGTCCGGGGAAAAGCGGGGGGAGAGATTCAGCCTCCCCTTCCCGGCGAATTTTTCCCCGGCGATTTCATTTTCGGCTATTCCTTCCAGTTCCTCCCGATACCCTTCCGAAAGCCAGGCCAGCCATTCCGCGTAAACGGCCGGGAGATCCCGGCCGAGGACCTGTTTGATCGTATTTCCGAAATTCCAATGCCAGCCCCGGCCCTGCTCGGCGGCAAGTTTTCCGGACATCTCCGGGCCATAACGCTCTTCGAGAAAACGGCAGAAGGAAAATCCCTGGTTGTAAACCAGCTCGGCCTCCCAGGCATCCTTTCCCGATAAGATCCCCATCTCATCCAGGGATAGAACCTGGTCCGCGAGCCAGGACGCCCGGAGAAAGGTATCCCGGTAGTTATCCCAGGTATCCGAGCCGAACCGGGTCGATCCCAGCTGGGCGATTCCCTCGGAAAACCAGGAGGGGCTGATGGAGCCGGGGATGGGAAAGCTTCCCGCCAGGTCCAGGTAATGAAAAACGCGGGGCCGCCCCTCCCCGGAACCGCTTTCCAGGATCGAAAAAATCAGGAGCGGCAGATGCGGTCCGAATCGGTCGGCCAGCTTCAGGGAAACCAGGTGGGTGAACTCATGGGTGATCACGTTTTTCAGCCAATCCGCCCGGCCGCGGAGGGGCAGGTCCAGGCTCGTGGCGGTGATCAGAATCGCGCTCTGGAAATAACTTGACTCACCGTAGGCGTAATCGTCGGTATCCTGGAAAATAATGACCGTCTTTCCCGCCGGCTCATAACCGTAATAACCGGTGACCCGGGGATAGATCTCCTCGGCTACCCGGCTTCCTTCCCGGGCCATAACCTCCTCTCCCTGGTGATACAAAATCCGGAAATGCCCGGTTTCGATCACCCGCCAGTTGAGCTCGGGATGGTTGTAGGCGGATGCCGGCCCGGCAAGCAGAATGACCAGGCCAAAGGCCAGATGGCCCAGGAAGAATTTCCAGGCGGATCGAGGCAATTTATTTTCGGGAGGGTTCCCCGGAGATCCGGCTTTCAACCCTCCTCCGGTCCCAGGTGTTGTTGAAGCGGTTGGAAAAATCCATCATCTTGATCATCGCCAGGATATCCGCCCGCTCCTTTTCGCTGTAAAGCTTCTTGTATTCACGGGTGATTTCCTCGTCGGGAATCCGGCCGTCAAACAGGATGTAATCCCGGGCGTACATCAGGGCCACCCATTCCCGGTGCTCGAACTTGGCCGGATCCAGGATTTCGAGATCGCTGATCTCCTCTTCCTTGACGCCGGCGCTTTTCCCCCACCGGCTGTGCACCGCCATGCAGGCGCGGCAGCGGTTCGCCCAGGTCACGGTCAGGCAGACTTTTTCCCGGAAAGCGGGGTCCATCCGGCCCGGCGAAACAAACACGGGGACGATGCCGGAAAACAGATGCTTCCGTAAATCCCAGGCGGTCCGGAAAAATTCCCCCGCGCTCCTGAACCGGTGCTCCTCCCGGGGCTTGATCCCGAAATTACATTTCATGTCCGCCTCCTTGGTGGGAACGGTGCCACAACCGGAAATACACAGGATAATTAGTATCCCGAAAAATGATGTAGTATGCCGATTCATCGGCGGCTTTCAAAAGAGCCCGATAAATCGGGCAACTACAATAAAATTGAAAATATTAACTTCATTTTTCATGTTTATTGGACTTACTTTCCATTTTTCCGGAGATATTCCTCATAATTCATTTTCCCGTAAATTCCATCCCCGACATAATGGATGATGTTTGAAAACCTGTCCGGTTCCACGTAGCCGGCGATGAAATCGATCTTTGTAATAAATTAGTTTTGACCCTACGGACATTGTCAGGAAAAGTTTGAATAAACCATTTGCCAACAGATTAATCGAAGCCAAAAAATGCCGTTAAGTTTTCGCAGTTCTTCCTTTTGAAAATCTCCCCCTCCGGGTCGGAGACCCTACCCTCCCTACGGGCTGGAAGCGTGGGCCGGAGGCCGCAGGAATGACGTTATGATTTATCGTTCCGCAATCGTCATTCGTCAATTCGTTATCCCCAATCGTCAATCGTCAATCAGCCGCAAGGCTAAAGCCTTGCCCTACATTCTGGTACATTCAGTTCATCTGGTTAGTTTGGTTTTCATTCGTCAATCTGCAATCGTCAATCCGCATTTGGCTTTTGATTATCCCACTTCCCAGCCGTGCTCGCCCACCAGGGGAACGAAAACGCACCCGCCAAAAAATTCCTTCCGGGTCTTTCCCCCTTCCCGGGTCAAGCGGTAAAGCTCCTGGTGCCTTTCCTCCCCCACCGGGATGACCAGCCGTCCCCCTTCGGAGAGCTGTTCGACCAGCGGAGCGGGAACATCCGGAGAACCCGCCGTCACGATGATCCCGTCAAAGGGGGCGCGCTCCGGCCAGCCGAGGGTCCCATCCCCGGCCCGGATCTCGAAATTGCGGTATCCCAGTTCCCGGAGCCGGGCCCGGGCCTGGTCGGCCAGAGGCCCAAACCGCTCCACGGAAAAAGCCTCCCGGGCCAGCTCGGCCAGGATCGCGAGCTGATACCCGGATCCGGTGCCGATCTCCAGGACCCTTTCTTCACCCCGCAATCCCAAGAGTTCGGTCATGATCGCCACCATGTAAGGCTGGCTGATCGTCTGCCCTTTCCCGATCGGGAGCGGGTGATCGTCGTAGGCCTCACCCCGCATCCGCTCCGGGACAAACTTATGCCGGGGCACCTTCCGCATCACCTCGAGCACCCTCTGGTCCGTGATATTTCTCCGTTCCAGCTGGGAGTGCACCATTTCCCTCCGGAGGCGTTCGAAATTCTCTTCCTGGATCTTTTCTTTCTGGAAAGGCATGGGGAAATTATTTGCTTTACATAACGTCCTAAAAAATTGCATATTAACCGTCATTCCCGTGAAAACGGGAATCCAGAAAAACAAACTGGATTCCGGGTCAAGCCCGGAATGACAAAAATTATCGGAATCCGTATTTAATTATTTCACTAGGCACAATTAAATTACCACTTCGATCTCCCGGTTGCATTTACGGCAGCGGTTCTTCGCCAGTCCGCTCGAATCGATCCGGTAACCGATCCGGCGAATCAACAGGCTGGAGCACTGCGGGCAGTAAGTATTCTGGCCCTTTTCGGAAGCCAGGTTACCGATATAGACATAATCCAAACGCCGCCGGGCCAGTTCGTAAGCGGTCAGCAAAATATCCGGAGAGGTCGGGGGCTCGTTGAAACGATAGCTGGGATAATAGCGGGAAAAATGAAGAGGGATTTCTTTCCCCAGGGAAGCCACGAAATCAATCAGGTCGCTCAAATCCGAAATCGAATCGTTGTGGCGGGGAATCACCAGGTTAGTGAGCTCCACGTGGCAGCTCCGGACCGCCAGCTCGATGCTTTTCTTCACCGGTTCCAGCCGGGCCTGGCAATTCCGCCGGTAGAATTCCTCCCGGATGGACTTTAAATCAATATTCATGGCGTCGATCCAGGGCAGCAGCTCCTGCCAGGGATCCGGGTTGCAGAAGCCGTTGGTCACGAGCACATTTTTCAATCCTTCCTGGCGAAACCTGCGGGCGGTCTCCAGGATAAACTCGAACCAGATGGTCGGCTCGTTGTAGGTAAAAGCGATCCCGACCGAGCCGCTCTCCCGGGCTTCCCGGACCAGCTCCTCCGGGCTCGTCTCCTGGAGCTCCAGCTTTCCCTCCACCAGTTCCCAGTTCTGGCAGAACCCGCAGCCCAGGTTGCATCCCACCGCCCCGACCGAGAGGATCACACTCCCCGGGTAAAAATGGTAGAGTGGCTTTTTTTCGACCGGGTCAAGGTGGAGCGCTGAAACCCGGTTGTAAATCAGGCTCCGGAGGGTGCCTCCCTCATTCCGCCGAACCCGGCAGACCCCTACCTTCCCTTCGTTAATCCGGCAGAAATGCGGGCAGAGGGTGCAGCGAACCGCCGTTCCTTTTTCCGGGTCCGGGGACGCAATTTTTTCGTAATAGCGGGCTTCAGGGTAGTTCAAAGGCAGGATATTCCTTTTTTAGACACGGATTTTCACGGATAAGTTTTAACTATATTCTTTAAACCCGAAAAATGTGATTGAATCCATTCCTCCATCCTTCGCGGGCGGAATTTTTTGTAGCCTGCCGATTCACGCGTCCCGTCACTGGCGGGATCGGCGGTTTTCAAAAGCGCCCGATAAATCGGGCAACTACGAAACACTAGGAAATAATAACTGCATTTTTCGGGTTAAAAAATCTCGATCTCAGCCCGGTTCCAGAGAATATTCGCCCACTTATTATAAATCTCCTCGAGCTTTTTGCCAGCCGAACCGAAAACCCCGAGTTCCTGACCCACGTATTTGTTCACCAGAAGATCCATCCGGGCCCGGACCCGAAACTCCGAGGGATCCAAATCCAGCCAGCGCGAGAATCGCAACAGGAGTTCCTGGCCGTTCATGATTGAATCCCAGGTCTCGAGCCGGCCCTTGACCTCCCGTTCTTCAATATTGGCCTGAAAATGCTGGGCCTTCTCCATATCATTCAGAATCAGATGTCTCTCGATTACCTTGCGGAGGAGCCCTTCACCGAGAGCGCCCGGCACGTTCCCCGCAAACCCGTTCTGGGAGAGCGCGACCAGCTCGGGCGGTGGGCCTCCCCGGCCCAGGCAGACAAAAAAAAGCTCGAGTTTCAAATCCCGCTCGGTGATCGGCCATTTGTCCACCGCCGCCACTACCCGATCTCCGGAGGGCGCATCGGTATCGGCCTGGGCGTTGCCCGCGGCTGACCGGAACAAGAGCAGGGCGGTGACGACCGAAAAAACCAGCCAACCCATGAAGACAATATCCCGATATTCATTATTTTTTTTCTTGCTCTTTGCTCCCTGCTTCACGCTCTTCACTCCAGGCTCCCTGCTTTTTCGCCGAACTTCGCCCGATGAATCGGGCAACTACATTCTCCTTAAGCTTTTTGCGCTTTGCTCCATGCGCTCTGCGCTTTGCGCCGAGCGATTAAAAGGGATTTCCGATCGCCAAGTAATATTCCGACAATGCTTCGCCCGTCCGGCGATCCAGTTTAAACCCCCAATCGAGTAGAATCGGTCCGATCGGGGTGTAATACCGCAATCCCACGCCGGTGGTCTTACGGATTCCGTTCATTTTTACTTCCTCCGATTTATTCCACAGCCCGCCCCCGTCGGTAAAAACCACGGCTCCGAACCTCTGGCTCCCGGGAAAGGGAAAGCGGATTTCCCCCTGGTAATTAATCTGGATGTTTCCTCCGGTGTGGGTTCCCGGGCTACCAGTCTGAGGGCCAATGGTGTTCTTCAAGAATCCCCGGACCGAATTTACGCCCCCGAGCTGGAATTTTTTGTCAATGGGAATGTCCTCGTTCCGGCCAAACACATATGCGTAGCCGAGCCTTAAAACCAGGGCCCCAATTAATCTTCCCACCAGTTTATGAAAGATTCCGCCTTCCCCAAAAGCCTTGACATACGAACGATCCCAATCCAAAAAGGAATGTGAA
Organism: Pseudomonadota bacterium; assembly: GCA_026388655.1. Classification (GTDB taxonomy): domain Bacteria; phylum Desulfobacterota; class JAPLJL01; order JAPLJL01; family JAPLJL01; genus JAPLJL01. Next base: position 25,088 of record JAPLJI010000167.1, read on the forward strand.
AGATCCAGGTTGGAGGTGATAATCAAGCCCCGGCTCGGATAAAAAATATCATCACGGTTATCCCAGAGAATGATCGGAGAAATCTTCTCATCCCAATCCAGCGCCGGGTATTTTATCCCGTTATAATCGGCCAAATAATTGTTCCTTTCGACCCGCTCCACCTGGTATTTCAAGGTCCCCTTAATATTTTTCCCGAATTCCCGCTCCACCCCCACGCTCCCCGACGAGGACCGGTAATCATAAGGGTAGTCGGATTCGGTGCCCCGCTGTATATATTCCGTATTAAGATCCAACCGGCCGAGAAGATTCCGGTGAAAGACCCAAGGTTCGCGGTAGCCGGCATCAAATTTCCAGTGGGTCAATTGGTATAGGCTCGAGTGTACTAAATCCTGGGGCCATTTAATCAAGCCGAATTTAACCTCCCCGCGGGCCAGCGCCCCCCGGCCGGTTCCCCATAAATTCTGGTGCTGGACCCCCGCAAAGGCGCGCAGGCCTTCCTCGGTAGCATAGCCCCCTCCCAACTCGAAAAACCCACCCTTATCCTCGCGGACATGGACCAGGAGGTCCCAGTCTTCATGGCTTGGATCCCGAAGAGATGGCTCGGCTTGAACCTCCCTTAAAAAACCCAGGTTGAAAAGCCTCCGACGTCCCTCTCCGACTTTTTCAAAATCGTAAGTGTCACCCGGCTTCAGGTAAAATTCCCGCTGGATCACGTAATCCCGCGTCCAGCGCGTCCCGCTCACGATAATCCGATCGAGGCGAACCAGCAAACCCTCCTCGATCAGGTAACTCACGGAGGCCTGGCTCCGATCGGCGGAAAAATCCACCCGGGTTTCCGCCCGGGCCAGGGGAAAACCATTCCGAGCGTACCATTCCATTATCTTTTTTCGCCCTTCCTCGACCCGGGCGGGATCCAGACACTCCCCGATCCGGATGGTAACCAGGCGGCCGATCTCCTCGTTGGACAAAGCCTGGTTCCCGGTAAAAACCACTTCCCCCACCCGGGTCCGGACCCCTTCTTCCACCCCGATCTTGAGGACGAGGTCCCCGTTTTCTGCCTTGGTCGCTGGACGCTTGACTTCCTGGTCCACCCCGGTAATCCGGGCGGAGGCATAACCCAACTTATGGTAGAGAAAAAGGATCGCTTTCAAATCCTCATCCAAAACCTCTTCCAGAAAAATCCCGTTGTAATTTTTATAAATATGCCCCAGGAGATCCCGGGTGTTGGTCAGCATCTGTTTCTGGAGCGAATCGGAGCTGACCTTCAGGTTTCCGCTGAATTCGATGCGTCGGACGTAAATGGTGGGACCCTTGTCCACGGAGAAATGATAGACCAGCTCCCGCCGGCTCGGCTCCTCGGGTACGGTCTTGACCTCGATGAAAACCTTGCCCCGCTGGCGGTAAATGTCCTTGATTTCCTTGGCCTTCTCTTCAATCCAGGCCAGGGAAAATTCCTCGTCCTCCGGAAGCTGGGTGATCCGGATGAGATCGCGCATCTCCTCTTCGGGGATATCAGGCCCGGAAAAATCCACGCGGATCCGGCGGCCGGCCTGGATGGGAATCCGGACCGCCGCCAGGAGGGGAATCGGTCCGGGGCGGATCTCGGGCTCGCCGATTTTAATTTCCCACAGGCCCTGGCGCCGGTACCACTGCTCCAGGACCTTGATCCTTTCCCGCAGGAGCCGGAGGTCGAGGCGGTCGCCGTTCTTCAGCCTGAGTTCCCGGCGAATTCTTTCTGGGGGTAAATAGGGGTCTCCGGAAAAATCCACCGCCTGGATCCGGACCGAGGGGCCCTCGTTGACCTCCACCGTCATGGTTACCCCGGGGTCGCCCGGCGCGAACCGGCCCTGGATTTCCACCTCGGCCAGGGGAAAACCGGCCGAGCGGAAATAATTCTCCAGAAGCTTCTTGACCCTGGAGATGGTCCGCTCGGAAAATTCCAGCCCGGAGCGGATGCCTTCCTGGTCCCAAACCTTCTGGATCTCCCCGGACTTGACCGAGCGCAAACCTTTAATTTTAATCTCCCCGATGATCCGGCGGGGAACCAGGTAAAATTCCACCTCGAGACCGGTGGGGCCAGGGTTGATTTCGGCGGTCACCCGGTAAAACCTCCGGGTCAGGTATAAAAGCTTGATCGCCCGATCCAGGCTTCGGGGCGAGAACCGGGCGCCGGAACGGATCCCGGTTAAATCTTCCAGGTCCTTTTCATAAAGGGGAACCGCGCAGAGATACTTAACGGACGAGATCGTTTCACCGCCCCGCTCCGCCGGAAAACCCATCCGGGGGAAGCTCAGCAAAAACAAGAGCAGGAGCGGGAAAAGAAATATATTTTGGGGCTTGCGAATCTCCAAAACGTGGTTATCCGTTTTTCATTGAGTAACTACTCAGGTTGTTAGGTTCAAGGTTCACCGTTCAAGGTTCAGAAGTTTGGGAACCTCAGCAAATGCAAAAACGGGTTCGATTCAATTCGTTACCAAGCCAAAAGTTCAAATGCTTAAATCCAAAGTTTCCTACGACCCCGAATGAGGTCTCAGGACGAGAACCCCAGAGGGGCAAATAAAGTTCAAAAAACAAAAAAATCCTAAATCCTATTTTGCTTTTGGTTTTTTGGGGGGTTCATTTGAACCTTGAACTTTAACCCATTTGGATTTTCCCTTTTTAACCTATGAACCGTGAACTCTGAACAGTGAACCTAAGTAATTACTTCATTGAAAGGGTATCCTGATCCTCAAATCCGTCCCGATATTACCGTAACGGTTCTGGCTTTCTTCATTATCCCACTTTAACCCCCAGGAAAACCAATTCGCCAGGTGATAATTGGCCGTGAATTTCCGGTTCAACGAGCCCCCGATCTCGGTGGTGTAAACCAGGTCCAGGTCCTCCCCCAGCCTTTTCCGCATCAGGAGCCGGGGCAAGGTGGTATTGGTCGACTCGGAAAAAGCCGGTTCGATCCTGACCTGATCGATCCGCGTCAGTTGGGCCAGCTTCCCTTCCAGGGTGTTAATGGCCTTTCCCACCACCAAAGACCCGGCCTCCATCGCGATCGTCCCCCCCTGTTTCCCCCGGAGATCCTCGGCAAAAACCCCGTAAGCTAACAAGCTCAGAATCTCGGCTTCATCCCCGACCGTTCCGCTCAGGGTTAACGGTGGCGAAGGATCCGAGCTCAGGCCGATTTTCAGGTCCGAGAGGGGGCCGGATGCCTGCAGGGTGATTTTATAGTTGGTTTTTTCCTCGGTTTTGGTATTCACATATTCCTTGATGGTTTCCGCCGAGACTTCGATCAAGGGATCAATCCCGTTCACGGTCTTGGAGGACTCTAAAAAATCAATTCGGGCCGAGTTCAGGGTAAAAACCGTGTCCCGGAAAAAAATCTTGCCGGAAGTCGCCTCCAGGGCCCCGTGGAGTTCCGGGTTCCAGACATTGCCCCGGAGATCAACCTCTCCCCCCAGGCTCGCCTCGGCGTAGTTGTTGGAAACGGCGATCCCCTTTTCCGACCGGATATGAACATTGAAGGAAAGCGGCGGTTTGCCCTCCCTCCCCGCGGTCGGCTGGTATTTCCGGGTATGAAAGCTCTGGGCGATCAAGCCAAAATTAATCTCGCGGGTCACCACCGCCTGGACCACTTCCACGTTCCCGGAAAGGGTCAGGGCCTGGGCCTCCCCGGAAAGGCGGAGGTCGCCGAGCACCCTCATCGGCAGCCAGGAAACCGTCTCCAATTGCACCCCCCGGAGCCGGAAGCTCAAATCCAGCAAAACCGGGTTGGACAAAAACACGCTGCCCGCCGATTCAAAGTTCCCCCCGCCCAGTTTTCCGGCCAGGTTTTCCCACTTGAATTCGTTCTGATTGAAGGTGAGCGGGCCGCTGACCTCTTCGAATTTTTGTTTGAAATAGGAAAGCAGGATCGTGGCTTTTTCCAGGTCGGCCTGCCCGCCCCATCCCGCTTTTCCCACTTTCATCTGAAAGGTCACCGGGCCGGACCCGCTTTTCAATCCGGACCAGAAAGGCACGATCCAATAGAGGTCCAGGTTCCCGGCGATTTCCAGATCTTCCCCCCGCGGAATTACGGTCAGGCTGCCGGTTTTCCCCGCCTCCCCCTTCTGGACGGGGGAAACCGCGGCAAAATTAAGCCCGCTGAGCTCCCAGCCGGACTCCGCGCGGGAGATCCGGATCGGCTCCCGGTTTTCGAGGTAATAATCCGCCCTTCCGATGCTCAGGGAGGAAATCTCCGCGGAAATGATCGGGCTCCCCGGAACGGAGAGCCGGGTCGAGAGTGAAACCGTGCCCTGGATTTTTCCCTTCATCCCCTCCGTCCGCAAGGCGCGGGAGAGCCACGGGCCCAGGTCCAACCCGGAGAATTCCAGGGTTCCGTTCAGGGGAAAACCCTCCCCGAGTGCCACCCGGCCCCGGCTGCTCATCCCCGGGATTTGTCCCTGCCATTCCACCTCCCGGCCCCGGAAGATAAAATCCAGGGTGAGCTCCTCGCCCGTGGTTGAACCCAGGAAAACCTGCTGGACCTTGAATCCGACCTCTCCCTGCAGGTCCGGATCGGCCCCGGCCAGCCCCTTGATCCGACCCTGGATCTCGAGGGGACCCGAGGCGGAGATGCCCCACTTTTTCAGCTGTTTAAACCAGAAGGGAAAACGCTCGGGATCCAGCGACTCACCCTGAATCGCCAGATCCACCCCCCGGCTCTCTGGATTAAACCGGCCCTGAATGCTGACCCGGCCTCCTCCCTGGGACACGGTCAGGTTTTCCAGCGCGATTTCTCCCCTTTCCGCCGTGAAGGAGGCCTCCAGAGCCTCAAAACCCACCTTGGTCCCGGCGACCAGACCGGTCCCATCCTGGATCTTGATCCTTCCCCCCCCGGAAAGTTCCGTCAATTTTCCCGACAAATAAATCTTCCCCGAGGCCAGCCCCGTAACCTCTTTCTCCCCCTGGAAAACCGTCCCCAGGGCTACCCGATCCCCCCAGAGGGAAAGGTCAAAAACCTCCGGGCCCACGCGGCCGACCAGGATCACCTCCCCGCTCGAGCCCGGCGGCCGGACTTCGAGGCGCGTCGCATTCAATCCTTTCCCTTTCTCCCAGGAAAGTTCCCCGTTCACCGCCCCGAGATTGATTCCCCCGACCCGGACCTGGGCCAGGTTGACCTGGCCGGAAAAAACCGGCTCCTGGAGAGTCCCGGTGAGCCGTCCCTTTACCTGTCCGGTTCCCGCCATTTCCCATCCGAGCAGCTGCTCCAGCCCGGCCAGGTCGAAGGGTTCCGCGGTGAACTCGAGGTCGGTTTTCTCCCGGGCCGAAAGCGTTCCCCGGCCCTCGATCCGGTTAGAGGATGATACGATGGTGATCCTCTTCAGGTTGAAAACCTGGCCTTTCCAGGAGAATCCGGACTGGAGGCTGACCAGTTCCCAGCCTTTCACCCCGGAAAGGATGTTCATATCATTATCTCCCTGCAGCGAAAGCGAGCTCAGCCGGATTATCCCCCCCGGGAAGGAACCGCGAATCCTGATCACCCCCTGCATGGCCCCGACACTTTCCAGATAACGTCTGGCAACCTCCGTCTTCCGTCCCGGGAGGGAGGCGATTATTTCCGAAACGTTCAGATCCGCAAGCTTTATTTCCCCGGAAAAGACGTGTGAATCCCCGAGCTGAAAATTACCGCTCACCCCCAGTTCACCCAGGGGAATCCTTTCCTCCGGGGCCAAGGCCGATGACGCCGGGGAAACGTCGGCGGGGTAGACCCCCAGGCGCAGATCGGAGAGGGAAATCTTCCCCGGCCGGAGCTCGACTTCCCCGCCCCGGAAAACCAGGCCCAGGCCGGACCACTCCAGGCGGGTGCCGGGGAAAGTAAAATTGATCCGCCACTTCTCCCCTTCCCAGTTTCCCCGTCCCTGAAAACCGAGGTACCCGCCGAGTTCGTTCCCGTGATTATTCCCGTGGAAAAGCGCGGCCAGGATCTGGCCCCGGAAATCACCCTCGGCCAGAACCGACCCGCCGCGGTTGTTCCATTTCCCGGATCCGGTCAGTTCACCCAGGCCCGTCACCAGGGAAACGGTCTCCAGCCGGAGGCTGGTCCGGGAAAAACCCGCCTCCAGGTCGAGGGCGTCCAGGGAGGAAGTCTTCCCGAAAAGCTCGATTTTTCCTCCCCGGTTGGAGAGGTAAATCTTGCCGTCCCGCGAGAGTCCGGGGAAAGAAAGATCGAGATCCAGGGCGTCGGTTTGCAGGAAAAACTCTTTTTCCGGCCAGGAAACCTGGATTCTCCCCGCTTTCACCAGAACCCGCCCGACCCAGGATTGCCGGGGTATCCGAACCTTTCCCCAATCCACCTTTTTCTGCTCGGCCGGGGCGGGGCCTTCGACTTTCAGCCAGAGCCGCGGACCGGTAAAGGTGACCCGTCCGAAACTCAATTTTCCCCAGAACACCTGCAGGGGTTCGGGTTCGAAAACCGCCTCTTCCACCTCCAGCCAGCCCCGGGCCGGAAGGGAACTGATCCTGATTTCCGGAATTTCAAGCCCTTGGACGATAATCCGGGGATGAAAAAGGCTGACCTTCACTTGTTTCAACACCACCGGGGTGCCCAAAGTCCGGGTTAAGACCGCTTCCCCCAGCCGGACCAGCCGATCGGGAATTTTAAGGGGGGTGAAATATAAATAGACGAGGGCGATGATCACCGTCCCCGCCAGAATCGCCCAGCCGATGTATCTGGCTTTCGATCCGATTTTTTCCCCTTTTTCCGGCATCGTCCTTCTTTAAATTTTAATGCCAAAACCCAAAATCCTGAACCTTTATGACGGGAGGGAAAAAGGCGGGGAAAAAATGAGTTTCTTTCGAAAAAAAGTTGAAAATAAACATGTCTATGGATAAGTCGAAGCGAACCAAAACCATGATTTTCCCTGGTTTAGATTCTTCGCCTTCCTCCTTCGCCCATTTGTCCGGCATAACTTTAGAGGGGTCGGAGGCTTCGGAGGACAGGTCGGCTCAGACTTGTCCTGAACCCTTCGCTTTGTGTCATCCTGAGCGAAGCGATGGAGCGGGCGATGGGGATCGAACCCACGACGTCCAGCTTGGGAAGCTGGCATTCTACCGCTGAATTACGCCCGCATTAATTCCGACACGGATCACACGGATAGACGCGGATTTGAAAAGGTCAGGGTCCGGTTTTTTAAAGAAGAAAATCCATTGAATCCGTGCGAATCCGTGTCTATAACTTATTTATCTTCCAGACGTTCCAGAAGCTTGTCGATATCGTCAATAATCTCGGGTTCTTCCTTCTTCTTGGGCTCGGGCTTTTTGGCTTCGGGGGCGGCGGGTTTGGACTGGGCCGGAGGATGGATCGAAGTTGGACCGGCGGCGGGCCGGGGCGGGACCGGAGCCTTGCCCGTAACCGGGGGTTCCTTCGACGGAGGAGGCGGCGGAGCAGCCTCCTGGACCTTAGGCTCGGGCGGGAAGGGGATTTCCACCATTTCCTGCTGGGCCCCCTTGGATTCCGCCTCCAGTTCCCGGATTAAATCCTCAACATCTTCCTTTTCCTCCGGAACCACCTTCGGGGCCGGGGGTTCCTCATCGATCAGGGTTTGGACTTCCTCGAGGGGCTTCTCCCCCGCCGCTTCCGGCGGTTCGGGCGCCGGAGCCGCGGCCCGGGATTTGGGTTCCGAATCCTTGGCCTTCTCCATTTCGAAAAGGCCCAGGTCCCGGGCCACGCTTTCGATAATCTCCTGGCTGACCGACCGGTTCTTCATCAGGTAAGCCTCAAACAGGGAATTGTCGCAGATGGTATTGATCATCCGGGGAATCCCCCGGGAAAATATATGAACGGCGCTGATCGCCTCCGGGGTAAAGAAGCAGCCGTTGCTCCCCGAAATCCGCAACCGGTGGCGGATATAGGCGTCGGTGGAATCCTCGTTCAGGGGCTCGAGCCGGTATTTCAAGGCCACCCGCTGCAGGAGGGGCGGATCCAGCTTGAGATTTTCCTCGATTTCCGGGAGTCCGAAGAAGACAAAGGTGATCAGCTTGCGCCCCGGAACCTCCAGGTTGGAAAGGCCCCGGAATTCCTCCATCAACTCCCGGGATTTCAGCATCTGGGCCTCGTCCACCAGGACCACGGCCTTTTTCCCCTGCTGATCGAGCTCCATCAGGCGGCTGTAAATCTGGTTCAGGACCTTGATCTTTTCATCGGAGGGGTCCTCCACCCCCAGTTGGAGGGCGATCTTTTTCAGGAGCCAGTCCGCGGTAATCCCCGAATGAATGATCACCAGGAGGGCGGACTCATAGGCTTCCTCCGGCAGGTTGTCCAGCATCATCCGGGCCAGGGTGGTTTTGCCGGTGCCGATGTCCCCGATCAGAATGGCGAAGCCCTTCATGGAATCCACCGCGTAAGTCAGGCGGAGCATGGCTTTCTGATGTTGCGCGCTGTTGTAGTAAAAGCGAACATCCGGCGCGTTCGAGAACGGCTCTTTATTCAACCCAAAAAATTCCAGATAATCCATACCCCCCCCTAATTCCTGGTTCTCCCCGGCTGTTTATCTTCCCAGCCGAAGAAGATTATACGAAACTAATCTTTTTTTGTCGAACCTTCGCCGGGGCCTTTTCGCCCGGCCCCGCCTCCGCCTGCCCCTTCGCGGCGGCCGCTCCCGCCGGAGAAGCCGGGGCGGGAGAACTCATCTGGGCCGGGGCTTCCGCCGGGGCTTCCGCCGCTTCTTCCGGAGCGGCGGGTTCTCCCTCCGGCACCTCTTCCGGAGCCTCGACTTCCCCGCTGACTTCTCCCCCGGGTTCCGCGGAGGGCGATTTTCCTTTCAGCTCCGCGATCCTTTGCTTGACTTCTCGGAATTCCGAATCGTTGCGGGCAATCCGCTCAAAAACCCGCATGGCCTCCTGAACCTTCCCGACGGTCTGGTAGGCCACCCCCAGCTCATAGGACAGCTCGATCGCCCCGGTCTTTGAAATCGAAGGGGATTTGAGCCCCTTGATATAAAACTCGATGGCTTTTTCCATCATTTCCTTCTGGGAGTAGATAATCCCGATCAGGTTGTAGCAGTCGGCTTCCTTATCCGGATCGGATTTGGCCACCATCAATTCCTGGATGGCGTCATCCAGAAGCCCCATTTCCTTGTAGGCGATCCCCAGATCGTAATGGGTCTGGGTATCATCCAGGCTGATTTCCTTCTCCACCCCCTTTTTAAACTCGCTGAAGATATCGTCGAAGCTGGGGCCGTCCTCGGGAGCGGCCTCCTCCCTCACCTCGGTCTCTAGTTCTTCCTCCAGTTCGTGGGCCAGGTCAAAACCCTCTTCCGCGCTTTCCGGCGCGGCGGTCTCCGGGCTGAAGAACGAGTCATCCTGCCGGCGCAGGAGTTTCTCCGGAGAGGAAGCGGCCGTCTCCGGTCTTTCCAATCCTTCTTCCGGCGGGATCACCAGTTCTTCCGGGCCTTCCTCCGGGGAAACCGCGCCGCCGCCGGAAATCTCCCGCAGGTGGTCCAAGGCCCGCTTCTCGTTCGGGTTGATTTTCAGGACCCGGTTATAAATCTTGACCGCTTCATCCTGCAATCCCTGCTGGAGGTAGAACTCGGCCTCATCCAGATCTTCCTCGACCTCGGCGGCCCCGCCTTTTTTCCCCTCTTCCTCGGGGGGAGCTTCGATCTCTCCGATTTTATCCCCGATTTCCAGGGTGGGGGCGGAGAAATCCGGGAGCGAAAGGGAAATTTCGGGCCCGGGAGAGGGCGCCGTGGGTTTTTCCTCCGAGTCGAAATCGACCTCTTCCTCGATGGCGGGAGCCGGTTCCGGGGTCAGCTTAATCGAGGGAGCTTCCGCCGGAAGTTCCACCTCCGGGCCCTTGATAAACCCTTCCTCGGGAAACTCGATCTCAATCCCCTCGGAGATTCCCGACTTCGCGGGCGCTGGCGGAACCGCTTCCTCGGAAGGCAGTTGAAACTCAACGGCCGGCCGGATCTCGGGTTCGACTTTTTCCGGGGCTCGGGGAGGGGCGGCGGGCGTTTCCCTGGGCCGCTCCGCCTGGGCCGCGGGGCCGGCGATTTCGGCCAGTTTTTTCTGAATTATTTCGTTGCCGGGATCGCGCTTCAATACCTCGCGGAGAGCGTCCGCGGCTTTTTCTTTCAGGCCATATTTGAGGTAAATATCCGCCTCGGTTAAAAAGCGGCTGGCGGCCCCGGCCCCGGTTGCGGCGGCGGGGGCCGGCCGGGCCGGGCCGGGAGCGGCCGGGGTCACGGGAGCGATCCGCGGCGGGGCGGCCTTCGGAGCCGGAGCCGGCCGGGGCGCGAGCGGCGGCGCGGCCGCTTTCTTCCCGAGAATCTCCAGGGCCTCGGCGTCCTTGGGATCAAGCTTGAGAATGGCTTCGGCGGTTTCCTTTAAATTTTGTTGTTTCTCCTCGTCTTTGAAGATCCGGAGCATCTCCTTGTAGACCGACTTGACCCGGTCCATCTTGCCCTGGAGCCGGTAGGCCGCCGCCAGGCAGGAGAGAACCTCCTCGTCCCTCCGGCCGCCTTCGATCAGGATCTTGACCTTGGCCAGGGCTTTCTCCGGTTCCTGGCGTTCGACGTAAATCTTGGCCAGCTCCTGCACCTCGGCATGGCTGTTGGGAATGATGCTTACCACGCGTTCCAGGAAATGAACCAGGTCATCCTGCCGCCCTTCGGCCCGGATCTCATTGGCGATCTTTTTGAATTCCTCCCGCGCTTCCGCTTCCTGACCCTCTTTAAAATTAAGCTCGGCGATCTTGGCCCGCGTCCCCAGGCCGGCGGGTTCGATCACCGCCATCTTCTTCAAGATTTTCAGGGCGGACTGGCTGTCCCCTTCTTTCTCGTAGTGATTGATCGCGATCCGGAACTGGCTGGTCGCCTCGCGGGAAAGCTGAAGTTTCTGGTAAAGGTCCCCCAGGCTGACAAAAAGGTCGGCCCGGGATTCGTCGATCTTCAGGGCCTGCTTATAAACCGCCACCGCCCGGGAATAAAACCCGGTCTTGGCATAACTTTCGGCCACCCGGACGAGTTCTTCGATCGCGGCGTCTTTCTGCCCCATCCGGGAATAAAGTTCCCCGATCTTGAGCCGGACGGCCTGATCACCGGGAAAGGCCTCCGCCAGGGTCTTGTATTCCTTCAGCGCCTTATCCCATTGCTGCTTTTGGATCAGCTTCTGGGCGTTCTGGAGAATCTTGTTTTTATCTATCGCCATTTTCCTGTGAATTTAAGCCTAAAAATTCGATTCCAGGTCTAATTTATAATTTTACCATTCCGATCACACCGAGGTAAGTACCTACACTCCTTCTTGAACCTTGAACTTGTTCGATCATACCGAGGTAAGTACCTCCACCCCTTCCTCGGTTACCAGGACCATGTCCTCAATCCGGACCCCTCCCAGTTCGGGTATATATACACCCGGTTCAATGGTAAAAACCATCCCCTCTTCCAGGATCACCTCGGAATCCTCCGAAATCGCGGGCGCCTCGTGCACGGAAAGGCCGACCCCGTGCCCGGTTGAGTGGCGTAAAAATTCCCCCCAGCCGGCGGCGGCGATGCGGCTCCGGGCCGCGCGATCCACGGTTTTAGCCGCCACCCCGGGGCGGACCGCGGCGATGGCTTCCTCCTGGGCGGCCCGGACCGTCTGGTAGATCCGGTCCTCTTCCCGCTCCCCTTTCCCCTCCCCGAGCCAGGTGGTGCGGGTCTGGTCGGAGGCATATCCCTCCGCCCGGGCCCCAAAATCCATAAGAACAAGTTCCCCGTCTGAGAGAAGCCTGGCCGAGGGGATGGCGTGGGGGAGAGCCGAGCGCGGGCCGGAAGCCACAATCGGGTCAAAAGGCAGTGTTTCCGAGCCCAGGCGGCGGGCGGCGTATTCAAATTCCAGGGCGATGTCCCGTTCCCGGCCCCCCGAACGGATCCGGGGCCGGATCTCGAGAAAAGCCTTTTCGGCGATCTCGATGGCCCGGCGGATTCTCTCGATTTCGCCGGGCTCCTTTATCATGCGCAGGGTTTTCAGTTCGTCCCCCAGGGGAAAAAGCTCCCACCCGGGGGAAAGTTCCCGAAGCCGCTGGAAACCGATATAGGGAATCCCTTCGGCTTCAAAACCAACCTTCTCGAAGCCCTGATTTTTGATCACTTCCGCCGTCCCGGAGAGCCAGCTCTGGGAAAGCCGGAAATCGAACTCCGGGGCCTCTTCCCGGGCCTGGGTCAGGTATCTTCCGTCGGAAACCAGGAACCCCCTTTCCAACCCGAAGACCAGGATGCCTTCTCCCCGGAAACCGGAAAGGTAGCGAACAAACTCCGGGCTGAAAAAAAGCAGGGCATCCAGCTTTTGGGCCCGGGCCAGTTTAAAAGCCCGGTTGATTCTTTCTTCCGGCCAACCCATCTCCGGTTTTCCTTCCCGGGAAAAACCTACTTTCCTATCTTTTCGGGCGGCAATAGAATGCCGCCCCTACATAGAAAACGTTTAAAATCTTAACGTAGGGGAGCCCTTCATGGTAAAACTTTTCAGGGTAAACCATTCCATTGGCTCCCTTCCGGGTGGCTGAATCAGAGCCCCAGCTAAAGAGGGTGTCCAACGGACGATTTTGCGGTCCATCTACAACTCCTGCCGCAGACGGGGCAGTTCCCGGCGCATCAGGTAACGGACCTTCCCGAAATTACCCTCCCGGCCGAGCACCACCACCAGGAAATACTCCGGGGTGATCATCCTCATCACCACGATGTTGCCGAGCAAGACCAGGGACAGTTCCTCGAAGCTTTCCGAGCCCAGGGCCTGGGTGACGCGGCCGATCTCCCCGGTCAGGGTGACCAGTTCCACCCCCAGCGCCTGGATATCCATCCCCCCGTCGGAATCGGGCCGGATGAAGGTCTCCAGGGCGATCCCATCCCGGCCGATGATCAGCCCGGCCCGGCCGCCTTCCACCCCCTGGACGATATCCTGTAAAATCTTCTCAAAAACCATGTTCTCCTCCGCGTCTTTCCCCCGGGGAAAATCCCCCCTCAGTGAGTTTCCCCGCGGATTTTCTGAATATTTTCCAACCAGTTTTTCAAAATCCGGATTTTTTTCTCGGTCAGGGTCGTTTCCCCGGTCGTGATCGCCGCATCCGGCGGCGCGGCGGCCCCTCCGGGGACCAGCCGGGAGAGTTCCACCACCCGCTGGATTATATCCCGCGCTCCGGGATTTTCTTTCAGAATCTCCCGGTAAACGTTCAGGGCCTTATCCAGGAGGCCCTGCTTCACGTAAATCTCGGCAATGGTGGGGGTGGCAATTTCAGATTCAGAAACCGGTTGATCCTTTTGAACCTTGAACTCTGAACCTTTGAACCTTTCTGTTTCTGGTTCAGGCTCTAATGCAGGTTCAGGCCCGGGAACCAAGTCTGACAGGTCCGACTGGTCAGACAGGTCCGACGGTTTTCCCGGCTCTGTCTCAACCGCGGGCTGGGAATCATCTTCTATTTCCAGTTCATCCGTTTTTTCCGGTTCGGGACGGCTCGGGGCTTCGGAAGGCTCGGGCTCAAGCTCAGGCTCGGGCCGGGGCACCGATTCAGGTTTCGCTTCGATTTCTTCAGCTTGCGCCCGGGAAAACGCTTCGGAAACCAAATCTTCCGGTTCGGCAATCATTTCAGTTTTCGGTTCCGCCCGGGAAGACTCGGATTCGGGGATAGGGACGGGTTTAGTCTCTGGTTCTGGTTCAGAAACAGTTTGAGTCTTTGGTTGAAGCTCGGGTTGAGGTTGAGGTTCAGATTCAGAAACCGGTTGATCCTTTTGAACCTTGAACTCTGAACCTTTGAACCTTTCTGTTTCTGGTTCAGGCTCAGGCAAAGGGTGAGGTTCGGGAACGGGTTGAGACTCAGGCTGGGCCAGGGCTTTTAATTTTTCTTCCGCCTCTTTATCCCCGGGGGAGAGGGTTAAAACCAGGGAAAACAGGCGCTTGGCCTTTTCTTTTTCCCCCCGGCGGAAATAGATCTCCCCCAAGACCTTCTGGGCGACGATGTTATCCGGGCTGACCTTGGTAACGTTTTCCAGCTCCTGGAGGGCCTCGGAAAGCATCCCCTTTTCAAAATAAGCCCGGCCTAGGGCCACCCTGCCGCTGTGATAAGCGGGATGGATTTTCAGGCCGTCCTGGGCCACCATGACGGCCTCGTCCAGCATCCCGGCCCGGCGGTAGGCCTCGGCCAGGGGGGCGAAGGCCCGGGATTTCGGATCCTTGGCCAGGGCCGTGGCATACTTTTCGATCTCCGCGGATATCCTGATTTCTTTTACCCCGGTTTTTTCTTCGGGTTTGCCGGTTTCGGGCATAATTTTTCTTCCCCCAGAATCTCCCCTCTCCCCCGGGTAGCCCCCGAGTCTTGCTCGGGGGAGAGGATAAAGAAGAGGCGGTCTGAACAAGTTTACCTTAGAATTTAATCATATAGCCCGTCTTCCCGTCAAACAAAGAGGCGGGGTTTCCCCCGCCTCCAAAGAAATCACCAACACTTTTAAACCCGCAAATCATAGACTCATAAAACCTACCCCTTATTCAAAAAACTTTTCTTTACTTGACCTGCCCCGTTAGGGTGTCAGTTGCTTTATAACTGCCGCACGTATTGCTCCAGGTCGCGGTGATATCCACTTCACAGGGTCCGGCGGCTTTGCCTGTTACGGTAAATTCGAAATGGGTCCAGGCTTGACCTATTGGATCAGCATTAACGTAGGCCAAGGAAGGAAAGACCGTGCAATTAGCGCTGGTATCACTTGAAACCGCAAAGCCCACGCTGATAGTATCCAGAGGATTATAGTTTTCATCCGAGAGATCGAGAACAAAATAATTTGTTCCCGTGCCAGTGATGTCAATTGTAGCCGGGGGTGAGTCGCATCCGGCGGAGTCAACTTTATATATGGAGGATCTTGTATTTGAACTGGTAAATAAATTGGAAATGGTTGTCCAGATCATTATTTGAGCGTCCCATATCCCGTTGGGCCCGTCGAATCGACCGTTGCTATTGTAATCGATGTAAAACTCGGCCTCGTTCCACATCCCATCCCCGGAGGTCCGGCCCGGGAGCCACTTATCTTTGAAGCCCTCTCCCGGGAAGCAGACACAGCCGCTCGGGTTCTGATTACAATCCTGAGAAGGAACGGTTCGGTTCTCAAGATTACCCAGGCAGATCTCACCCGAATCCCAACGGTTGTTGCAATCGGTGGCGGGGGCGTCGCAGTCGGTGAAATAGCCATCGGTATCATCGTCGATGAGATTATTATCAACCCACGGGGTGGGAGGATCATACTTATCCGGGGTTTGATTCTTGGATGACCAGGCGTTTCCGTATACATCCACCCCATCGGTGAATGGCTCAGCGTAATCATAAATACGATCGTCGTCGGCATCCAGATAAGGCTCGGAAAGATCCACGAAGACTTCACCCGAATCGTAGATTCCGTTGCCGTTTTTATCGTCAAACGATTCTTCTCCAATCGTGGTAATCAGGATGGTGTTTACCCCGTCCCGCGGATTATAGGTATGATGGGGCCCGTAGAATAGATCGGTTGCCCAACGCTCCGGCGTGCAGGGATGGAGGCAGGTATTGAATCCGCATTGATAATAAGCGCCCGGTCCCACATCCTGAGGGGCCGGCCCCTGGGCTTGCAGGGTGGCCACCGCCAGTCCGTTGGCATTGGTCACAATGTAAGGTGAAATCGCGCCCCCTTCGGTAAAGAAATTCACCGACGTGCCCTTAACGGCAAAGTTAGAATACCGGTCAGCCAGATAAGCGGTGATCGAGGTAGTGTGTCCGTAACAGTCAAGCGCGGGCATATTTAGACCGTTATTGGCGATGGAGAGGGAAAGATTATTCATTGAGGGAAGGGCCGCGCCGATGGAGATACCGATCGAAGCGGAAGTCAGGGTAAAATCATCCGGCAGAATGGCGGGGGTCCCGTTGTCGCTGAGGGTCGAGGTTTCATTAATCCTGATGGTAGAGGGGGGGGGCCGTAGCTGGAATATCCACGGTCAGGTTGACGGAGGCAACGGCGTGAAGCCCCACCCGGGCCGTGATGACCGCCGTCCCCGAGTAAGCCCCGGCGGTAAATTTGGCTTGCGCCAGTCCGCCGGTCGTCTCGACCGAAGGGGTAATCGCCGCTCCCAGCAGGTTGGTGGTGAAAGTAACCGGGGTGTGATCCCAGGCCAGGTTTCCCTGGGTGTCCAGAACCTCCGCGGTAACCGTCGCGCTCCCCCCCGCCAGGATCATCGCAGCCGAAAGGCTGAGACTGGGAATGACCAGATCCAAAACCTTGATTTTCAAGCTCTTATCGGTCGAGCTGCCCGCCATGACCGTGATCGTCACTCCCGACGACCAGCCGGGAGTGGAAGCGGCGGTCAAGGTGGCCGTCGCCACTCCCCCCACGGTGTAAACCGGACTGTCAATGGAGGCTCCGGGAAGGGCCGAGGAGAATGTGACCTCGGTTCCGTCCGGGGCCAGTTCGCCCTCACCGTCCTTGATTTCGGCGGAGATCGAAGAAGCCCCGAAAATCGGGATCTGGGCGGGAGAAGCCGAGGCGATGATGGTGTAGGGTTGATCCGCGGAGGTGGCCTCGGTGAATTCCACCCTCAGGGTTTTCGAAAAGGTATCGCTTTGCGCCTTAAGGGTAACCGTGCCGGCCGTGGTCCCGCTGGTCAGGGTGGTCCGGGCGATCCCGCTGGTGGTGGTAGTGGAAGCGGGGTAGACCGTTCCGCCCACCGCGGTTTCCAGGGAAAGGGTCACCGTCGTTCCATCCGCTACCGAACTCGAATCCCGGGTATTCACCAACTTGGCGGTAATGGTTGAGGTGGACAACCCGTTTGCCGGGATCGAGGTCGGATCGGCGCTCAGGGTAATGGTCACCCTGTTGGTCCCCGATTGACCGTCCCATCCGTTTTCATTCCCGCCGCAGGCGGAAAAAACCAGCAGGAATGCCAGGCCGATAATTAAGCCGGAGCCCTTTATCTTTTTCATTTTGAAGCCATCCTTACCTTTCATTTTACCCCCCGGGTGCTTCCCCGGCAAATCCGGCCTTAGATTGCTGCCGGAACCGCTTTCGTGATCTTGGTTTGAGCACTTACGGTCCCGATGTCGGCGGATATGGTTATATCACCTTCAAAATTCCCGTAAACCAGGATGTTGGCGGTGGCCACCCCGGCGTTGTCGGTCTTGATCGTGACATCGTTGCCCAGGGACCCGCCGAGGTCATCGATAATTTCCACCCCGTCGCAGCAGACCATGAATTCCACATCCACATTGTTCAGGGGGTTGTTGTCCTTGTCCACCACCACCGCTTTGGTGATGAAAACCATGTCCCCGGCCGAGGTATAGGTGGTATCTTCAGGCATGGTTATCGTGGAGCCGAATGGAGCCTGGTTGATGTCGCCGCAGCTCAGGGTCAGCAGCAAAACCCCGAGGATAAATACCCAGCCCTTACCCAGAAAAGCCTTGTCTTTTTTCATTATTATTACCTCCTTATTTTCGAAAATTTTCCCCGATTAACCGGGGCTCGATTTTTTCCAACCTGACTTTGCCGATTTCCTCCACGATTACGAAATTTATCCGGCCCGCGGTTACTTTCTTGTCCACCAAAATGATCGGAAACAGGTCCTCTTCGTTCAGCGGGGGGACCTGAGTCGGCAACCCCGCCCGCTGGATCAGGGAGACGATCCGCTCCACGGTCGGTCCCTTGCAGTAGCCCAATTTTTCCGAAAGCCGGGCGGCGAAAACCATCCCGATGGCCACCGCTTCCCCGTGCCGGTATTCCCGGTACCGGGACGAGGCCTCCAGGGCGTGCCCGATGGTGTGGCCGAAATTTAAAATCGTGCGCTTTCCGGTCTGCTCCCGCTCATCCTCTTCCACCACCATGGCTTTATCGCAGGTCGAGCGCCGCACGATATAAAGAAGCGCCTCTTCCTCTTTGCGCAAAACCCGGTCGAGATTGCTTTCCAGGTAAAGGAAAAGCTTCTCATCCATTATTATCCCGTATTTTATCACCTCGGCCAATCCGGCGACGAATTCTTTCTGCTCCAGGGTTTTCAGGACCTCGACATCGCAGAAAACCATCCGGGGATGCCAGAAAGACCCGACCAGGTTCTTGCCCTGGGGGAGATTGACCCCGGTTTTTCCCCCGATCGCGGAATCCACCTGGGCGATTACCGTGGTGGGAATCTGGATGTAGTCAATCCCCCGGAGGTAGGTGGCCGCCACGAAACCGGTGACATCCCCGACCACCCCTCCGCCCAGGGCCGCCAGTCCGCCCTTGCGGTTGACCCCGAGCTCCAGGAGTCGATCGTAAATTTTCGTCACCTGTTCCAGGCTCTTGCTTTCCTCTCCCGCCGGGATCACCAGGCTGTCCACCTGGTACCCCGCCACCCGGAATCCTTTCTCCACTATCTCAAGGTACTTCTTTCCCACCTCCGAATCGGTAATCACGGTCACCCTTTCCAATCGGTCCATCCGGCGGAGCACGGAGCCGATATCCTCCAGCCCCTCCCGGGTCAGGAAGATTGGGTAACTCTCGCTTTTCAGCCTGACTAAAATCTTTTCCATTTCAAAAAATCCTAGACACGGATATTCACGGATATAATCTGGTTTTTATTAATCATAAATTTTTTTACCTGTCTTTGATCCATCAAATCCGTATAATCGGTCTGAATCTGTTATTTGCTTTTCATTCGTCAATCGTCAATCTAATCATTCTGCATTAATCTTCAATCTTCAATTGGTGTATTTGTCATTCATTATTCCCCTTGAACCCTGGATTCCCGTTTTCACGGGAATGACGTCTTATGTTGTCATTCCTGCGAAAGCAGGAATCCATTCCCTCCCGTCATTCCGCGCTCCGCAATTCTTTTTCATCATTCATCAATCGTCAATCCCTCCGGCCCGGAGGCTAAAATCGCCATTTCTTTGTGCGCTTTGCTCTTTGCTCCTTCTTCACTGTTGGTCTGTTGGACTGTTGGTCTTTAGACTTTATACTCCTTTGCTCCCTGCTCCCTGCTTTTTATCTTTTTTAACCTTTGAACCTTGAACTTTGAACTTTGAACTTGTTCAGTAGGCCTCCACCTCGCGGAGGTAGCTTAAAAAATTCCGCCTGACCTCGCGGATGGAATCCCCCCCGAATTTCTCGAGAAAGGCGCGGGCCAGCTCCAGGGCCGTCATGCCCTCCCCGACCACCGCCGCCGCCGGGACCGCGCAGACATCCGATCTCTCCACCGTGGCCGGGACGGCCTCCTTGGTGTCGATCTGGACCGAATTCTTGGGCTTGAGCAGGGTGGAGATCGGCTTCATCGCCGCCCGGATCACCAGCTCCTCCCCGTTCGTCACTCCCCCTTCCAGGCCGCCGGCGCGGTTGGTCTTTCGATAAAAATTGACCGCCGACCGCTGACCGCCGACCGCCGATTTATAAAAGATTTCGTCGTGGACCTGGGAGCCGGGTTTCCGGCCCGCCAGGAAACCCATCCCGATCTCCACCCCCTTGATCGCCGGGATCGACATCATGGCCCCGGCCAGGCGGCCGTCCAGCCGCAAGTCCCACTGGCAGTAGCTGCCCAGGCCGGGCGGCAGGCCGAAAGCCCGGACCTCGAAAACACCACCCACGGTATCACCCTTGCTCCGGGCTTGATCGATCAATTTTTTCATCCGCTTTTCCGCCCCCAGGTCGCCGCAGCGAAGCTCGGATTTCTCCACCTTCTCCCAATAATCATTTTCTTTGACCTTTGACCCTTCACCTTTGACCTTTACTCCCCCGATTTCGATCACCTGGCTGCGGATGACCGTGCCGAATTCCGCGAGCAAGCGGCGGCAGACCGCCCCGGCCGCGGTCCGGGCGGCGGTTTCCCGGGCGGAAGCCCGCTCCAGGACGTTACGCAGGTCCCGATGCCCGAATTTTATCCCCCCGGCCAGGTCGGCGTGCCCGGGCCGGGGCACCTTGAGGGCCTGCGCGGCGGGAAGCGCCGAGATGTTGTTCTCCACCTTCATCAATTCTTTCCAGTTTTCCCAGTCGCGGTTCCGGATCAGGATCCCCACCGGCGAGCCCAGGGTCTTGCCCCGGCGCACCCCGGAAAAAATCTCCGCCCGGTCGCTCTCGATCTTCATCCGGCCCCCGCGGCCGTATCCCCTCTGCCGGCGGGCCAGGTCCAGGTTGAGCTCTTCTTCCGCCAGGGGCAGGTCGGCGGGGATCCCTTCCAGGATCACCAGCAGACCTTTTCCGTGAGATTCCCCGGCCGTGAGAAACCTGAGCATACGTTTATCCGATCCGGTTATTCATCCCCCAGAGACCTGCCCGGCCCCGGGGAAAAATGCCTCCACCCGCTTTAGCCTCGCTAAACATCCCTTTTTTCCACTATCCGCGGCGTGATGAAAATCAACAGCTCCGTCCGGTTGTTGACCGTCTGGTCCCGGCGAAACAGCCAGCCCAGGATCGGGATCGAGGAGAAAAAGGGTATCCGGGAATGGCTTTCGGTCTTCTCAATCGTATAGATTCCCCCGATGACCACGGTCTCGCCGTCCTTCACCAGGATGTCCGACTTGGCTTCTTTCTTGGAAACGCTCGGGACGCCGGAGGCGCTGCGGATGGTGGTGTCCGGGGCGTTTTTCTCGGCCTTGATCTTCATGATCACGCTCCGGTCGGCGGTGATGTGCGGGGTGACCGTCAGGCTCAGCACGGCGTCAATGAACTGGGTCTGGGTACCCGTGGTGGAAACCGATTCGTAGGGGATGGAAAGGCCTTGTTTGATCTGGGCCTCCTGGTTATCCATGGTCACGATCCGGGGCGAGGAGATCACCCGGCCTTCCCCCGAACCCTCCATCGCGGAAAGCCGGAGGTCCAGGGAGGCAATGCTGTTGATCGAACCGAAGGTGAAACCCATCGCGCCGCCGCCGCTGGTGAGGCTGACCGCCGCGGGCAGGTTCACCGCGTAGAAGGGATCGGCGCTGATCCCGTATTGGGTGCCGTCTCCGAGGCTGGGGATCCCGCCCCCGATCCCGATGGAATTCGGGAAAGGCAGGCCGGTGGGATTTCCGCTCGCGGCCGAAGCGTTGAAGCGCCCCCCCCACTGCACGCCCAGGTCCCGCGACAGATTGGTGCTGGCCTCCACGATCCGGGCCTCAATCAAAACCTGGGGGGTCTGGGTGTCGAGATTCTTGATCAGCATGGCGACGGACTGCACGTTCCGGACGATGTCCTTGACGATCAGGACATTGGTCCGCCTGTCCACGTCCACCGTCCCGCGGGTGGAAAGCAATCCCTTGATCTGGCCGCTGTACCCATCGGCCGGCCCGTAGTTGACCGGGATGATCTTGGTGATTAGGGGCTCGATTTCTTCCTTGGTTTTCTCCGCCTTCATCATCTCCTGCATTTCGTTCCGGAGTTTTTCCGCGGGGGCGATCCGGATGACGTTGCCCACCCGTTCCATCCCCAGCATGTTCGACTTGAGAATCAGGTCGAGGGCCTGATCCCAGGGAACATTGACGAGTTTCAGGGTCACCCGGCCCTTGACGTCTTCCCCGGCCACGATGTTCAGCTTGGCCACGTCCGCGATCACCCGGAGGGCGTCGATGATTTCTCCCTCGCGGAACTCGATATCCATTTTCCGGCCCGTGAACCGGGGCTGGGTGGATTCTTCCATGATTACTCCCACCCGGGCAACCGGGGCCGCGGCCGGTTTGGGCCGCGCCACGGGCGCGGGGGCCACCGGGGTTAGAGGAGCCTCAACCAGAGGCGGAACCTCCGCCGGGGCTTCCGGGGCGGGAGCCAGGGAGGTTTCATAAGGAGGAATTTCCGGGGGCGCGGGGGCCACTTCCGCCACTATCACTCCCTCCGGAGCGGGGGTAACCGCCTGCCCCATTCTGATCACCAGGCGGTTCTCCTGCCGTTTGACCTGATAAGGGGGAATCCCCCCGTTGGCCGGCTCGAAAACCAGGCGCAGCTTGTCCGGATGCTGGCCGATCCGGATCATTTTGAGTTCCGGGGTCGAGACCGGTATCTCGGTGGCCGGATAAAGGTTTCCGACATCCATGATATCCACGACAAACCGGGGCGGGTTTTCCAGTTTGAAGGCGCTGTAATCCTTAATCTCTCCGTTTCCGACAATCTGGATCTCGGTGGCCCCGGCCTGGGGACTGACCCTGAAATCCAGGATCTTGGTGGCTTTTCCACCCGCGGCGACTTCCTCCGCGGCGGGAGCCGGGGCGGCGGGGCTTTCCGCCGGCGGCGGCACCTCGGCTAAAGGCGGGATCGGGGCGGCCTCCGGGAAGGCCGGCGCGGGGCCGATCTCGGGAGCCGGCGCTCCGCTCGGGCCCAGGTCACCGGGAACCTCCGCCAGGGGAGGGATCTCCCCTCCTTCCAGGGGCGGCAGTTCCAGGTTTTCCCCCGGAAGAGGCGCGGCCGGCGCCGGGGCTATCGGTGCCGCTTTGAAGACCTGGATCACCATGTCGTTGCCCTCGGAGCGCGCGTCGTATTCCAGGGGTTTCAGGAGCCCGATCTCGATCCTCCCGATGTCCTTGTTCTGCTCGGTGATCTGCGCGGCGGACACCTGGCCCACGAAGCCGTTGTCCACCTTGGCCGGGGTTGAAACCGCCGAGACATCGGTATTGGCCAGGTCGATGACGATCCGGGCGGGATCGTTCAGCTTGAAGGCCGTGTAGGTAGGACGACCCTGGCCTTTAAGCGTGATCACCACCGCGTTCTCGGAATCGCTGACCGAGATATTGGTGATAGTGTTGTCCCAGTTCTTCTTGGCCCCGCTTTCCCCGCTGAGGGCGAAAAAGAACCCGATCGCCACCGCCACCGCCAGCCAACCCTTAGCCTTTAAATTCATAATTTTCCTCCTTGTTTCCACAGCCGATTGAAATATATCTCAATGCTTCCCTTACTTTACTACTTCGGTAAAACAGAGGTTGGACTTGCGCTCCTGGGCTTTTCCGTAAAAATCCTTGAATTTCTCCAGGATCACGATGCAGGTCCGGTTGATCTCGGTCACCCTGCCGCTGTGCCTTCCGATCGCGGTCCCGGTCCGGACGATGTAAACCTGGCCGTCCGGGGCTCCCACCATCGCCCGGCTGTCGCTGGTCGAACCGGAGAGGATCCCGTTGATCTTCAGCTGGTAAATGTCGAATCTTTCCAGCGGGGTGGAGGCTTTCTGGTTTTCCTCTTCCTCCACCGATACGAAGGGATAGAAAGGATCCCTTTTCCCCTCGGAATGAAATTCGTAGCTCGCCACCATTTCCGAAATCGCCTCGGGAGCCGCTTCCTCGGCGGTCGCTTTTTTCTCGGCGGCCGGACCCGGCGCCGGTTTGCCCTTCCCCTTTCCGCCGCAGCCGGCCGGGGAACTCGGGCCCCCGATCAGGATCAGGCCCAGGACAATGATTAGGAATTTTTTCATCCTCGAACCTCCCTCTTTCACTGGGTTAAACCGGCATCTTCCAGGAACCGGTAGGTGGTAATGATGATCGAGGCGTCCAGGATCACCTCCCGTCCCGGCTGTTTGCCGCCCTGCGGTTTCAGGTTGATATTGTTCACCTGCACAATGCGGGGCATGTTGGCCAGCCGGTCAAAAAAGCTGGCCGTGTCCATATACCTTCCCTGCAAAGTGATGCTGATGGGAACCTCGGCGTAAAAGCTTTTCCGGACCTCGCCCGCCGGCTTGAAGCTCAATATCTCCAGCCCGGACTCGCTGGCCTTGACCGGAATCTCGATGAGCAACTGGTCGATCTCGGCCCGGCTGGGAAGCTTGACCAGGGCCCGCTTGAGTTTCTCGTTCAGGCGCTGGATCTCCTTCTGGAAGATCGGCAGGTTGTCGGCGGTGGCCTTCTTGGTGATCCGCTCGGATTCGAGCTTGGAGAGCTCGTCCTTGCGGGCCGAGAGTTCCTTGGCCTTGGGCACGTAGAAAAAGTAGAAATACAACCCGGAGATCAAGATCAGCAGCCCGCCCAGAATCAAAAGCTTCTGGGTCAGGGGCAGCTTGGCGATTTTTTCAACGTTCAGGCTTTGCAGGTCTGCTAGGGTCATTCTGATCCTCCTTGTAACTGTATCTAATTATTTTCTTTATCGGTCTTCGCCTTCCTGCCCTTTTTCTCGGCGGCGGAGGCGGGAGGCGCGATTTCGATCCCCATCCCCGGGAGGCCGGCCTTGAGCGAGAGGTTGAAATTCACCATCTTGTATTTCTCGTACATGATCTGGTTACTGGAGCCGAAAATCACCTCGCGGAAAACGCCGGATTTCTCCAGGTTGTCAATGAACTTGGCGACGGTCTGGTTGTCGATGGCGTTCCCGTTGAGGTTGACCTTGCCCTGGTTTTCGGTGAGGAAGGTCAGCCATAACTTTTCCGGGGTCATCTGGGACATCTTGTCCATGAACATCACCGCCCCCACCCGGCCCTTTTCCAGGTTTTCGATCACGGCGAGCTTGTCTTCCAGGTTCTTCCTCTTCACCTCGATGTCCTTGACCTCCTTGATCAGGTCGTCCAGCCGGGCGCTTTCCGCCTTGGTTTCGGCGATCTTCTTCTGGGCGGAGGTAATCTGGCCTTTGATCCGGGAGTGTAAAACCCCAATCAGCAAAAACAGGATCACCACCGCGGCCACGAGCACCACGATCTGCTCCCGCATCCCTTCTTTCTTTTTCGCCTCCCTCCCCTTGGGGAGAAGATTAATCTTGATCACTGGCTTTCCTCCCTTCGCAAAACCGGTTTATAACCGCCGGAGATTTAACCTATTTCCTTAAAACCGTTAATTGAGCATTTATTTCGTACATTTTCGCTTTTCGCTTTGCTTCTTTTTCACTGTTGGTCTTTTTTCTTTGCGCTCTGCCTTTGGGTTTCGCAGGCTAAAGCCTGCGGCTACCAACTTCGCCCGATAAATCGGGCAACTACATTTACTCTTCGCCTTATTCCTTTGACCCTTGACCTTTCACCTTTGACCTTTATTCTTTGCTCTTTGCTTTCGCCCCGCCAGGGGCCCTGCTTCGCCCGATAAATCGGGCAACTACATTTACTCTTCGCCTTATTCCTTTGACCCTTGACCTTTCACCTTTGACCTTTATTCTTTGCTTTTTGCCCTTAACGATCGCCCGCCATCCGTAAAGCCAGGCCCACTGCCACCCCGGAAGCGGAGGACAGGTTGGCGATATATTTCGGGTCAAATATCTTCGGGTCACATTCAACCTTCTTGAAAGGATCGACCAGCTCCGAGGGAATCCCCAGGCGCGCGGAGATCACCCCGGCCAGTCCGTGGGTCCGGGAGGCCCCCCCGCACAGGCAGATCCGGTTGACCGAGACCCCCGGGTTGGTGGTGCCGAAGAAATCCATGGAGCGCTGGAACTCGGCGCTGATGGAATCCGAAACCACCCCGATAATATCCAAAACCTCCTTGGGGGTGTTTTCCCCCTCCACCCCGGCGCTCTTCTTGATCGCCTCCGCCTCGTTATAGGAAAGGCTCAACTGCCGCTGGATCTCCTCGGTGTAGCTGGCCCCCCCGGAAGAGATGTCGCGGGTGAAGATCGAGATCCCGTCCCGGCAGACATTAATATTGATGAAGCTCGACCCGATGTTGACCAGGGCCAGCACCTCGCCTTCCGCCAGCGGGTAATTGATCTCGTACATGTTGCCTACCGCGAAGGCGTCAATGTCCACCACCACGGGGTTCAGGCCGGCCTCGGTCAGAACCCCGGTATAGTCGTTGATCATGTCCTTCTTAACCGCCACCAGCAGAACCGACATCTGGCCTTCATCGGAAGGTCCGAGGATCTGGAAATCCACGTTCACGTCGTTGATGTCAAAGGGGATGTACTGTTCCGCTTCCCACTGGATCTGGGTGATCAGTTCGTCCTCGGTCATCATCGGCACGTTGACCTTCTTGATGATCACCGAGGTTCCCGACACCGAGGTGACCACGTCCCGGGTCTTGACCTTGAGCTCGGCCAGGAGCCCCTTGATCCCGTCGAGAACGGCGGGAGAGTTCATGATCGCGCCGTCCACGATGGTCTCGGGGGAAAGGGGCGCCAGCCCCAGGTTGATCAGCCGGTATCCCTTCTTGGTCTGCTTCAACTCGACCAGTTTGATCGAGCTGGACCCGATGTCCAGCCCCACGGACGACTTGGCTTTTCCAAAACTTAACTTCATGGGGTTCCCTTCCCTTCCTTGGTTATATCCCCTGCTTTGAGCCTGTTGCACAAATCAGAAAAGTGTCACTCCTGCGGAAGCAGGAGTCCAGGAACTTATTGATATTACTGGATTCCGGCTTTCGCCGGAATGACGGTTTGTCCGGTTTTCACCGTTTGTGCAACAGGCTCCTTTCTGATCTTTTCCCATTTTATTCTTTGTTCTCTTGATTGAGCCCGATCCCTCCTTTGTCGGGATAAATGAATCGGGCAACTACATTTCCGTCACAACCGTCAATCGTCATTTCTCCTTGCCCTATGCGCTTTGCTTCTTTTTCACTGTTGGTCTGTTGGACTGTTGGTCTTTTTGCTTTGCCCCTCTGCCCTTTGAACTTCGCCCGATGAATCGGGCAACTACATTTTCTCTTTGCTCTATGCCCTATGCGCTTTGCGCTTTGCTCTTATTGCCCTTTGCGCTATGCGCTATGCGCTTCGCTCTTTGCTCTTTGCGCTTTGCCCTCTGCTCTTTGCTCTTTGCCCTTGGTCTCCCCGGCCACCAGGCTCGCGTGCCTTCTCACCGTATCCTCATCGTCGGGGAAAACCTTCTTCCGCTCGGCGAGGTCGTAACCGAGGGCCAGGATGATTTTCCGCTTGGTATCAATCCGGCAGTCCATCCCTTCCTCGATTCGATCAATGGTGTGGGCGGAGACCCGGGCCTTGCGGGCCAGTTCCGCCTTGCTCATTAAAAGCTCTTCCCGGAGTTTTTCTACTAGGTTCTTTGCCACCGCTTCTCCTCGCTTTTTGGTATTAATTCCTTATTTCTCGTCTTTGAACTTTGAACGGGGTAACTCTTTTTGGTTTGCTCTTTGCTCTTATTGCTCTTTGCACTTTTTGTGACGCTCCCTAATTCCAATCGTCCCCTAATGGACATGCCCTGTCAATCATTTTTATTAAATTGCACTAAATTTACATTAATTAACAGCATATTTAGTAGATTGATCCGAAGCCAACACAATATATAGAAGTGGCAAAGTGGTGATAGGTCATAGGCCAAGGGTCAAAGGTGAAGGGTGAAAGAGGGTGTTATGAGTATGGAGTGCAGAAGCTTGCTTCTGCAACCAAATGAATGTAGTGGTCGAGCTTGCTCGACAAAATCTGATAAAGCCGACCAACCCTTCGCTTCGCTCGAGGGCAAGGGTCGGCCACTACAAAATCCGTTGATCAAACGAATCCAGGCAAAGAAAGGGCGGTCTTGAGGCCGCCCTTGTTGCAAGGCTGAAGCCTTGCCCTACATCCTGCTGCCTGTTTTTTGCTATTTATCCTGAGCTCTGCCAAAGGACCTGCTACTTGTTTTTTTTCTTTGACCTTTCACCTTTGACCTTTGAGCTTCTTGTCCGACGAAGCCTTGGCGTAGTCGGCTGCGCTTTGCGCCTCATCTTTGTTTGGGATAAACGCTTTGCGCTTTGCTCTTATTGCCCTCCCTGCAAGGACAACGAAAACCGCTGGGTCGTCGATCCCCCATCCGGATCCTCCACCTTGACCTCTACCGTAAAGTTTCCGGCTTGCCCCGGCGCCGGGGTCCACTCGATCAGCCCCGAGGGACCGATCTTCATCCCGGGGGGCGCGGAACCCAGGGAAAATTTAAGTACCTGGTTGTCGGGATCCTCGGCCTTGACCTGATAGCGATAAACGCCGTCCTCCAGGGCCGTCGGGGGGTCGCTGGAAATCAAGGGGAAGACGTTCACGATCCGGATGGAATTGGAGGATACTACCGCCTCTCCCTGGCCGAAACGATCCGACGGGGTCACCCTCACCTGGAAGATCTTCCTTTTCTCGAACAAACTCGAATCCAGGATCGGGCCGGTGGCTTCGGGGATTTCCTCCCGGTCCTTGAGCCATTGGTAGGAAAGGGTGATCTGGTCATTATCCGCGTCCGTCGCTTCCACCTCGGCCTTAAGCGGAGCGAGAACCTGGTCCGACACCGGGACGATCTTTACCGAGGCGACTACCGGCAGAGCGTTGTGGACCTGGAACGGATCGGAAACCGCGGGCTGGCCTTCCTCTTTACCATCGGAAGGAGTAATTCTGACCGTGATTTTGTCCTCGGGGGATACCCCCCGGGGGCTGAAGTCCGCCCGGGTTTCCCCGGAGGCGTTGTTCCCGTTCACCATCCATTGATAGGAATAGCTGACCTGGTCCCCATCGGGGTCCTCCGCCTGCGCCAGGGCTCGGAGGGTATCCGGCTGGGATTCGATCTTCGCCGACTTCATCACCGGGGGCCGGTTCTTCCGGGCCTCCTCCCCGGCGGCGGGCTGTTTCTTTCCACAGGCGGACGGCAGGAAAAATATCCCCAGACTGAGAATGACGACAATCTTAAGGAAACCGTTGCCAAAAACCCATTTTGTCATTCTGAATCCCCGCCTGTTGCCAAAAACCCATTTTGTCATTCTGAATCCCCGCCGATGGCGGGGGTGAAGAATCTCTCTTCCAACGGAGAAGCCGGAAGAACCAGATCCTTCGCTGGCGTTTATCCTGAGCCCTTCGAGATCCTTCGCTTCGCTCAGGATGACATCGGGCGAAGGGCTCAGGATGACATTCGGTAAATTTTGCAGTGGTTTATCAGGTAATATTTTTGGCCGCATTTTTATTCCTCCTTTTCTTCATTATATATTGCAGGGGGCAAAGGGCCAAGCGCCAGTCGCATAGGGCATAGGTCAAAGGTGAAGGGTGAAAGGTGAAAGATAAAAGGACAATTTGAAAATCTCCCCCTCCGGGTCGTAGACCGCCCTACGGGTCGGAGACCTCCCCCTCCTTCACCAAAGAGGGGCTATTAAAATAGTAATTAAAACATTTTCCCCCTTTGTGAAAAGGGGGACTGAGGGGGATTTTCAAAAATTATGATAAGAGGTTATAAGAAAAGGGCGGCCTCGCGGCCGCCCTTTCTTTAGGTTTGGATTAACAATATTTATTCTATTATATTTTACCTTTGACCTTTGACCCTTCACCTTTGACCTATCATTTCTTTGCCCTCTGCGCTTACCTGACTTCCTTCCAGTACAGGAACTTCGCGTCCCCGACCGAGGTGCTGACGCTTCCCTGCTCGATGGTGCCGATCTGGGTTATATGGGCCTCTTGACTCCCGTGACCGCTCTCGGTGACCACCAGGGCTCCTTTGATGATGAAAGGCGGTTGGGGAAGGGAGTGGGCAACATTTCGCGCGTAAGTCGCGGTCACCGAAGCGCCTGACGGCCCGCTAACGGAAAGTCCGGTGATCGTTAGAATCAGAAGATAGCCTTCCCCATAACTGCAGGGATGGCTCGAATCGGGAGGAACAAACAGGGTTAAAATCACCGCGACAAAATCATCAGCGGCATTACCCGGGGTGCCGGCGTCATCGATCGCGATCAACGGGGAACCGGTCGGCCTGGCATTGCTGGGGGGAGTGAACCAAGCTCCGGTATTCCCTGAACTGTCGTATAAGGGGAAGGACAAGGAATTGATTTCCTTAGGGTAGTCGGTAAAGTTTTCAAGCGACAAGACCGTGCCCGTATACTTCTCATAAAGGAGGAAAAGTTTGGGGACCGAACCCGAATCCATGTCCGGGTCAAAATACGTGCTTGAAATCGCCGCCAGGATATTGGCCTCCCCGGTATTTGTCTGGACCGTGGCCATGGCCGGGGAATAATAGAAGGGGTAGTTGTTCCCGCCGCCGGTGATGGTTAAACTCGTCGCCGTCCAGGCGGTCGGGACGTTGCTGTTGACGGTGGTGACGTTCCAAATCTTGCCGTTCAGGTCCACCTGCATCAAATCCGAGAGCTTCCATGTATCAGTGGCCGCCGAGGTGTCGTTCCAACCGAACATGCTTCCGTAACCGTAGGAAACCGTGTTCGCCAGGAGCGAAAATTCGGTAGATAGCGTGCCCGAGGCATCGCCCACATTGAAGGTTGTAATGATCGACCCATCTGTAACGCGGATGACATAGATCGTGGTCCCGATCCCGCCGTGGGCGACGTAACCTGGGTGAATATCGTCGTAACCCGAACCGGTGAAAAGGACGTCGTCGGTCTTCTCGGTACCATCAAGGTACCTGATCTTGCCGAAGGCCGGGTTCGACCAGGTCTCGCCTAGATATTCGTAGCCCGTTTTATGCGCCGCGGGGTTCGTCGGGTGGTGAGGGTCGGCGGTGGTCCAAAGGACTTGGAAGGGAACCTTGGGGGTCTGGCCAAAACCGAAATTAGGGTCGTTCGGGCTGGGGTGGGTAACATCGAGGGTGAACAGGTGAGATCCCCCCGGCCCCTCGCCGCAGGTCAGCACGGTTTTCCAGGTACCGTCCGCATATACGTCCTCGATCTTGGGAGAGGCGGCCACGTAATAAATATGCTTATCGGGTTCGGCCATCTGCCCGCCGGCCAAATATAAATCCTTAAGCCGGGGGATCAGGTCGGGCGGAATGAAGGCCCAGACCTCCTCCCCGGCACGGAATACTTCACCGTCCCATTTATCGACAAACCCCTCCATGGTAAAGGCATGAAACATCCCGTCGTTAGCCCCCGAGAGCACCACGATATTCCGCCGGGGAACCCAGATGCCGTATCCGGATGAAGATTCGTAAGCGTAACCATAAAGGTCTAAGAAAGCCGAGTAGTTAAAAGCGCCCAGTTCTTTCCAGGGAGGAGGAACCAGCGTGGACGGGGCCGAGTTGACAATGTCCCCCAAATAATCGTCCCGTCCCACCCCGCGGATGAATAAAATAATGGACCTGGCTTCATCGTCGCTCGAACCCAGCCCCATAGCCCTGAGGGTAGTGAAAGCGGAACCGGCAGTGGTAAAAGGAATGGGATATCCGTTGGTAGCGGTCGGATCGTAGGTGTAAATCCTCCGGCTGTTCGACCGGCGGGAGTCAAGCCGCTCCCCGGCATCCCAGAGCTGGGTGTTGGTATGGCCGTCCACCGCCCTTAAATGCCCGCTCCATTCCGGGTACTTGGCCGAACTGAAGAACACCACCGTCCCGGTCCCGCCCTGGGCGAAGGTATAAGACGGGGGCGCCGTGGTGTAATCGCCCTTGGCGGCCTCATTGATAATCGCCCGGATCTGCGAGTTCAGCGAGTCCGCGTCATCAGCGAAATACGCATGATCGGTTCCGCCGTGGCTCGCAAGCGAATTAAGTGTGGTTTTGGGGCCCGAGGCGAGATTTCCGAACCCAACCACGTAGGTCTTAACCCCCACGTTAACCCGCAGAGTTTCAGCCGCGTTTTCAGAGAGGCCTGGCTCCCCGGATTGCGGGTCGTTGGTAGGTTCCCCATCCGTAACCAAGAGGACGAAATTTTTCCGGCAGCCGCCCTGGCTGGCCGTGTCAGCGGGGATGAGCGTGTTTTGGAAATAATGGTAGGCGTCATCCCAGGTCAGGCAATCGTCGCACTTAACCGAGCCTTTCTTGCAAATGGTGGCTTCTTTATCGTCGCCCCGGTTCAAGGACCTGGCGATGGGAGTGGCGCCGACGGCGACCACGCCTCCATCGTCCATGGATTGAAGGTACTGGTTGATTTCGTTGACTTTCTGGCCTTGAACGGCCGGGTCGGTGGAGATGGAGATATCGACCAGACGCACTCCCCGGTCAGTGCAGCCGCCGGTGGATGCCCCTAATGGTTGGCTTCCCCACATCTGGTTGACAGTGGAATCCGATCGAAAATTACTGCAACCATAGGGTTCGGAAGATGAATAGCATGGATACGCGCAACATGTCGACCCGTCCATCCACTGGCAACTCCACTCCGGGTAGACATAAGTGTCGGTTGTAAGCCCGGCGCAGAGTCCCGCAGTGTTAACAAACTGTTTTCCTTTGTAGTCGTTAGTGTAGCACCAGGTGGTGGTTGTGGTGTATGGGGTATAAGTGTAGTAACTGCCTAAATATGTCCACCAGTATCCGTTTCCCCAGTTGCACCGTACGCTACCGTGGTTAAGTTCACATTCCGAGGGGGTATAATTATGAACGGTATTATAACGTTCCCAGCCGCGTCGGCCTCTCCGCTCAAAGTAACTGTTATTATTCGTGCCGGTTAGTCTACCCAGTGTATAGGCAACCCCATTGAAAGTGAAATTCCGGGGGCCTGTGGCTACGCCTCCCCAAGCTGGGTGCGGGGTCCCGGTGGTCGGATGTTCCGATAACCAGTGTAAATCGAAATATATCTCTTTTGCAGCACCGGCAGTGGTAGTAGTCTTTTGGTAGGCATAAAAACCCTTAGCATCACCCTTGCGGTGGTAGGATTGATAGAATGTCATAAAGCCGAAATTCACCACATCGGCCATGTCCGCAACGATGGTTCTCAAAACGCCTTTCGCGATGGCCAGCCGAGCGAGGGGATTATCCGCCCCCCGGGTTAACTTGGTGTCGGTCGGAACCTCCCACATCATACTGCCCGAGGTATCAAGGATAATTAACATATTCGGCTTCTTGATTTGAGCCTTGACCTCCCGGAGGGGATCCATCCGGGCCAGCGCCAGGGGAATCGCCGCCCCTAGACCGAGAAGAACCGCGGCGAGAATCCCGATCGTTTTTTTATTTTTCAACATTTTGTTCCACCTCCCCCCATCCGAAGCATGGGGCATAGAGCGCGGGGCATGGAGTATTC
This sequence comes from Pseudomonadota bacterium, assembly GCA_026388655.1. GTDB lineage: Bacteria > Desulfobacterota > JAPLJL01 > JAPLJL01 > JAPLJL01 > JAPLJL01. Next base: position 57,777 of record JAPLJI010000167.1, read on the forward strand.
CATTCCCAACGCTGGATTCAAAGCTTTTTAATCTCTTCGCCATATTCCGTATTTTCCCGTTCAACTGATTTACCTGGTTTCTTTAGTTTTTTTTGCCCTCTGCCTTTGACCTTTGAGCTTTGAGCTTCTTTTTTGCCCTTTGCCCTTATTGCTCTTTGTTTTCGCCCCGCCAGGGGCCCTGCTTCGCCCGATAAATCGGGCAACTACATTTACTCTTCGCCTTATTCCTTTGACCCTTGACCTTTCACCTTTGACCTATCTCTTTGCTCTTTGCTCAGGGAGACAACACATCCAGATGAGCCTTGGCCGCGTTCAAATTCTGGGGCCCCATGGTCATCTGGGGATAATCCGCGATTGACGGATACTCGGCGCCGGTGGTGGTCAGCGCGGCCCAGGAGATGGCGGCCTCGATCGTATCGGTGGCCCCGGTCGAGGAGGTCCCGACCGCGGTTATCACCACGATGTCATCCGTGTCGGTGTTTAAACTGCCGGCCTTCAGGTCTTCCCGGTTGTTCCGGACGTATACCGTGCAGAAGCCGTTTCCGACCGGGTAATTAATAATATTCGTACCGATAATATCCCGGAGAATCACGCCTTTTCTGGGGGTAGTTCTGGGGGACACCACTTTAACGACTCCGGTATTGGCATCCACGTCACTCGCGGTCAAAATCTCGTCGCCGGTGATTCCATGCCCCGCCAGGTCGACGGTCCACTTGGTGACGTCGGAATGGGTATGGGCCAGCACCCCCCGGGCCAGAACCAGACAGCTGTCCGCGGTGTAGAAAACGAATTCGGCGTTGCGGACGTTTCGGGAAACGTCCACGCCCAGGTTGGTGAAGGTAATGGCCGAGAGCCCCAGGAAGGTGATGATCAGCAGGACCGCCAGCGCGATCGGCAGGGCGAAGCCGGATTCCCGCCCGATCACCCGGCGCGGGGCCGGGATTGGGCCGCCCCCATTATTCTTCCCGCTAGGTTCGCGATTTCTCATTTTCTCCGTCCTTTCCTCCCGCCCCCGATCAATTCCCGGCTCGCTAATGGGGGAGATATTTGCCGATCAGCCCGAGATTCCGGACAAAAACGATTTTTTCCATAATTCTCCGCCGGTGGCCGTCATGCGTCCCGTCGGCGGTGCGATCCTCAATCGTCGGTCGGAAAAACGGGGGGGTCGCCCCGGCCCGGGCCCAGCTTTTATCCTCCTGGGCGGTTCGGGCCACGATGGTGACCCGGACCGCGGCGATCCGGGAAAGATCGCGGGCATCGGTGCCGTCCGTAACCCCGTTCCCGTCGTTATCCACCCCGTCGCCCAGGGGGTTATTGACCCAGGCGTCGACGGTTCCATCGGGGACCGCGGTGGCAACGAGCGGGCTGGAGGTATTATTGTCCATCCCGTAGGCGAACTGGAGATCCTCGATATTCTCAGCCAGGAGGGGGCTGGACTCGGCGCCCGCGGTGTTCACCACCAACGTCAGGGTCAGGTTGCCGTTGTTGTCGACCGCGTAGGTGTGTTTCTTGATGTCCCTCACCTCGCTGTATTGCGGGTAGGCATTGGCAAACGCCGTATTGGGCGAAGTGGTACTAATGGTGATCAAGGTGGCCGCGACCGCGGAGATCAGCTTGGCCTCGGTTTTATTCGCGACCGGATCCCGAATCACCAGGTAATCCCCCACCCGGAAATAACTCAACGCGTCCTTGGTATTGTCGGCCGGGTCGGTCCCCACCGAGACGGTGGTAGCGCCCACGGCGACCGCCGCGGAGGCGTAGAGCTTTTTATCGTTAAAATTGGCCCAGATCTCGATGGAATCGGGGGTGCCGGGAGCGCCGCTGGCCCCGGCGGTCGGGTAGATGCCCTGGCGGTGCGTGCCGGTCAGGGTCATCTGCTCGTTCAGGCCGTAAGCCGCCATCCGGAGATCCCGTTCGATCATGCCCATCGCCACCCGGATGTTTTCCTGGGCCTTGGTGATCTGGTCCTGGACAACGTTCGCCTTCTGCTGGTAGTCCATCGCCGAATAGAAGGCCATGACCAGGATCATGGAAATGGCCGAGGCGACCATCACCTCGATCAAGGTCATACCCCGGGAATTACGCAAAACCGCGGGAAAGCTGGAAAGCTGGAAAGCTGGAAAGCTTACCCATTTCTTTTTATGATTTTTATTCATTTTCTTTTCCCTGTATTTCTCTTTACTTTTTTCGCAAGGCTGAAGCCTTGCCCTACTTCGCCCGATGAATCGGGCAACTACATTTACGCTCTGCTCTTTGCTCTTATTGCCCTTTGTCCTTGCCTTTGACTTTTAATCTATTACTTTCTTTTTACCTTTCAGCTTTGACCTTTGAGCTTCTTCGACCTTTCACCTTTGACCTATCACTTCTTTGCTCTTTGCTTCTTCTTCACTGTTGGTCTGTTGGACTGTTGGTCTTTTTGCTTTGCCCCTCTGCCCTTTGAACCTCGCCCGATGAATCGGGCAACTA
>JAPLJI010000124.1 GCA_026388655.1 Pseudomonadota bacterium
GTTAGCAGCCGGCGTTTTTGGGCCCGAAGGGATTTCTCAATGTGGATCAAATGATCGGAGACCTCTTTTTCCCGGATCCCGACCGCCGCGGAAATTTCCCGGGCGCTCAGCTCTTTTTCCGAGAGCAATTCAATTATGGACCGGCGGAGGGTTTGGTTTCTTTCGACTTCCGACGGCTGTTTTTTCATTTTGCTTCAAATAAATACCTCCTCTCCCCTGCTTGCCCCGTCAAAGGCGGGGGTGGGAGAGGATTGAGGTGAGGGGGCAATTTGAATTTTTTGAACGAGGTAAGGGATTATTTTTCTTCGGCGCGCGGCGAGAACAGGGAAAGAAGACTATAAACGATTAAATACAGGATCACGTATTCGAAAACCAGCAGGGCCACCTGCCAGAAGTGAGTCCCGGGCCAGAGCCAGCAGTTAACCAGCACGGCCAGGGGCATCGCGATAAAAAAGGAGATAATTGCTCTCGCCATATATTATCTTTACTAATGTCATTCCGGGCTTGACTAAGCCTGCCCCGTACTTGATACGGGGGAATCCAGAATATTTTTTCCCCCTTTTCTTCTCCGGCCGATTTCAGTTGCGTTGATATCTTATCAATCTTGATCAGCTTTTGGCAATATTTTCCAACGAATCAAGATCCTTTCCTCAGTCGTTTTCGCCAGCCATTTTATTTTCTCAATCAGGTCTTCCGTGCCTGTTATCGGCGTTGCCGGGGACATTTCCAGGGTGGAACAGAGCCAGCGGTTGAAATTCTTTTCGTGGTCGAAATCCAGGAAGTCATCACGGTGTTTTCGAAGTATCTCAGAGTCGGTTTTTCTCTCACCATCCGGCGTTTCTACGAAGGCACCTTCAGGAACCACCCGGCACCAGTTGTTGTTCACCGTCCACCCATTGATCAGGTAATCTTTGCCCCGGAAAAGAGACCTTAAAAGAACACGCATCTGGAAAAATTTCTGCCAAGGCGAGATCCCCGGCTCGATTCCCCGAATCGGGAAAGCCTCCAAAATACGGTCGCAAAAGCAAAGTCGAACGGAAAGGTCGAGCCCGTTTATTTCTGCTCGAGGGCGGTTGGATAGGTATAATTTTAATGGGAAAACCCCATTTTCTCGATAAAAGAAAACCGGAATCATGACCCCTTTCCGGGCGTATTCCAGGAAGCTGGGTTTTTCCATTTCCAAAGAGGTAAGCAGGTTGTCCGCCATGCAGAAGGATTTGACCTCCGGGGAAATCCCTAATTCCTCCCGATTCCGGTCCAATGTCTGGGCAGCGGCGAGAATAAGTTCTGATGGTTTGGGAAATAGATCGGAGGTTTCGGGCTTCTTTATTTTACGGGTTTGTTTTTTTTGGTTATTTGTTTTCATAGTTTTCTTTTCTCTCTGCCCTCTGCCATTTGCCAGGCGGGACGCCCGGCCTCCGGACATTTGCTATCTGCCATCTGCTATATGCAGAGCGATTGTTTGATCTTTTCCCAGTCGATCACCCACCACTTCTCGCCCTTCCGGTCCCGGCCTGCCACGTCTACTAGGATGCTCTCGGTGTTGTCCATGGTCAAAACCGCGAAGACTTCCAGGTGGTTCCGCTTCCGGACCTCCTCCCGGAGATCCGCATAGCCATCGGTGACCACCAGGATACGGCGGAAGCGGTGCTCGTAAGCGTGGTTGAAGACGCAGTCAAAGTCGGTCCCCCCCGTGGTACGGATGTTCCCCTCCCGTAGTTCCTTGAGCCCGATTGCTTCCACCTGGTTGCTGAAGCAGTAAAAAGGCTCGCCGATCTCGTCCCGGAGATGGAGGGCAAGACCATAAAGAAAGGGCCAGTAATCCTCGGTCGAGCCGGAGACATCAATGTACAGCTGGACCTTATGCTCCACCCAGTCCCGGCGGGTGATGGGGTTGGGGCAAAAGACCGGGCGGTACCCCCCCCGGTAAAGGAAGATCTCCTTCCGTCCCCAGAACGGCACCACCCCGACCTCCGGCAGGAGGGCCACATTGAAGGCGGGATTTTTCGGGTCGGCCGAGAGAGCCCGGCGCATAGCTTCGTAGAATTCCCAGGCATAGATCTCGTCCGGCTCGGTTTTTTCCTCATCCAGCCCTCCGCTTCGCCCCGCTCCTTTGAAATGTTTCGCGAACTCGTTTCGGAACCACTCCCACCAGGGACTATCCGGAGTGGAGGTGGGATCGAGGTGCCCGCCCAGGAGGTTCTTTAAAATTTCGTAAACCCTCAGGGAATGGGACCTTTCCATCTCCAGCTCATAAAATAGTTCGGTCAGGTTGGCGACCAGAATCTCCATTGAGGAGGATCGGGACCAGCCGTCCACATACAGGGCAACGACTTTTTCGAGCGACCGGTGGAATTTCTCATCCTCCTCCGGCTGAAAGCGGAGGAGCGGCACCCGCAGGAACTTCCGGACCTCCGGGCATTGATCCGGAAGGTTTGATCCCAGGCCGGTGGCGAAACGGGGCGGGAGGAGAAAGGAGAGCCAGAGATCCCGATCGCGATAAAGCCGCTCCAGCATCCGGGGGGGAGTCGGGAAAAACTGTCTGACCAGCGAGGCATTGACGAGGAGGTCGGCGGCAATGTTGTTGATGAGCATATCAACGATCTTGTCGAGCGGGTCCTCCCCGAGCTCGAAGCCCGGGCGGCGAAGGTCGCCCCGCACCTTGTGGAGGACCTCGTGCAGGACCAGGAAAAGCAGGTCCCCCGGCTCATGGACAAATTGATTTAAAAACCCGGGGTTAAACCTGATCGTGTAGCGCGACCCCACGCGGGTAATCGAAGCCGACCGGGTACCCTCGTTTTCCCAGTCGGTGAATTCCGGCTCGGCAATCTGGGCGAGGTGGCGCATGATCCAGAAAATGCCCTCCCGGTCGAGCTTCCGGGCTTCCCGGAGGGCCAGGACGTAAATTTCCCGGGGATTATCCTCCCGGATGGCCTGGAGCAACCGCTCCCGGAAGTCATCAGGAGGCGGATTAACATGGATTTCCGCGGGTTGTGGCGGAATATTTATTTGTTTTGGCGCGCTTTTATTTTTTCGCATTTAAAAATTTCCTCCGCGCAGCCTTCTTTTTCCGGTTTTTGGTTACCGGTTACTTGCTACTGGTTACCTGTTTCTGTTTCCCCGCAACCCTCATCGCCGCCAGGAAATAGGGCTTATCCTGGAGAAAGGTCCCGGTATCGGTCAGGGCATCGCCCGGCACGTAAATATTGTTCTTGGTCCGGGCGAGGATTGGCAGGACCTCCCAGGGGTTTTGGATGATTTTGGGGTCAGGATCTATCCGGATCGCCCTTTTCAGGTCGAAGATGTAAAGCGGTTTCTCGGCCCCGGGGGGAACCGCAGCCTCCCGGCCGGGGCGGACCGGTTTCCGAACCTCCCCGAAAGAAGGTACCCGGAGGAGCAGCTCGACCTTGAGCTCCGGGCGGGGCAAGGGATCGAAGTTCCTCCCACTGACTATGAAACCCTGCTTCTCGAAATCCCCCAGGTCCTTTTTCTCGATGCTTTCCGCTGGCTTGACCTCGATCTTCTCCCCGTTCCAGAGGATTGCCTTTTCCTGCCGTCCATGGACTAGGATGAAGTTGTACCGAGGCACCCCGTTTTTCCCCGCGGGGTGGGAATTCTCCCAGATCCAGAGGCGGCTTCCGTACCGATGGCCGGGGATTTTGAGGTACATCTTCTGGCCGGAGAGCTCAAAGATCTCAAAATCGAGAGTGCGCTCGAGGCCCTTTTCCTCCAGGCAGGGGAACCAGGAGACCGCGTCCTCCCCCCGGTTGAAGCGCAGGTGGCTGGTCGGGAGGGGGTGGTTTTCGATATCCCCCATGATCTCGGAGACCAGGTTTTTCTTCCGGGTTTTTCCCCGGAGCCGCTTAATCAGGCTGTCCACCGTGCTCGAGGAGAGGGGCAGGTAACAGCGGACCAGGTATTCGGCCAGGTCGTAGAGCTTGCCGTAAATGAAAATCCCGGTGAAACTGAAGCGCCGGCCTTTCCGGAGGACGGCGAGCCTTCTGACCGGCACAAACCCTTCTTCGGTCATGAAGCCGGGCTGCTTGAAGGGAAGGTTTTCGTTGCCGGTGTTCAGGTAGGGGAGGTTGATTATCTTGTTGCCCATGACGAAGTCGAGCGGCAGCTTGAATTCGGCCAGGTTGAGGGCTGTAACGCCCGGGGCGAGCTCAATTGGTTTCAGGCCGAGTATCTTCATATTCATGCCTCCTGAGTTCGAATCGCAGGGATTCAAACATGGTTAAAAGTTCCTTGATGCTGTCGCCGTTTGAGGACCGATGGCGATACCGGCCCGAGCTCTCGTCTTCGGGGTTGAGCCTGAGCGTGAGCCGCATGGCCAGGCCGTCGACCCGGTCGGATAGATCGAGCCTGGCCGGGGTGCCGTAAATCCCCTGGTAATTCAGGAACTGGGGGATCCGCGAGTCCGTCTCGGTGGAGGTGAGCTTCAGGTAAACCTGCATTGCCCTCCGCACCGTATCGGAATCAGCCCGGATCGCTCCTTCCTGGTAGGACCTGACGATCCTTTCCAGGGCCAGAAACGCCTGGGCAAGCTCAGCGGGATCCTTCGAGCCGGCCAGGAGATCCTCAAGATAGCTGACCAAGTCCTGGTGCTCGTTTTCGGCGATCCCGTTCCCGACCTTCAAATACTGTCTGACCATGTCCAGGGGGCCGCCGGCCAGGAAGACCTGCAGGCGGTTCTCGGTTTTCCCCGGCTGGTCCCAGAGAAGCTTGGCCGCCGTCCGGTGAGCGGTGAAGCGGATCTGGTCGGAAAGCTGGACCCCGCTCGCCTCAAACGGCAGGCTGAAACCCAGGCAGTCGAAGCAGAGGAGATCCAGCTTCTCGTTCGTGATCTTCAAATCCTGTTCTTTCGCCAGGCGGACCGCGAGGTAGGCGAGGAGGTTCCGGTGGATCATCCCCAGGCGCCGGCCGTCCAGCGGGTGGCGGTTGATCTTGAAGGCCGAGGAGAGGTGGGTGACATAGTCGGAGAGGAGTTTCCCTTGCGCTTTCTCGACCAGGGGATACCTTCCGTGGGCATTCCGGACCAGGTGGAGCAAACTATCCCCATTGCCCTGGTGGATTGTATGCTCAAGGGAGGGGGCATCATCCTCCGAGACATGGCCGATGATCTTCCCGATATCCTCCGCGCTCATCTCCCGAGCCTCGGGCATCCGGATGACGAAGGCGAACCGGCCCGCCAGGGCCTCGTCCAGGGGCATGGCTCCCAGGTAACCGGGGGGGTTCATCGCCGCGAAGATATACTTGAGCCCCTCGATCGGCTTGCCCATGATCTGGCGGGAGCGGACCACCTCGAGCCACTTGTTCTGCATGGCGGGTGACGCCCGGGAAAGCTCGTCCACCAGGACGAATTGCTTCCCCCAGATGGAGATGGGCGTGGGGGTGTATTCCACGATACCTCGTGAGAGGGAGTCTGGGTTAGGGAAGCCGATCACGTCCTCGAACATGGCCTTGGAGGCATCGTAGGCGTGGAACTTGAGACTGAGCGATTCCGCCAGACGCCGGGCCAGCAGGGTCTTGGCGCTCCCGTGGCTCCCGATCAGGAGCACTGGGTCGCCGGTGACAAGCCCCGCGAGGACCGCGTCCTCAACCCTGTCCATTCCAAAGATATTCAGTTGTTCCAGAATGCTCATGATTTCCTCCTTTGGAGCGCATCAGCTTGCTGATGCTTCCTGTCGTCTGGTCTATCTCGTCTATCTCGTTTATCTGGTGTGTCTGGTCCGTTTCGTTCGTTAGTCTCGTTAGTTCCGTTAATTTCGTTTCTCTGGTCCTCCTGCGTCGAGACTCCGGAGGATAAATTTCTCTGGTTTTCATTCGTCAATCGTCATTTCTTTTTAACTCGAAACTTGGTTTTCCAAGCTACCTAACCACCGAGCAACCTTGTTTTTCGTCCTTTGTCATCCGTCTTGAGCACTTTCCACGCGAAAAGCAGCGAGGCAAGCTGGACCGCGAGCATCAGGAGAAAGACATCGCGGAACCCGAAATTCTTGACCATCCAGCCCCCGAGGACCGCCGCGAAGGTGAAGATGATCTCGAATCCCCCCATGTTATACCCCCATACGGCCGTTTCTTTTCCTCTCTCCATCCAGATCGAGTAAAGGGCGCTCGAGCAGACATTGCTCATTCCCACTCCGACCCCCAAGATGCCCTGGACGATAATGAAGTGGAGTGGGGTTCTGATCAGAAGGTATCCCGCCGTTCCGAGGCAGAGGAAAAGGTAACCGGAGACAACCAGCGCCTTTTTATTTAGTTTGTTCCCGAACCTCCCCAGGCCCAGGGTAAAAACGCCGTTGACGAGGGAATACACACCGAAACCGATCCC
>JAPLJI010000158.1 GCA_026388655.1 Pseudomonadota bacterium
CCGTCCAGGATCACCAGTTCCCCGATCGAAACGGCCTGGTCGGTACCGGCATTGGGGTAGGGGGGATAATTGCATCGGATTTTCACCGAGGCCGGCGGGCTGGAAAGCTCGCCGTCGTCTACCACCAGGGTGGCGAAATAATTACCGGAGACATCAGGTGTAAAAGAAGGTTGTTGGGTGGTTGGGTTGCTGAGAGAAGCGGAACTGACTGAGGGCCGAGAGGAAAGGAACCAGGAATAATGGAGAGTGTCGTTGTCCGGGTCGGAGCTCCCCGCTCCGGTCAGGGTGACCAGGTCGTTTCTTTTCACCGTCTGTCCGATCCCGGCGGAAGCCGCGGGGGCGTGGTTCTGGGCGTGGATGACAACCTGGATCTCATCATTATTATTGGGCGAGGAATAGGCGCCGCCGGTGTCAATTACGATCAGGGTAAAGCGGTAGGTTCCCACCGTATTGGGCCAGACCGCCTGGGTTACCCCGGAGGCGTAGGGCAGGCCGGGAAGCTTATGGATGAGATTGGTCTGGGGATTGTTAGTGTTTTCATACCATTGATATTCGGAGATAGCGCGGCCGGCGGCCGTGGCCTTGCTTTTGGAGCCGTTGACGATGATCCGGGTGCCGGGCGCCCCGCCGGTCAGGTCCGCGGCGGCCACCGCGATCGGGCTGGAAGGCGAGGGGGCCGGGTTGACGTTGATGGTTACCGTGTCGGGAGGGCTGTCGAGCCGGCCGTCATTAACGACCAGGATGTAGGTGTATTCTCCGTCGGTGGGAAACAGCACTGCCTGGGTCGGGTTTTCGGCGTATACGCCCAGCTCCGGCGCCGGGCCCGCTCCGGTGGGGATAAGATCCAGCAGGCCGGTCTGGGCGTTTCCCCCGCAGTCAAAGTAATAAGGACTGGAGTCATCCGTGTATCCCATCTGGTTCAGCCAGCTCAGGTAATCGTCGCATTCATACCAGCGGTAGGAAAGCGCGCTCCCCTCGGGATCGAAGCTCCGGGTTCCGTCCAGCACCAGCTCGGTGCCCTCGGTAACCTCCACCTGGTTGACCAGGATGGCCGCGGCGGGGGGGAGATTGGCGATCGAGGTGTTGGAGGAGGAGGTGCCGCTGCCGCCGCAGGAAAGGGTAAAAAGTGAAAGATAAAAAGTGAAAAGCGTAAGAACAGGAACAAAAAACAGACGGTTTTTCATCTCAGCCTCCTTAGATATTATCCATCTTCTGCCTGTCATTCCCGTGAAAACGGGAATCCAGAAAAAAGGATTTTTATTAGATTCCTCCAAAAAAAATACTGGATTCCTGCTTTCGCAGGAATGACAATCAAAGAATTGTTCTTATGAAAATTCCGAATAATTGATTTTAATAATTAACGTATACTTCATCCGGGCCGATGTCAAAACAATTGGTCACACCGTTAATCAGGCAGTTCGGCCGGGGTTCGAGGTCGAAGTCAAACCTGACCCCGGCGTCAATTCCGGCATCGATCAGGGGTGAGGTTCCCACCGGCTCGGTTGGGCCTCCGGGGTAATCAAACTGAACGGAAAGATGGTAGTCGCCGTTTTCCTTCCCGACGAATATCGGATCTACATCCAGATTGTTCTTGCTATAGTCCTGCCCCGGGGGTTTGTTATCCCCCAGCTGATTCACCTGGGACAGGGAGTAAAGCGAGATTATGGGTTGGTTGAATTGATCCTTGAGTTCTCCATTCCCGTCGTAAAAAAGAATGGCCTTCGCGTCATTTTTAATAATTGAATTATTAAATAGGGCGGGGTTACATTCGAGGTCGGAGCACATGTTGGCATGGGGCTGGCATTGGGTTGGACCGGTGCATTCCCAGATTCCAAAACGATTGTGGACGGGGGAAACCGAGCCCAGTCCCGGGTCGATGATGTTGTTCACCATGACTGCCCGGGAGTCGGTGCCGATATGGATTCCCACGGTCTGCTGGGAGGTCCCATCCGCTTTTCCTCCCCCGTTGATATAGTTATGGGCCAGGAAGGGCTCAACCCCGGTTTTGTTCAGGCTTAAATAATTCCAGAGGTAAATCCCGGTGCAGCTTTGCGCGCTGTCCCCTCCCGAAATAACGTTGTTGATCACCTTGGGGGAGGCCGAGGTGATCCGGAGCGCGGTGGAGCCGTTGGCGCCGTAGGGGCCAATCCCTGCTCCCCCGCCGCCGTTAATGACATTCCTTCTCAGGATCACGCTGTCGGAATAACAATCGACTCCCCAGGAATATGAACTGGTTTTCGGGAGGCCGTTTATCTTCAATCCGTCTACGTAAACCGTGGCCGTGACGGTTTGCGGGATTTCCAGGGCTGTGGTCTGAACGGCGTGGAGATAAGTCGACCACGCCTGGGGATCGTGTTCCCAGCCCCGGGTCGGTTCAAAACCCCCGTAAAGGCTGACACCGCTGGCGGCGGTTACTTTTTCATAATAGCTCCCCCGGGCGATGTAAACGTCGCTGATGGCTCCGGGGTAGGCGGCCGCGGCATTGACGCCGTCCTGAATTTTCCGGTGGGGTTTGATCCTGGTCCCGTTGGAATCGAGATAGGGATAAAAGCGGTCCACCCAGACCGCGTCCGGGACGTTATTGGTGGAGTGTTCCCAGACCCGGACGGTCACGGTGTCCGGGGCGCTCGTGAGCCGGCCGTCATCCACTACGAGACAAAAGGAATAGTTAAGGATTTCATCCGGGACCGTGAAGGAGATTTCTTTCGCGTCAGGGGAAGAAAGCTGGACCGGCGGGCCGGTTAGCTGGGACCAGTGGTAAGAGATCGGGTCGCCGTCGGGATCATAGCTCCGGGACCCGGAGAGGCGGACTTCCTCCAGGTAACCCGCGTTCCGGTCCACCCCGGCGTCGGCGGTAGGCACTTGATTGAGTCGGGTATTGATGTTGACGCGGACCGAATTGGGCCGGCTCCAGGCCAGGCCGTTAAAGACGGTCAGCTCGAAACGGTATCCGCCGGGCTGGGTGAAAGTAATGGTTTGGGTTACCGCCTCCGGGCTGACCAGTCCGGTGACCGGGTTCTGGGGATACTCGGTCCAAAAATAAGTCAGGCCGCCCCCGGAAGGGTCAAAGCTTTCCTCTCCGGTGAGAAGCACGCTTTCATCCGCCAGGGCCAGGGTGAGGTCGGACTTGGCGATCGCCACCGGCGGGGGATTGGGCGGCGGGGGGGGAGGGGTGATCCGGAGATAGACCAGGTCGGGCCGGCTGTCCCGATGCCCGTCGGAGACCCGGAGGAAAAAAACATAATCGCCTTCCCGGGAAGGGGTAATGTTGATCAGGCAATGATCGGGGGAATACGAGGTCTCGATCTCGTCGGGGATCAGGTTGGCCTCCGGGTTGATCGGGGATTCCTGCCAGACGCAACCGACCGGGTCGCCGTCGGGGTCGTAGCTGTTTCCGCCGTCGAGGATTATAGCGGTTCCGGCCTCGGCTTCGGCATAGCTCGAGACGGCAATGGCCCGGGGCGGCAGGTTGGAGAATTCCAGCATCTTGCTGCAGCCGCCGGCGAAGAAAGCAGCGAATAAAAGATAGGAAGCCAGGAAGCCTAAGAGCCTAAAAGTAGTGGTCGAGCCTTGTCCTCGAGCGAAGCGAAGGATTGCTCGACTTTCCGGATTCCCGCTGGAGTTTATCCTGAGCACGTTCGTTTCTCTCAGTGTAAACTCCGTCGAAGGGCGGGAATGACGTATTCTGGTCAGGGCGGTGTTTCGCCGCCCGACGATTACCGTCAAATAAATTGGATTTCGGCTCATTTTCTCAAGACTGTCCGGCTTTCCAACTTTCTCGCCTTCGAGCGTTTTTTGCTTATATTTTCATTATCCCCGTTGACTGGTTTCCAGGCAATAGTAAAATCAATTGACGATTGACGAATGTCCCCCAAAGGGGATAAAACGATTGACGAATGAAAATCAACAAAACCAGGAACCTTGAACCTTGAACCTTGAACCTTGAACCTTGAACCCTGAACCCTGAACTTTTTTTAGTTTATGCCTGAAGAAAAGAAAAAACAGCTTAATTTTTTGATTATCGACAACGACGCGGCCTGGCGGGACCTGTTGGGCGGGCTGGTTTCCCGCCGGGGAGGACGGGTGACCCAGGCGGCGGGCGGGGCGGAAGGGATAACCCTGGCGTCAAAAAACCGGCCGGATTTTATCATCCTGGCGGTGGAGCTTCCCGACGAAAACGGTTACGTAATCTGCAAGAAGATCAAGAGCAACCAGGACCTGAATGAGATCCCCCTGATGCTGATCTCCAAGGAAGGCAACGAGGCGGACTTCGAGCGCCATCAGAAATTAAAAGTCCGGGCCGACAGTTACCTGAAGAAGCCTTTCACCGACGAAGAATTTATTACCCGGGTTCACAACCTGATCGGCTTTACCGCCTTCGGGGAGGTGGAGGACGACCAGTACGGCAAGCTCGAGATGCAGATGCACGCTTTTCTCCAGGAGCAGCAGGCCCTGGAGCGGCGGCTGGCGGAAAAGGACGAAGAGACCAAAATTTTGGAAGAAAAGCTCGGCCAGACCGCCGGGCAGTTCCTGGAGCTGAACAAGGCCCAGAAAAAAATCGGAGAGCTGGAAAAGAAATTGAAAGATGGCGTGGTGAGCGAGGAGAAAATCCGCAGATTGCGGAAACTGCTGGAGGAAGCGCTGGAGACGCTGAAAGAAGAAAAATGACGATTGACGAATGACGAAAGAAAAAAGTTTCGAGTTTATAGTTTCGAGTTAAATTAAAGAAACCAGAGAAACCAAAGAAACCAAATGAACCGGAATGTAGGGCAAGGCTTTAGCCTTGCTAAGAGCCTGTTGCACAAACGACGAAAACCGGACGTGACGTCATTCCGGCGAAAGCCGGAATCCAGTAATATTAATAAGTTCCTGGACTCCTGCTTCCGCAGGAGTGACAATTTTGCCATTTGTGCAACAGGCTCCTAAGAAATGCGGAATGCGGACCTGTCCGACGTAGCCTCGGCGGAGTTGGAAGCCTTGGCGAAGGCTGGATTGGCGAAGTCGGATTGCAGTATGGAAAAAACGGTTTCCGTGGCCCGAGGAATTGAGGGATCAAATTAAACCCGACACTGACACCGACACCTTGATCTGGGTTTATCGGGGGAGGTAAAAAAACTCTTGACAGCCATTATTAAAAGGGTAAAATGAAAACTATACGTTGGAGGGATGGGAAAACTTTTCGCAGCATATCGTTGAAGTGGGGTTTAATTAACCTTTATGGATAAACTTAATAACTTAATTTCTTCGACGAGGAAGGAGGTGGTAGGGGCGGCAAAAATGATTATGAAGAATTAGACAAAGCTTTGCTGAAGCCGGGAAGCGAGATGAGATGGATTCTGGCTTTCCGGCCGAAGTGAAGCCGGAAATTGTTCATAAATAGGAGGAGGAACAAGGATGAGTAGAAAAACAAAATTATTCGTGGCACTGGTGACCGCGGCTATGATGCTGGTTCCGACCATAGCCTCGGCGAAAAGGACACTGGCTCTCCAGCAGAAAAGATTTTCGGGAGTCAACTGGACCACGGCGAACACCGTGACCCATTCAACGGCGAACATCCTGGCAGTCCGGATCACCAACGCCGGTCTGACTTACATCGAAGACCTGGTTGGCAATATTCTTCAGGACAAGGTCCTGACGAATTACGTGGACTGCATGGTGCGCCAGATACTGGACGCCAACGTTGTCGAGCGGTCCTGCGGAGCGCAGGGGAGGATGGGATGCACGGCTCTCGCAGCGAAAACCGCGGTTGAATGCACAGAAATCCACGAGTACGCATATTGGCCGAGCGGATCAGGAGCGGGGCCTTACGAGGCCAAGTTCCTATTCAATAGCTGTGAAACCCTGGGAGCGATCGCGATCCCGATGGTCGGCACCATCTGCCTCGCGGTCAAGCTCGCCAATATCGATCCGGCGGGTTCCGGTGATACAAAGATCATCGACTTCCGCCAGATCGTGGGCGGAGTGGGGGTCGAAGGCACTCCTTATCTTAGGATGCGCGCCCTGAACAAAGGCACGCCTCACACCGAAGACGACACCATGGACATCCTGGTTCACCTGGATTCCATCCAGGTGGATATCAGGGTGGAGCCGCCCTTCGGATTGACCGATACCTATCCCCTCCACTCGGATGGGAGCGCGTATAAGAATTATGACTCTTCTGTCGACTATTCCAATTACGTAAAGGCCTGGGGCCGGATCACGATTCCCTCGGTGGAAATCGCCCTTTCCGTCCGGACCCTGGGACGGTACGACGATTACGGCGGTGATACCTCCAAGGCCCCGCATCTGCGTGACCTCGGGCTGGATCTCTTCGGCCTCTATATGGACCTGGGCCTGGAATACGTCATGGTCCCGGGGCCGTATTGCAATAGTTTCACCGATGAAAACGGTCTCGCGTGGGATTGGTCGCTTAAGTGCGGCCGCCCCTGCGCGGATTCCACTGAGCAGAATATCAACAATTGCCAACCAACCTGCGCGACCTGCCCTCTGCCCAACGTGGAAGGCGACCCCGGCGACATCGCGGGTGAGACCAACGGCTGTAATCGGGCCAACATCGACGCGACCTGGCCCAGCGTCAAGTCCAAGACCAACTGCGACGACCCGGTTCTACCCAACTCGGAAATGATCGCCGACATCATTCCCTTTCTGGACACCCATATGATGACGGTGGCCTCGAACCTCTTCACGGGCAACCAGCCCTGGCCCTATCTGGATTGGTACATCGGCCCCACCCGGCTTCTCAGTCTCAACCCATTGATGGAATGTATCTCGATCGACAACCCGCTGACGATTGAAACCGACCTTATCATGATAAATCTCGGGTTCAACACCGAGTTCTGGGCCGACTCGGCCGGGTTGATTATCCCCGGCGACTTCGCTCTCGATTTCCAGTATTACGAGGACCAGAACGGCGATAACCGGGGCAAGTTAAGCTCGAACTTCACCTCGGCAATGACCTCGTGCGTGGAAATCCATGGAGCGCCCACCCCGATCACCAGCATGGCCAAGGCCGCCTGCGCGCCAAACACAGCCTGCGACGACTTCATCAACTACGGGAGAGAGACCATCACCACCGGCCCTAGCGCTCCTGCCTGTTCTTCCGGCGACACCAACTGCCCGATGATGGGGGTCTGCCCCGGCACGCTCGGGCAGTTCTGCAACGGGTCTCCCGCCAGCGCGGATTACCATATCGGGATCGGGGTTCACCAGAACCTGATTTCCACGGTAATTTACGACGCCATCACCACCGGCCTGCTCTGCCTCTGGCTCGATAAAGAGGTAATCAAGCGCGACCTGGAAAAGGTCTCCGGTTCCGGCGTGGATATCACCAGCATGATGGGGAGTGTCGGCGGCGGCTCCCTGAGCATCGATTCTATCCTGGGTCAGGTATTCACCACCGACATCTTCGCCATGATGGTGCCGGATCTTTCCCTGTATTGGCCCAGCGCCGATATGGCGATCGAGGTGATCCCGGCGGTTACCTATCCGAGAGCCAAGGCGAACGGCCAAAAAGGTCCGGCGCCCCTGACCGGGTATGCCGAACCGATCACGAACGAGCCTCCGTACGCCAAAGTCGGAAAACTCGAGCTGAATTACAAGTATTACGTGCCCGGTGTAAATCCTGGGGACCAAATCATTTACCACGGGCCGATCACTACGAGCGACCTCAACATCGTAATCCCGCACCTGAACCTCAATTTCTATATTTATGACAAGAGCACTATTAAGCAGCTTTACACTTTCTCGACCGATTACGGCAACAAGGCTGGGACCAACCCGTACGACGGCAAACGCTACTCCGGCACCCCGCTGGGGAAGCCGATGCGGGCCTTCGGCCTGGACCTGGGCGCGACCATCGGGATAGACCTCAACCTGCTCAATCTGGGCACCACCGAGTATGTTTTCGACTTCTACACCGGTGGTACCGGCACACCCTCGACCTTCCCGCGCCGGCCGCTTCCGGGCGGCGACATGGTCCCCGGGTATCACAAAGGAACCGGGGTGAACGGAGATGCCGGGTTTGACGCCGGCACCCGCAAGTACCGCTTCCCGGTCTACACCTATCCGGGCGGCATTGAGATGAGAACCGGCCGGGTGATCGACGTGGGCGCCATTATCGATCCTGATGTCCGGTATTACCTCGAATATTACGAGGCGATTCCGGACTGGAATTCGGCCAGCACCAAGTATGCCGACTTCTATGAAGACGTACTCGGCAACCTCCTGCCCACGCTCCTGTCCGGTCTGACCGCGGTCGACCTTTCCCTCGGGCTCGACGTCGGGAGAATCCTGAACACTCCGTTCACGATCGACCCGACATCGGCTCCGACGACCTACGGCGGGGCCAACGGTGCGGGTATCTTCCCGGCCGGTCCGAACACGGACAAGCTGGCGACTACCCCGATCTGGCCGGCGGGCAACCTCGGGTTGAACGATCCCGACTGGCTGGGCACCTTCATCAGCCTGAATGGAAAGCTCTCGGCCAAGGCCCTTCTGGCGATCGCGGCCCCGCTGCTCTCCGGCCTTACCACCGGAGGCGGCACCAGCTCGCTCACGAGCATGTTCAGCTTAGGCTCAAGCGGGACGACTATGAGCGTCATGAACCTCAACGTGGGTGATGTCCTCGGAGCCCTGGGCGCGTCCCTCGGCGGAATCGGCAGTCTCATCGGCCTCGGCACGCGGCCGGCCTGCTCGGCCTTCAGCGACGTCCCGGCCACCAACATCGACAATCCTCCCTACTCCTACTCGCCGTGCTCGCCGTTCAGCCCGGCTTACTGGGAAATCATGTCCAACTACTATCCGCCGGAAACCACGATCAACCAGCCCAGCGTGGTCGACGCCCGCGGGACCTTGATCAGCTTCGACGCTACCGACGACAAGGATTCCGACGGTAAGATCGGCTTCAGCTACCGGCTGGATTACGGCTTCTGGTCGCCCTGGAGCGCGCAGCGCTACGCGGTGCTGAAGGGGCTCCTGGAAGGCAAGCACCTGTTCGAGGTCCGGTCGGTCGACACCGACAGCAACATCGAACCGACCCCGGCCCAGATGGTCTTCCAGGTGGATTCCATCCCGCCGACCATTTCTCTCTCCGGAAGCGTCCACGGCTCCTCCGCGACTTTCGTGGCGGATGTCCGCGACTTCCAGACCAAGCCGGAGGAAGTCCGGATTGCCTACCGCATGGATGAAGGTTCCTGGAGCGATTACTCCGCCTCGAAGAAGATCGAGCTCGCCTACCTCTCCGATGGAACCCACACCCTGAGCGTGAAGGCGATGGACAAGAGCGGGAACGAAGGGATTGCGACCCAGGCCTTCAACGTGACCCCGGAGACCACCTTCGGGTGCTCCACGGTTCCGACCTCGGGCAGCGCTCTCTTCCTCCTGCTCCTGGTTCCGGGATTCCTCGTTCTCCGACGGAGAATTAGCCGGTAAGGAATTGCGCGAATGAATTCCCGCAGGGGGGGCTGAAAAGCCCCCCCTTTTTTTAGGTGCGCCCGGCAGGGCGCGCTTAAGCGGAAAGGAAATGCGAGAGGATTAAACTATTTAATCCGGGCGGCAAAGGAGGGGGTGAAAAAATAATTGTTGAATATATATTGTGTAAGTTATATATTGAGCCTGATAGGTTTTGTTATTTTCGGAAGGCGGGAAAGCCGTCGGACTCTAATCCTTCGAATATCCCGGGCGCCGGGCGAGGGGAAATTTCCCGGGGATGAATTGCCGACGGAAGGTAACTGACGGAAGCTATTTGCCTTGATCATAATTTTTGTTGACAAATTAATATTTTAAAGACAAAATTCTTTTATAATTTCGAAACTTGGAACTCTAAATACTATCAATTCAAAGCTCATTAAAATGATCGGTAAAAGCAGGGTCAGGCTCGCGGGCGATATTAAGCGGGGGAGTATCTCCGGATTTACCCCGTCGCGGGGCGTTCTGACGGCCTCGATAATAATTTCAATTTTCATTTTTTCTTTTTTCCTCCTGGATTCCGGCTGCGGACGCACCGGCTACCGCGCCGGCGGCGGGGTTGTCCCCGAGTCCTGTACCGACTACCCGAGGATCGTGGATCAGCCGGGCAAGGTGGGTCAATTCAGCTCCCTGGCTTTCGATCAAAATAATATCCCCCACATCGCCTATTACGACTTGTCCAACCACTCCCTGAAATATGCCCAGGCGGTAACCAGCTCGTCCAGTTGCGGATGGAAAATTGACCTGGTGGACGAGCAGGGGCAGGATGCCGGGCTATTTCCCACGATCGTGATCGCGGAAGATAACCAGCCCCGGGTAGCTTACCTGTCCTGGAGCACGGATGCCTTGCAGGGGATTCATTACCAGATCCGGTTCGCCCAAAGAATCTATAATCCTGAGGCCCCGGCCGACCAGGCCTATTCCTGGCAGACCGCCAACCTGGATGACAGCGGGGTCCGGGGTCTAAGCACCTCCATGGTCCTGGGCCCGGATCGCTTTTTCCATCTCTCCACCCTCAATACCCAGACGAAGAACCTGGAGTATATTTATTACGACGGAACCAACGCCAGCATCGAGACCGTGCTCAGCCTGGCGGGATATAACCTGGAAGACGTGCAGACCTCGATCGGCGTGACCCCCGGAGCGGTTCCCATAATCGCTCTTCATCATCCGGGGGCCGAGCTCTGGGTGGCCCAAAGAAGTTCGGCTCCTCCCAACCCCGGAACCTGGCAGATTACGACGGTGGAACCCTGGCAGTACACCGAGGATATCGGGCGGTACGTCCACCTGGCGGTCGACTCCCTGGGCTTGCCGCACCTCTGCTATTTCCGCTGGGCGAGGGCCCAGAGCGAACTCTGGTATAACCATTTCAACGGCTCGAGCTGGCAGCGAAGCATCGTGGACAGCGAGGGGCTGACCGGCGTGGCCTGCTCGATCACCCTGGATGCTTCCGGCCGGCCCCTGATCAGTTACCTGGACTCCACCAACAACGATCTCAAGATCGCTTACCTCCGGGATCCGGCCCGGATGCGCTGGGACATCTGGTCGGCGGATTATTCCCTGGCCACCGGGCAATGGTCGGACATCAAGGTCGCCGGTTCCGGGAATGTCGGGGTTTCTTACTACGATTTTTCTATCGAGGGGCTTAAGTTTTACTGGATTGGGTTCAACTAGAAAAATGCGGATTGCGGAATGGAAACCAAACAAATTGACGATTGTAGATTGACGATTGACGATTGCGGAATGCCTATCGCTGGGCGGATACATAATTAATCAAAGAAAAAAGCCGGGCAGGAAAGTAAGAATTGAAAAAGGGAAACAACCATTATCGGTTACTGAGGGTTTTTATTATCCTCTTTGCTCTCTGCGCCCTGCTCCCCGCTTTTGGGTGCGAACGGGCCAACCCGCCCGGAGTGGGCACCCCGGGCGCGGCGCCGATCCAGCTGATCACCCTGGACGCCCGGCTTTCCGTCGTGGATGACGGCGCCAATCTGACCCAGGTGGTGGGGCAGTTCGCGAGCCTCGCCTACGATTCGGACGGCAATCCCCACATCGCCTACTACGATTTTTCCAACGGGCGACTGAAATACGCCTGGCGCCCGAGCGGGGGAATTTTTACGAACGAGGTGGTGGACGCGAATGGGGATGTAGGCAGGTACGCTTCTTTGAAACTGGATCGGGACAATAACCCTCATATTGCCTATTTTGACGCGACCAACCAGCAACTGAAGTATGCCCGGCGCCTGGGATCCTCCGCGCCCTGGGAGATTTTCGTCCTGGACAACCCGGAAATTGCCTTCGGCCACCCGGGGACCTGGGTTTCCCTGGCGGTGGGGGTCAACAGCGGCGGCCTGCTCCCCTCGGTTAATATCAGCTACATCGAGCAGTATTACTACGATCTCCGCTATCTCCGCTGGCTCGGGGTGGGCGTGCCCGAGATTTACCCCTGGGTGGACCGAGGCA
The DNA here is from genome assembly GCA_026388655.1 of Pseudomonadota bacterium. GTDB lineage: Bacteria > Desulfobacterota > JAPLJL01 > JAPLJL01 > JAPLJL01 > JAPLJL01. The sequence goes on from JAPLJI010000158.1 coordinate 11,929, forward strand.
TCGGGGGCGGCTTTTCTCCGACCGTGGGAGGAATTGTCAATGGAAAAACCTCCCTGGCCCTCGATTACAACGAAATCCCCTATATCCTTTACTACGACGCTTCCAATGCCGATTTGAGAATCGCCCGCCAGATCCTGGCGGGGCAGGATGTTCCATACCCCACCTGGAAACTCGAACAGGTGCAGAAGCTTCGCACCCACGAGAAATTGTATTTTACCGAAACCTCTCCCCACCAGGCCAAATTGGAGTTTCCCTCCACCATGGATAAATCGGAAACCATCATCAGCCAGATGACCGGCGCCTTCCAGTCGGTCGGGATCCTGAAAAGAAGCGAGTATCGTTATCTCGACAGCCAAACCATCGAGATCGAAACGGCTTCGGAAGCGTCGGTATACCGAAACGATTACGCGTATTCGATTTCCTATGCCCGGGCCGACGTGACTTTTCCCGATGACGATTACCTTTCCACGATCTACTATGAAAAGGACTGGGACGAGGGATTCTGGAATGACCTGGTGATCGAGCCTTCGAGCAACGGGCCGTTCCATGCCTGTTGGTACAACGCGGACCTCGGCGATCTCAACTACGGGACCTGGATCCGGGATGATACCCAGCCGAATGGTGGAACCTGGATCCTGGAATCAGTGGAGCGGGGCGGGGTGGTCGGAAGCTATTGCTCGATCGATCTTTATCAACCCACGGCCGGGGCGAATTATTCCCCGGTCATCGCTTATTTTGATACCTCCCGGCAGATGCTTCGTTTCGCCTCCCACGACCAGGGGCGGTGGATTCCCTACCTGGTGGACACGGTTTTCACCGATACCCAGAACCGGACCTTCGGCGTCCGGGCCGGGACCTGGTCCAATCTCAAGGTCAGCGGGTCCACGATCGGGGTTGCCTTTCAGGATATCGATAGCGATATTCTTCTCTACGGGGAAATTCAGTATCCCTGATCCTTTCCTGATCAATCATTTTTTAAACTGAGCTGGTCCAGTATTTGTAATCCCCCCTTTTGCCAAGGGGGGAAGCGGGGGATTTGGCTAGATCAACTTAAATCCCGGGTTTAAATCCGCTATAATTTACTAACAATGCGCCCACGATCGGAAAATCAGGTCCGGGGGGTTACCCGGCTCATTCTATCCCTTCTGGTTTGCTCCACCCTGGCTTTGGTTTCCTGTCAAAAACATAAAAAAATCCCTCCGGACCACGAAAACGGTCTTCCCGATATCTGCGTGGAAAAACATGACGAGATTTTCAGTTCGGCGGTAACGGTCACGATCGACGTGGACCCCTTGAAAGCCAAGGTTCCCTTCCGGGCCACCCTGAAGGCCACGGCCACGCCCACCGAATATACCGAGATCGTGAAGTATCAATGGGACCTGAACGGGGACCAGGTCTATGACCTGGAAACCGAGCAGGACGAGATCGAATATGAGTTTATCGCTCCCCAGCGGGTTACAGTTTCCGTCCAGGCTTTTGACAACTGCGGGTTGAGCGGCAACATCCAGGCCAATATTGACGCCCAACAAAACCAGCCGCCGGAGATCCTGGCTTTTTACGCCGACCCCCAGCAAGGATCCTCGCCTTTAAATACTTTGCTGGTGGTTCGCGCCCGGGACCCGGACGGAGTCCTGGTCCGGTGCGACTGGGATCTGAATACCGACGGAGATTTCGAGCAGAGCGCCAGCGCCGACCCGCCGGCCAAAATTTATGATTTTGCCCTGGCCCATAGATTCACCCGGGCCGGCTGGTATCGGGTCCGGGCGCGGGTGATGGATGACAACGGGGCGATAACCTATTCCAATGAAATAATCGTCAAGGTTTCTCTTTCCATCAGAAGGATTTTCGCCCGCGATTACGGATCCGGGCAGGCCGAGAGCCTGGCCCTGGACGTGAACGAGGCGGGGAATTTCGCCGATATCTATACCGCCATGGGAAGCTCCGGAATCGCGATTTTCACCATCCCCGATCTTTCCCAGCCCGGCCAGCTGACCCTGATCGGACGGGTGGAAGCCTCGGGCTATGCCCGGAAGATCAGGAAATACGGGGACGTGGTTTACCTGGCGAACGAAGATGTGGGCTTGATGATTTATTTCATCCCCTCCCCGTATTACGTGTCCTACGAGAACCAGCTGGTTTTCTGCCAGATTTCGGACGTCGAGGTGGCGGAATACGGGGGCCGGGTCTATGTTTTCGCGGCCTGCGCCTATCCGGCCATGCTCGAGATTTATGACGTGACCAGTTGGTATGACGACCTTTATCCCTCCGAGGCGGGGGTGTTTTCCATCAACTATACCCCGGAGCTCGGCGGGGGGCAGGGGACGGAAGCCGTTTCGGTCAAATGGGATCCCCGGGGTTTTATCTACCTGGGCCTGAAAAATACGGGGGTGGTGGTTTATGACTTCCGGAATCCCCGCTGGGGCGAGCCGGTTCCAATCCTGGGGATAGCCCCCACCCTGACTTTGTATTACCTGAATCGCCCGGATCCATACAACCCGGTCAGCCTGGATTTCGCCGATCACCCCCGGAGCGGAAAACGCTACCTTTATCTGGGGGGGACGTGCGATTCCGGGTGGGATTACAGGAAAAACGAGGTGGTGACCTATGACATCTCCGACCTGTCCAGCGCCACCGGAAGCCTGTTTGTCTTCGGCGAGGTGTTGACCCCGGTTTACCCCTCTGGCGGAACCGCGACCGCCCATCTCCAGTACCCGGCGGTGCCTTATTACGGGAACGACACCATCCCGGCCAACCTTTATAAAAACGGCTTTATGATTCCCGACGGCGAGTATGAATTCCACGGCGCCCAGGACATTATCATCCACGATTACGATCAATTGGCGGTTTACAAGTTTGATTACGTCCGCAATTGGATCTCGCGCTTCAACGATTTCAAGGATGACGACCAGGGCCCCTATCTCAAGAGCATCACGGTCAAGGATGACATCTTGTATGCGGCCATGGGCGGGTATGGAATGCAGATAGTGGATTATTCCGACCCGATTCATCCCCGGATGGCGATTTCAGACAAGGATGAGCGCTTCGATCCCAACATCAAGGGCAATGACTCGGTCAACCAGATCGGGGTTTATGGCGATTATTCCCTGATCGCGGACGGATACCTGGGAGTCACGGCCGCCCGGAATCACATAGCCGGCACCGGCCCTTATTCCGCCACCCCGGAACTGATCAGGTCGTATAACACCTCCGGAAGCCCGAAAGACATATTCCTTCGCCGACCTGAACTCCTGGTCGCGCTGGGGAAGGGCGGGGTAGATATCATGGACGTTTCCTTTTCCCCCCAGAACCCCTTGATCCTGGCCAATGTGGACACCCCGGGCGAGAGCTACGGGGTCTGGGAAAGCCCGGGCCGGGATTATATTTACGTGGCCGACCGCAATATCAAGGAGGCCGATCCTGACCCGGCCGACGAGGATGCCCTCTGGGTGGTGGACCGGAATCATCCCTCGCCGGATACCCCCTCATTGCTGAACAAGTGGCCCGCCGATCCCGGCACGATCAGCAATATCAGCGCGGTTTGGGGAACCGAGGGCCGTTTGTATCTCATGGCGGAAAGACTCTATATCCTGGACACCCTCGACCCGACCGCTCCGGTCTTCGCGGGAACGATTGATATTTATCCCAAGCAGTTGGTTGTTAAGGGCAACCTGATTTACAGTCTCAATCTTTTCGGCCTCCAGGTGCTGGATTGCCGTTATCCTCAGGCCGTAACCTTGATCGGCGAATATCATTCCCCGGACTCGGCCCTGGTCTTGCGCGGATTCGATATCCAGGGGGACTACGCCTATGTCAGCGACGGGGTCAATCTCCGGGTTTTGGACCTGACCTTCCCGGGGGCTATCACCGAGGTCACCCGCATCGCGATTACCGGGGATAACGACCGGATTTTTTCCACGGTGAAGGCGTTTGAAAACTTTGCCGTGCTGGGAGCGGG
>JAPLJI010000010.1 GCA_026388655.1 Pseudomonadota bacterium
GCTCGCGCTGTCGCGGTCGGCGAAGGACAGGCTGGTGGAGGCGATATAAGCCCCGTCCAGCTTGGACCGGTCCTGGCCGGTGAGGCAGTCGATCGCCGCGGCCACCGCCATGGTCATGGCGTCCTCGTCCCAGTTGCAGAAAGTGCGTTCACCCTGGGCGGCGGTCATCAGGCCCGGGGCCAGCCATCCCATCGCGTCCATGATGCAACTCCGACCTAATCTGTACTTGGGCAGATACGCCCCATAGGAAACTATTCCAACCATAAAAAATACCCTCCTTTCCTCGTTTATCCTTCCTTAAACCGGTGATTTCAAATCCCGATCGGTCCAGGTTAGTGATCCTCACTCCGAGGCCTTAAACCAACCCGAAACCGCTCAAAACCGAATTGTCGTTATCCCAACCAGCCGGTTCATATTTACGCAATTTTATCCGCTTTGTCAAGCCCCCTTTTACCGACGATAAAACCGTGAATCGGACCCCGATTCCCACCCCTTTTCCCCCACTTCTTGACCGGGGGATTTTTCTCTGATAAAAAGATACCAATTGGCAAGTTAGTGAGTCTCAACCCGAAGCCCGGGAGGGCCCCGGGAAGGAGGTTTTCCCGGTGACCCAGAGCCTGACCGGCAGGAAGGATGTTTCCGAACCCGTCGCCCCGAATGGGGACCGCACCCCGCCCCCCGGCCGGCAGAAGATCGAGCGGGCCCTCAGGTCGCTCCTCGAAAACAAGGAATTCAGTGCCATCACCACTGCCGAGATCGCCAAGACCGCCGGCGTGACCGAGGCGCTGATTTACAAGTATTTCAAGGACAAGCGCGACCTGCTCTACCAGGTCCTGGCCCGGGATTTGGAACACCATCTCGAGCAGGCCCAGCTTCACCTCAAGGGAATTAACGGGGCCAGGAACAAGATCCGCAAGCTGATCTGGTTCTACCTGAACGCGTACGCGGAAGAGCGGGTTTTCGGCCAGATGCTCATGCTCGAGGTGCTGAGCTTTCATGATTTCTACCAGAGCGCGCCCTTCCAGGTGCTGAAGAAATTCGCCTCCCTCGAACTCGGGATCCTCAAGGAAGGGATCGAAACCGGGGAGATTCGCGCTGACCTTCCCCCCGCCCTCATCCGCCAGGTGATCCGGGGGAGCATCGAAAACACCTGCCTGGCCTGGGTGAAGATCAGCCAGAAGATCTCCCCCGACGAGCTGACCGAAAACCTCTGCCGGCTCTTGTTCAAGGGCATCGAGAAACCATGAGCAAAAAAACAAGTTCCGTTGATCGGTTGCGGTTGCGCAGCTCGTTCCGGTTGCGTTATACGGTAAGGTTATAAAACCGAAGGACTTAACCGATAGACAAAACGAGCAGCCCAACCGAAAAACGCAACCTTATAAATCAGTGATATATCATTAGAAAATAAATATTCAGAAAGGAGCTAAAAAATGCCGCTCATTTACACCGAGGAACATGAGATCTTCCGCCGCTCGCTCCGGAAGTTCTTCGACACCGAGGTCATTCCCCAAGTCGAGCACTGGAGGAAGCAGGGATTCATCCCCCGGGAGATCTGGAAGAAGATGGGGGCCCAGGGGTTCATCGGCTACTGGCTTCCGCCCGAATTCGGCGGCTCCGGCCTCGACTTCAGCTACTCGGTCGTCCTGTCCGAGGAGATGATACGCTCCTCCTCCGACCTGGGGGTGAACATCGGGGTCCATAACGACGTGGCCCTCCCCTACATCGCCCACAGCGGGACGGAGGAACAGAAGAAGAAGTACCTGCCCCCCGCCTGCACGGGGGATTGCATCGTCGCCATCGCCATGACCGAGCCGGGCGCCGGGAGCGACCTGGCCTCGATCCGCTCCACCGCCATCCGGAAGGGCGATCACTACATCGTCAACGGCCAGAAGACCTTCATCTCCAACGGCTACTTCTGCGACCTGGCGATCGTCGCGGTCAAGACCGACCCCAAGGCCGATCCTCCCCACACCGGCGTCTCCCTGATCCTGGTCGAGGCCGGCACCCCCGGATTCACCAAAGGCCGGAAGCTCGAGAAGATGGGCCTCCACGCCGCCGACACCTCCGAGCTTTCTTTCGAGGACTGCAAGATCCCGGTGGGGAACCTGCTCGGGGTGGAAGGGGGAGGATTCTTCACCCTGATGCAGAACCTCCAGCAGGAGAGATTGATGGGGGCGATCGGGGCGATCCTGGGGGCCCAGCAGATCCTGGAGACAACCATTGAATATACCAAGACCCGGGAGGCCTTCGGCCGGCCGATCTGCAAGTTCCAGCACAACGCCTTCAAGATCGTGGAGATGGCTACCGAGATCGAAATGGCCAGGACCTTCACCTACAAGCTGATTGATGAATACCTGGACGGGAAAGACATCGTCAAGGCCGTCTCCATGGCCAAGTGGTATAACTCGGAGCTCGTGAACCGGGTTGCCTACCAGTGCGTCCAGCTTCACGGCGGATACGGCTACATGCTCGAATACCCGGTGGCCCAGGCCTACCTGGACGCCCGGATGCAGACGATCGCGGCCGGCACCACCGAAATCATGAAGCTCATCATCGCTCGTTTGATGGGGCTTCTATAAAACTTAAATAGCGGGAAAGACGGGAAAAGGTTAAGGCGAGAAACGAAGTCGTATAAAAAGCTTAAAAGCTCTTTAATCCCGAAAAATGCAGTTGAATTCGTTCTACCGTCTTTCGCGAGCGGATTTTTTGTAGTCTGCCGATTCACTTGTCCCGTCTCTGGGGGGATCGGCGGTTTTCAAAAGCGCCCGATAAATCGGGCAACTACAAAGCATTAGGAAAGAATATCGGAGGGGCCGTCAGGCCCCTCCGTTTTTTTGCTTGAACTCGCCCGCGGATGGGGTAGAATGAAAAAAGTCCCTCCTTCGCTAAAGCTATGGAGGGTTACCCGCCCAAGAGCATTCATCCACGGGTAAAACCTGTGGTCTTATGCGAAGGCGGGTAGACGGGGGATATTCCTTCCTTACCTTATAAAAATGAAGAAGAACCTTGGTCTGAGCGCACTCTTGCTCTTGCTTCTCCCGGTCCGCCTGCAGGCCGCGGACGCGCCCTCCTCCGCCCCCAAGCCCCAATACGTCATCAAGTGGGCCACGATCGCCCCCGAGAACACCTTCTGGGGAGACATCGTCAACAAGGCTTCCCGGGAGATTGAGGAAGCCAGCGGCGGGCGGGTTAAAAATATCTGGTATTATGGGGCCGTGATGGGCGACGAACCGGACGCCATCCGGAAACTCCGCCTGGGGCAGCTCCAGGGCCTGGCCCTCCTGACCGTAGGACTGCAGAAGCTCGCCCCCGAGGCGATTGTCTACTCCCTCCCTGACCTTTTTCAGAGTTACCAAGAAGTGGACTGCGTCTGGGACCGGACTCATGAAATGGCGGAAAAAATCTTCGCGGATAAGGGCTTGGTGCTCCTCGGTCGCGGTGATGTCGGCTTCAGTGTTTTTTTCTCCAAGCGCATGATGAAGGACCTGGAGGAGCTCAAACAGGCCAAGATCTGGGTCTGGTCGGGGCTCGGGCTGGACCAGGCGGTGGCCCGGATGTTCGGGATCGTCAACACCGTCCCCCTCCCCCTGCCCGAGGTGATGACCGCCCTGCAGACCGGGATGGTGGACACCGTTTATGGCTCCTACTACACCACCATCGCCCTCCAGTGGTATACGATGGTCAAATACATGACCGACGTGAAGCAATCGGGAACAGCCTATTGCCCGGCGATGATTATCATAAAAAAGGAGGTTTTCGATGCGCTTCCCCCGGATATTCAGAATACCATCCGTGAAAAGATCCAAAAACATATAATCCCCCTCCGGGAGCGGATGCGAAAAGACGAGGAAGACGCCCGGCAGTCCCTGATCAGGCGGGGAGTGGTAATGGTGGAGCTCGACCCGGCGATGGTCAAGGACATCCGCACCCGGGCGCAGGCTCTTTATAAGGAATGGGAAGGCAAGTATTATCCTTCCTGGTTTCTAGAAGGCATCCTGAAGGCCCGGGACCAGTGCCGTTCCGAGCTTAATCCCCCGAAACCTTAAGCCCCGCGCCCATCTCGTCCTTTACGATTTTCTTTATTAGAATACCCCTTTAAAATATCCGGCAGTCATGGAGAATAACGGAACCAAGAAACCTGATATTTTCACCCGCGCCCGCCACCTGCTGATCGGCGAGCCGAAAAAAATCGACGACCCTTCCCTGTATCAGAAGATCTCCCTCGTCGCCCTCCTGGCCTGGATCGGCCTGGGCGCCGACGGTCTTTCCTCCTCGTCATACGGCCCGGAAGAGGCCTTCAAGGCCCTCGGTCAACACACCTACTTAGCGGTATTCATCGGCCTGGCGACCGCTTTAAGCGTTTTTATCATCTCCTATTCCTATAGCCGGATTATCGAGCAATTCCCCCACGGCGGTGGCGGTTATATCGTCGCCACCCAGTTCCTGGGAAAAAGAATCGGGGCGGTTTCCGGAAGCGCACTGATCGTGGACTATGTCCTCACGATCACCGTTTCCATCGCCTCCTGCGTGGATGCCATATTCAGCTACCTGCCGATGCAGTTTCATGAATTCAAAGTCCCGGCCGCCTGCTTCCTGGTCATCCTCATGATTGTCCTCAACCTCCGGGGAGTAAAAGAATCCATTGTTATTCTGGCCCCGATTTTTATCATTTTCATCATCACCCATATTGTCATGCTTCTTTACGGGGTATTCGCCCATATCGATAAAATCCAACCGCTGGCCCGGGAAATCCACGGCAGTATCCAGGGCGACCTTTCCACGATCGGCTGGGTAGGGATAATGTTTATTTTCCTCCGGGCTTTCTCCCTGGGGGGAGGAACCTACACGGGTCTGGAAGCGGTTTCCAACGGGATGCAGATCATGCGGGAGCCCAAGGTCCAGACCGGGAAGAAGACCATGCTTTACATGGCCGTTTCCCTGGCCTTTACCGCCGGATTCCTGTTTGTCTGTTATTCGATCTTCGGCGTCCACCCGGTTGAAGGCCGGACCCTGAACTCGGTCCTGGCCGACGGGCTCTTCGCTAACTGGCCCCTGGGAAAGGAAATCGCCTTCATCACCATTTTATCCGAGGGTGCCCTTCTCCTGGTCGGGGCGCAGACCGGTTTCGTGGGCGGCCCCCGGGTTATGGCGAACATGGCCATCGACTCCTGGTTCCCGCACCGTTTCTCCTCGCTCTCGGAAAGACTGACGATGCAGAACGGGATCGTGATGATGGGTCTGGCCTCCCTGATCCTTCTCTTTTACACCCACGGCTCGGTTTCGGCCCTGGTGGTTATGTACTCCATTAACGTATTCATTACCTTTACCCTCTCCAACCTGGGAATGTCCCGTTTCTACATTAAAAACCGCCATTCCGATTCCTACTGGCGCCGGCACTTGAGCGTCAGCCTCCTGGGCCTGGTGGTCTGCCTGACCATCCTCACCATCACCACGGTGGTCAAGTTCACCGAGGGAGGCTGGCTGACGCTGGTGATCACCGCGACGCTGGTTGGCTTCTGCGCCCTGATCCGCAACCATTACCGCAAGGTCACCAAGAGCATGGCCAAGCTGGATGAGATCTTTAAGGACCTGCCCACCCCGGGGCCTTATAATAACCAGCCGCTCCGGCACGGCGATCAGACCGCCATCCAGCTGGTCGGCGGATACACCGGGTTCGGGATCCATACCCTCCTTTCCATCACCACCAAGTTCCCGAATACTTATAAAAACATCATTTTCGTTTCGGTCGGGGTGGTTGATTCCGGCTCGTTCAAGGGCGCCCACGCGGCCGCCGCCCTGGAACGATCGGTGAAAGAATCCCTGGAGAAATACGTGGACCTGGCCCGCCGGCTCGGCTACCCGGCCGCTTACCGGATGGAGGTGGCCACGGACGTGGTGGAGAGCGCCGTCAACCTCTGCGAATCCATCATCAAGGAATATCCCCAGTCCGTCGTCTTCACCGGGCAGATCACCTTCCGCCTGGAAAAGTTTTATCACAAGCTCCTGCACAACGAGACCGCCTTCGCCATCCAGCGGCGCCTGCACTGGAACGGGATCACCTCCGTGATCCTCCCGATTCGGGAGGCCTAGCAGCAAAAATCCGTCACCAGTCCGAAGTTGGTAGCCGCAGGCTTCAGCCTGCGCTCTTCCGCAACTTTTTTCTCTGATCGTCATTCCGGGCTTGACCCGGAATCCAGAAATAATATTTCCCCTCTCCCCTCGCGGGAGAGGGGGGGTGAGGGGGTCAATTAAGTTTCATTTTTCTAGATCCCCGTTTTCACGGGGATGACAAATGTGGACTGGATTCCCACTGGAGTTTATCCCGCACTCTGATGCGGGACGAGGATGATGAAAAGCGTCTGGATTCCCGCTTCCGCGGGAATGACGCGAGTTTCTTGACGTGTTGGCTTAGGACTGACGACTTCGGACTTAATTATGGCAGTGGTGACCAGGGAACGTAGTCGCTCCCCGGATCGCAGGAACCGTTGCAGGTCTGCACGATTTTCCCATCCGGCTTAAAGAATTCCTTCATCTGCTCGACCGCCCCCACCAGTCTCCGGCAGCCCTCATGGGCGATGTTATCCTGGCTCATGGGAACATTGGTATCCCCGGGGAGGGGCGTCGGATTGGTGTTGAAAATCGTGAACCCCGAGCCGGAGAGAGGTGAATTCTCCTCGGTAATCCCGTAAACCGGGGAAACCAGGGGAGCCAGGCCGGGAAGCCCCATCGTCCTGGCCAGGGTCTCGGTGGCGAGATTGGGGACCAGGGCGTCCCCGAAGGATTCCTGGACCAGGATGGTCTTCTTCGCCGTCCCCAGGGGATCGTTCACGGCGTGGGGGCCAAAATTGATGGGATCGATGGGATCAAAAAACACCTGAACCAGGGCCAGCACGATCTGGCGGTCGAGTGGATTGGGAAACTGAGCCTTCAGCAAATCGATCAGGGATTTGAAAACAAAACTTCTTTCCAGCATCATGCTCCAGACCGCCCCGGGGACATTCACCACCCCCCGGAGGACATCCGGGGAGAGCGCCATGAAGGTTGATCCCTGCACCCCGCCGTTGGAAATCCCTAAGTAATACACCTCCCCCGGGTTGGCTTTCGGCTGGCCGGCGATCCTGAACACCGGGTCATTAGTCAATTTCTCTTTGGCCAGATGGGCCAGAATCACAAAATTGACGTGGGCCTGCATGATCCTTTCTGTCACCAGTACGACTTGATTTAAGTTCCCGATAGCCTGGGCTACCATCCCAACATCAGGTTTGCTTACCCCGATCCAGTCGGTTCCAACCTGAACCATTTGCAGGTTGTCGGCTAGGCCCTGTTGAAAATCCGTCCACATTTCCTCTTCGGCCGTCCCGAAAAGTCCGTGACCGTAGATCAGAACGGGAGCGGTCACTGCTGCCATCGCCACCGACTTGGGGATATGGGCAGTGAAAGTCACCTCCCCTAACCCGGCCATTACCGGTTTTCCGTCGGACCCCAAAATAATTTTTTCGTCCGTATTTAAAAACCAGGGAACCTGGAATCTGCCCTTGATCCGGCGGCTGATATAACCTGAAGGTGAATCCTCCGCTGAATCGATCGTATACCCCAGGTTGGAACTGTTCCAATCGGCCAAGGCCTTATCCCGCATGGCCACCAGTGGATCGGTGATGGTCGCCTCGCTGGCCGTGGTGAAATCCCAGGCCAGGAGAAGGTCCGATTTCTTAAGGCCCTGGTCTTTCAGAAATTTGATGTTCTCTTCCGCCCGGGCCCGGTATCCCTCCACTACTTCACTCTTGGTCTTCTTCCCATCCCGCAGGGATTTAAATGGCTCGGGAACCGGGATCTCATTGCCCGCTTCATCCTTCAAACCTTTTTTAATCACGCAGACGTAGCGGGTGGACGTATCCAGCCTTTTCATTGGGCGGATCTTGAGCGCCTGCTCCTGACTGTCCCCGGCCTGGGCGTCCACCTCGGCGAAAAGCGGGACCCGTTCCCCATCCTGATAACGGAAAAGCTGGACCAGGCTGTTTTCCGTCAGCGAATCTTCCGGGTGATGGATCGAGGGGAGATTTGAGGGATCGAGCCGGGAGCCGAAATAAGCCAGGATCCCCGTGGCCGGACTGAAGCCATCCTCGCGGGCGAAGAGCTCCCGGTCCAGCACGGTGCCGTTTTGGTGTACGGGCAACACCCCCGCCGGGTACACAACCTTTAAACCCGACTGGGTTGAAGTATCCGCGGTCTCATAGAAACTGGAGGGGAAAGGCAGGAAGCACGAATGCAAGGTGAGCGGCTGGCAGCCGGCTTGAATGTCAAAGCTCTTGGGAGCGGAGCCCCCGCAGGCGGAAAGACCGGCCGCGATAAATATGGCCCCGAAAATACAAAAGGTTTTTCCTCTCACCTCTCCTCCCGGTGGCTTATGTATGTCCTTTTGTTGTTGTTCCCGCGGGGGGACCCGCCCTCTTTTTGTCATCCCGGCGACTTGTCCCGAACCCAGTCGAGGGAAAGCCGGTATCCACTCTCCTTCGTCATCCCGGCGGAAGCCGGGATCCAGAGGATAAAACTGGATTCCGCATCAAGTGCGGAATGACGGAATAAGTTAACCCCCTCGGGGTTCAGAATGACAAAAGCGGCATTCGGCAATCTCAAAACTTTGATTCTTTTCCTTTCCAGAGCCGCTGGATGTTTTCCCGATGGTTGAAAATGAGAATGATGATCACCGGGAGGGCAAAATAAAAGAGAACCGAGGGTTCGCTAATTAACCAGATCAACACCGGCAGAAACACCGAGAAGCAGTGACCCAGGAAGGCTATCAACCCGGCCACCGCCGCGACCTTGAGCCCGAGACCCAGACGGCCGGCAATCAAGACCGGGATCACCCCTTTCAGCACATCCCCGGTGAAGGTCGCGATGGCGGCCTTTTTCCCGAGGGCCCGGGCGACATTGGTGGCCCCGATGTTGCCGCTGCCCACCTCCCGGATATCAATCCCCCGGCTCCGGGCCAGGAGATAACCGGTGGGAACGGACCCCAGGAGGTAACTGAAAAATCCCAACCCGATCAAAATCAGCAAATTTTCCCCCTCATCCTAATTGTTCTTTTAGAGAAACCTGCCTTATACAATCGCATTTTTTTGTAGTTTGCCGATTCACGTGTCCCGTCACTGAGCGGGATCGGCGTTTTTCAAAACCGCCCGATCCCTCCCGTATCGGGATAAATCCCTCTGAAGTCGGGATAAATAAATCGGGCAACTACTTTGCGCATTGAGATACCAAGTGCTTTTTTCGGGTAAACACCGATAAGGCCGATATTTACTTGAACGAAAAGAACCCCGGGGGAAAGGCGGGTACTAATTGAATCGAATAAAACCGGATCTGAACCCACGGTTTTCCCCCGGAATAAAGATCGATTTCCGCCGGCCAGGCCGAGCTGTTTTCGAGAAATCGATACTTGAGATAGTCAATCCGGATGGGTTTTTCACGAGATAGTTCGAGCCGGCGGGGGAAAAAATTATCCTTGTTGACCCAAAAACCCGGCCGGCCGGTTTCGGGATTGCCGATCCGGTAAACGATCTCCCGCTCGAAATGTTCGAGTCCGATCTGGGCCACGTCAAGTCCCTGGGTTTCAAGGCCGATTCTCAGGGCTTTGATCCCCTCGGAGATGAAAGGGCTGAACAGGGCCGGGAAAAGATTCGGCAGGTCCTGGCCGATTACCCCGGCGAGCTCCGGGTCCTTGGCCGAGAGGAGAAGATTGCTCTTGATCACCACGATGGTCAAGCCCTTCGCGTAAGCAGGCGCGAAAAGTTCGAACCTGATCTGATTGGGAATGGCAAGATAAAACCGGAAGGAAACGACAATTCCGGGAGCGGAGGGCTCCGGCGGGATAAACTCCAAATTTCCCCGGGCCTGGAGGAATGTCCCGCTGGGCAGGGTTTTCAGGGTTTTGGCCAGGATCCTCTCGGGGGGAGGCAAATACGCCGAGGCAGGCGAGGAACTAAGCGCAAAGGGCAAAGCGCAAAGGGCAAATAAAGAAATTGCTTTAAAAAAAATCCTTTGATATCGAATTTTCAATTGACTTATCCTCTTCCTGGTTCGTCTCTGTCCAAGAACGGCTTAGATTTTTTTCGCGAATTCACGGATGATTTCCTTGACCCCGGAGGCAAGATCGGAACGTTTCAAGGCGTAATGGAGGTTGGCCCGGAGGTAGTCGATCTTCTCGCCGGCGTCGAAGCGGAGGCCCTGGTATTCCAGGGCGTAAACCGGCTCGATTTGGGCCAGGCGGTCGATCGCGTCGGTGAGCTGGATCTCCCCGTCCCGCCCGGGAGCCTGGTCTTCCAGGAGATTGAAAATCCGGGGGGTAAAGAGATAGCGGCCGGTGCTGGCGATGGTCGAGGGCGCCTCCTCCGGTTTTGGCTTCTCAATGATTCGCTCGATCCGGTGCACCCGCGGTTTTACCTCCTTACCCTTGATCGCCCCGTAAAGGTGGACCTTATCCCGGGGGACATTCAGCACCCCGATGATCGAGCCCCCGAACTCCTCATAAGCCCGGATCATCTGGGCGGTCACCGGCGGGTCGGCGTCCATGATGTCGTCGCCCAGCAAAACCGCGAAAGGCTCGTCCCCCACCACCTGCCGGGCGCAGAGAACGGCGTGCCCCAGCCCTTTCTGCTCCTGCTGGCGGACGGAGATGATTTCGCACATCTCGGCCAAGGCGTGGACCTCCCGGTAGGCTTTCTGATCACCCTTTTTCTGCAGAAGAATCTCCAGCTCCGGTGCCAGGTCAAAATGATCCTCGATTTCACTCTTGCCCCGGCTGGTAATCAAAACAATGGTTTTCACCCCGGAAAGTACGGCCTCTTCCACCACATATTGAATGGTGGGACGGTCCACGATCGGGAGCATCTCCTTGGCAATGGCTTTGGTAGCGGGCAGAAACCGGGTCCCCTTTCCCGCCGCCGGGATAACCGCTTTTTTAACTTTCATTCTCTCCCCTCTTTCCGCTGATTCCAGGACTAATTCTTCGCCAGTCTGCCGGTACTGTCAAGCAAATCCGGCCGAAGTTCGACATCCTCAGCTATCAGTCGTTTTCATTGGAATTATCATTACCGCAAAGGGTTTGAATTTTTAAATATATAAAGACCGTGACAAAACCTCCATTTTGTCATTCTGAACTCCGCCAAAGGCGGGGTGAAGAATCTCTCTTCCGGAGAAGAAAAAAGAAAAGCCAGACCCTTCGTGAAGTTCATTCTGAGCCCTTCGAGATCCTTCGCTTTGCTCAGGATGACAAGGGGTGAAGGGTTCCGGCGCCGTCCTGAATGAAATGAAGGAATGACCAAGAGCGAAGGACCCAGGATGACATTTAGTATGTTTTGCAACGGTTTCATATATTGAATTCGAGATCAGATCAGATTAAATTAAGAGCCGAAATGACAAAAAAGAGCGCCGCCATCTTCGGGGTGGTTTTGCTGGCCGGTTTATTCCTCTCGGCCTGCCAGAAAAAATCCGCCCCCCAAAAAGCCGGGCCGGCGGGACCGGACGCGGAAACCCCGGCCTCCGGAGACGCCATCATCGTGGGTTCGATCGGCGACGCTTCCACCCTGATTCCCATCCTGGTCTCGGACACGGCTTCCGGGGAAATCGCCGGGCTGATTTACAACGGCCTGATTAAATACGACCAGAACCTCAACATCGTCGGCGACCTAGCCCAATCTTGGGAGGTCAGCAAGGATGGGCTGACGATCACCTTTCACCTCCGGCCGGGGATAAAATGGCAGGACGGCAAGCCGTTCTCCGCCGAGGACGTTCTCTTCACCTATCAGACGATCATCGATCCCCGCACCCCCACCGCCTATGCCAGCGCCTTTCTGGAAGTGCGCGAGGCCAAGATCCCTGACTCCAATACCTTCCAGGTGACCTACAAACAACCCTTCGCGCCGGCCCTGGACAGCTGGGGAGTGGGGATAATCCCCAAGCATCTGCTCGCCAGCCAGGACATCACGAAAAGCCCCCTGAATCGCAATCCCGTCGGCACCGGTTTCTACCGGTTCGCGGGCTGGAAGACCGGGGAGAAAATCGAGCTCTCCTTCAACCCCGATTGCTTCGCCGGCCGGCCCTACATCGACCGGTACATTTACCGGATCATTCCCGACCAGGCCACCATGTTCCTGGAGCTCCTTTCCGGCGGCGTGGACGAGATGGGGTTAACCCCCCTGCAATACGCCCGGCAGAGTGAAAACGCCAAGTTCCGGGAAAACTACAAACGCTACCGTTACCTGACCTTCAGCTATTCCTACCTGGGGTTCAACCTGAAGGACCCCCGCTTCGCCGATAAAAGGGTCCGCCAGGCGATCGCCTACGCTATCGACAAGAAAGAAATCATCGACGGGGTTCTTTTCGGATTGGGGGTGGAAGCGACCGGGCCCTACCGCCCGGACACCTGGTATTACAATCCCAGCGTGAAAAAATATCCCTACGATCCGGAACAGGCCCGCCGGCTTTTGCAGGAAGCCGGTTACCAGGACCGCAACAACGATGGGATCCTGGACAAGGACGGGCAGCCTTTTGAATTCACCCTGATCACCAACCAGGGCAATATCACCCGTTCCCGCACCGCCGAGATCATCCAGCGCCGTCTGAAAAAGATCGGAATCAGCGTGAAGATCCGGATCCTGGAATGGTCGGCTTTCCTCAACGAATTCGTGGACAAGCGCCGGTTCGAAGCGGTTATCCTGGGCTGGGCCATGGGCCCGGAACCCGACCAGTTCGACATCTGGCATTCGAGCAAAACCAAGGAAAAAGAATTCAATTTCGTGACTTTCGCCAACCCCGAAGCGGATCGGCTCCTGGAGGAAGGCCGGCACACTTTCGATCTGGAAAAAAGAAAGCGGGCCTACTTCCGGCTCCAGGAGATCCTGGCCGAAGAGCAGCCCTACGTTTTCCTTTATTACGCCCAGGCCCTCCCGGCCATCCACAAGCGTTTCCGGGGGATCGAGCCGGCCCCGGCCGGGATCGCGTACAACTTCGAAAAGTGGTACGTTCCCAAGCCCTTCCAGCGTTATTCCTGGTAGTAAACTTCAATTTCTAGGCTGCGGATTACGTCGATCGGCTGCGCTGCTCGTTTCGTCTCACGGGAACCGTCTTGCGGACATATCTAAACCGTAACCGTAAGACTCAACCCAAACGATCCGCGCAACCGCAACCGAGTTTTACCGGCCATTCCGTTGAATATTAGTTTTGTTTTACTTATATTAAATATAGGGGGCCGGTGAGGATGAACCGGCCTTCTGGATTTTTATTGGCCTTCAGCTGAAGGCCAATAACCAGAGGTTGGGTATTGGTCGTAATATGGTGATATAATTTCGACTTACCGATGGAACAGAACTTCAAAACCTTTCACGGCACCACGGTTCTGGCGGTCCGGCACCAAGGGAAAGTCGCGGTCGCCGGCGACGGGCAGGTTTCCACCGGCGAGATCATCATGAAAAGAAGCGCCCGCAAGGTCCGGCGGCTTTTCCAGGATAAGGTCATCGCCGGGTTCGCCGGCTCCACCGCGGACGCCATCACCCTCTTTGAAAAATTCGAGGAAAAATTGAACCGCTACGGAGGAAACCTGACCCGGGCCGCGGTCGAACTGGTCAAGGACTGGCGCACCGACCGGGTGCTCCGGCGGTTGGAAGCCATGCTCCTGGTGGTCGACCAGGAACAGTCCCTGATTATCTCCGGAAACGGGGACGTGATCGAGCCGGACGGCGGGGCCGTGGCGATCGGCTCGGGGGGAGCCTACGCGCTGGCCGCCGCCCGGGCCCTGCTCCAGCATTCCCATCTCTCCGCCCGGGAGATCGCCTTGGAATCCATGATGATTGCCTCGCAGATCTGCCTTTACACCAACGACCAGATCGTGGTGGAAGAGCTGGGATAACCCCGATGGCGCTCACCCCCAAGGAAATTGTCGCCGAGCTCGACCGCTATATCATCGGGCAAAAACCGGCCAAGCGCTCGGTGGCCATCGCCCTCCGCAACCGCTGGCGGAGACAGCAGGTCCCCGCCGAGCTCCGGGATGAAATCGCCCCCAAGAATATCATCATGATCGGCCCCACCGGGGTGGGAAAAACCGAGATCTGCCGCCGCCTGGCCCGCCTGGCCCAGGCCCCTTTCCTGAAAGTGGAGGCCTCGAAATACACCGAGGTCGGCTATGTGGGGAGGGACGTGGAATCCATGATCCGGGATCTGGTTGAGCTCTCGGTCAAAATGATCAAGGAAGAGGAACTGGAACGGGTCCGGACCAAGGCCGGGGAACTGGCCGAGGAACGCCTGCTCGACCTTCTGCTTCCGTCCCGCCCCCCGGCCTTCCCGAATCCGGCGGTTTTACCCCCGGGAGCCCCGGTTCCCTCCCCGGTTCCCCCCCCGGAACCCGCCCCGGATTCCACCCGGGAACGGCTCCGTCAGCTTCTCCGCAGCGGCAAACTAGACGACCGCTTCGTGGAGGCGGAAACCCGCAGCCGTTCCCTGCCGGTGGTCGAGATTTTCTCCAACGCCGGGGGCATGGAGGACTTCGAAATGCAGTTCCGGGAGATGCTGGGCAATTTCCTTCCCCAGAAATCCCGCAAGAAAAAGGCCAGCGTCCCCGAGGCGCTCAAGCTCCTGACCGACGAGGAGGAACAGCGGCTGATTGACCTGGACCAGATCATCTCCCGCGCGGTCGAGCGGGCGGAAAACGCCGGGATCGTCTTCATCGATGAAATCGACAAAATCGCCGGGAAAGAGAAAGGCTACGGTCCGGAGGTCTCCCGGGAAGGGGTCCAGCGGGACCTCCTGCCGGTGGTGGAAGGCACCACCGTACAAACAAAATACGGGGCAGTCCGCACTGATCACATTCTTTTCATCGCCGCCGGCGCTTTCACTGTATCCAAACCCTCGGATCTCATCCCGGAACTCCAGGGCCGGTTTCCGATCCGGGTCGAGCTCAGCCCTTTAAGCCAGGAAGACTTCGTCCGGATCCTGAACGAGCCGGAGAACTCCCTGATCCGCCAGGCGATCGCCCTCCTGAAAACCGAGGAGGTGGAGTTGATCTTCCCGCCCGAGGCCATCGGGGAGATCGCCCGGCTGGCCTGGCTGGTGAACGAGCGGATGGAAAATATCGGGGCCCGCCGCCTGCACACGGTGATGGAAAGACTGCTGGACGAGGTCTCCTTCTCCGCCCCGGAAATGACGGGGGTCCAGGTTAAGATTGATGCCCCCTACGTCCGGGAAAAACTGGAAGAGATTCTGAAAAACGAGGATTTGAGCCGGTATATTCTCTAGCCGGGAACCCGTAAAACCATGGCAACAGAGCCGGGCCAGGAAAAAATCGCGAAAAAAGCCCTGATCGCCGACGATAACGATAACGAGCGGGAGGCCCTCACCCAGCTGGTCCGCGCGGAAAATTATGAAGTGATCCCGGCGCGGAGCGGGCGGGAAGCCTTGAAACACTTGGAAAACAATGATTTCGACGTGGTTTTTATCGATATCATCATGCCGGGAATGCACGGCCTGGATCTCCTGAAACGGGTCAAGGAGATCCGTCCGAAACTTCCTATCTTGGTCCTGGCGGAAGCCCGGGAACAGACCTGGGCGGACCGGGCCCTCTCCCTGGGAGCCCTGGATTACGTGATCAAGCCGGCGGAAGCCCGGGAGGTGCGCCGGGTCCTGGGCTGGATCACCCGCCTGAAAACGCCGGAACCGGACGCCCCGGAAAAACCCCCGGTTGAGCCCGCCGAAGATACCCGCCGGCAGAAAAGCCTAGAGATCCAGAAAGAGATGTTCCGGATCCTGAGCGAGGGATCCGAAATCGGCCGGATTTACCTGGACCTCTCGGAATGGGTCCGGGAGATGACCGGAAGCGAGACGGCCCTGATATACCTGGAGGACGGAGCGGGAGCTTTTACCCTGACCGCCGGCTGGGGCCCGGCCGGAGAGATCCGGGCCGAACAAACCCTGAACCACGGCCAGGGTCTTTTGGGCTGGGCCCTGGACAGCCGGGAAGGAATCATCCTGAAGGAACCCCGGAACAACCCGCGCTTCGACCCGGAAGTGGACCAAAAACAGCTTTCCTCCCTGACCGACCTGATTCTGGTCCCCATCCTCCAGCGCGGCCGGTGCCTGGGTCTCCTGGTCGCCGCCAACTGCCGGAATCCCTCGGGTTTTGGCCAGGGCGATCTCGACCCGATGTCAACCATTGCCCTCGGCCTCTCCGTAGTGCTCCGGATCGACTGGCTCCATAAAAATATCGAGTTGCGGATCGATGAACTGGCCGAGGCCGAAAGCCAGACCCAGCGCTTGAAAAAGGCCCTGCTGAAATCCGACCAGGAAAGACGGAGCGCCTTGGAGGAATTGAAAAAAATCCGCTCGGCCCCGGAAAGAAAGGGTTAAAAACATGGAAGAAAGAATCACCCGGGCCCGGGCCCTGTTGGAAGCGCTTCCCTATCTTCGCCGTTTCGCGGGGAAAACCCTGGTCATCAAATACGGCGGGGCGGCCATGGTCAAGGAGGAACTCAAGCGCGAATTCGCCCGGGACGTGGTGCTCCTGAAATACGTGGGGATCAACCCGGTCATCATCCATGGCGGCGGGCCGCAGATCGAAGAATATCTGAAACGCCTGGGACTCAAGTCCCGGTTTGTTTCCGGGCTCCGGGTCACCGACGCCGAAACCCTCGAGGTGGTGGAAATGGTCCTCCGGGGCACGATCAACTCGGAAATCGTCGGTCTGATCAACGGCACCGGGGGCAAAGCGGTCGGGATCTGCGGCAAGGACGGTGGACTCATCCGGGTCCGGAAAATGCACTCCGACGAGCTTGAGCCCGCCCCGGAGAAAAGCGTGGACCTGGGTTTCGTGGGCGAGATCGAGGCCATTGACACCGGGCTGATCCGCACCCTGGAAAGCTCCGGTTATATCCCGGTGGTGGCCCCGATCGGCTCGGACTCGGACGGGCAGAGCTACAACCTGAACGCCGACCACCTGGCCGGACACCTGGCCGGGTCGCTCCGGGCGGAGAAGCTGATCGTCCTGACCGATGTGGAAGGCATCAAAAACCGGGAGGGCAAATTAGTGGCCAGCCTCAAGGCCCGCCAGCTGAAGAAGGCCATCGCCGAGGGCTGGATCTCGGAGGGAATGATTCCCAAGACCCAGGCCTGCCTGACCGCCCTCGCGGGCGGAGCGGGGAAGACCCATATCATCGACGGCCGAGTCGCCCACGCCCTGCTCCTGGAACTATTTACCGATCTGGGGATCGGCACGGAGATTCTGAGATGAAAAAAACTGCCAAACTGACTTCCGCGAGCCTGATCGAGCGCAGCGACCGGGTCCTGATGAATACTTACGCCCGCTTCCCGGTCGCCTTTGTCCGCGGCGAGGGAGCCCGGCTCTGGGATCCGGAGGGGAAGGAATACCTGGACTTCTTTTCCGGCCTGGCCGTCTTGAACCTCGGGCACTGCCACCCGGAAATCGTTTCCGCCGTCCGCGCCCAGTCCGGCCTGCTCTTTCACACCTCCAATCTTTTTTACACCGAGCCGCCCGTCCGCCTCGCGGAAGCGCTGGTCGAGCATTCTTTCGCCGACAAGGTGTTTTTCTGCAACAGCGGAGCGGAAGCCAATGAAGGCGCGGTCAAACTCGCCCGGATCTACGCCCGGAACCGCCGGAAGGATGAGCGGGTGGGGGTGGTCACGATGGAGAACTCCTTTCACGGAAGAACCCTGGGAATGATCTCCGCCACCGGGCAGGAAAAAGTCAAGGTGGGTTTCGCGCCGTTGCTCGAAGGTTTCCAGACCGCCCGCTTCAACGACCTCGCGAGCGTGACGGCGGCCGCCTCGGGCTGGGCGGGTGCCGTCCTGCTTGAGCCGATTCAGGGGGAGGGAGGGGTTTTCCCGGCCACCCCCGAATTCATTACCGGGGTCCGGAAGCTTTGCGACCGGGAAGGCATGCTGCTCATCTTTGACGAGGTGCAGGTGGGAATCGGCCGGACCGGGGAGCTGTTCGCCTACCAGCACTACGGGGTGGAACCGGACATCCTCACCCTGGCCAAGGCCGTGGGCGGGGGTCTGCCCCTGGGCGCGGTCCTGGCCACCAACGCGGTGGCTTCGGCCTTCACGCCGGGAACCCACGCCACCACCTTTGGCGGGAACGCCGTCGCCACGGCCGCCGGGGAGGCGGTCCTCAATGTCATCCTCACCGGAAAGATCCTGGAAAACTGCCGCCGACAGGGGAAAGCCCTCCGCTCGGCCCTGGAAAAATTCGCGCGAAAATACGCCGGGATCCGGGAAATCCGGGGCCGGGGCCTGATCGTGGGAATGGAGCTTGAGGACGGGGAAAAAGGCCAACGCCTGATCCGGCGGGCCCTGGACTCGGGCCTGATCCTGAACCTGGCCCACGGCAATGTCGTTCGCTTCCTCCCGCCCCTGAACCTCACCACCGCCGAGCTTGCCCGGGGGCTGAAAATCCTGGAGAAACTGCTGGCCGAGATTCTGGGAGCCCGGGATCCCCGGGGGAAATAATGGCCAAACGCGACCTTCTCCGCATTACCGACCTGAGCCGGGAAGAGATTGACCACCTGATTGAGCGGACGGCGGTGCTCAAATCCAGGTCAAAAAAATTCCGCACCCCTCCCCTCCAGGGAAAAATCCTCACCCTGCTTTTCGAAAAACCCAGCACCCGCACCCGGGTTTCCTTCGAAGCCGCGGTTCTGGCCCTGGGGGGCAAGGCCATCTACCTTTCCTCCGAGCACACCCAGATTTCCCGGGGCGAGCCGATCGGGGACACCGCCCAGGTCCTCTCCCGTTATTGCGATGGAATCATTTTCCGAACCCATGCCCAGGCCCGCCTGGAGGAATTCGCCCTGAATTCCCGCGTCCCCGTCCTCAACGGGCTCTCGGACCGTTTTCACCCCTGCCAGATCCTCGCCGACCTTTTCACCATCCAGGAGACCCTGGGCAACTACCAGGAGATCCGGGTAGCTTACATCGGGGACGGCAACAACGTGGCCAACTCCTGGATCGAGGCTTGCGGCCGGATCGGCTTCCAGCTCGCCCTCGCCTTTCCCCCGGGTTACGATGCCGACCGGGAGGTCCTGAAGGAAACCCGGGATCTTTACCCCGACCGGATTTCGGTTTTCTCCGACCCGCGTTCGGCCGTTTCCGGGGCGGACATAATATACACCGACGTCTGGATCAGCATGGGGCAGGAGAAAGACGAGGAACAGGTCCGGCAAACCTTCGCCGGCTTTCAGGTAAATTCGGAGCTCATGGCCTTGGCCAAACCCGGGGCCCGTTTCCTGCACTGTCTCCCGGCCCACCGGGGGTGGGAGGTAACCGAGGAGGTTCTCTCCGGTCCGCAATCAGCGGTCCTCTCCCAAGCGGAAAACCGCCTCCATTTCCAGAAAGCCCTTCTGGAAATGTTTATCCGCTGAGCGCCCCGGAAAAGGCCGGCCAACCCGTGGACGCCAAAACCAAAACGGAACTGGAAGAACTCCTTTACGGGGAATTACGGCCGGGAAAACCCGAGCCCAACCCGGAAGAGGTTTTTCTCAAATCGTTTCCCCGGTTCCGCGGGGAGGCCGAAAAAAAAGCGGAGGATATCGATCCCCGCTCGGGCTTTCTCCTTTCCCGGATGGACGGAAGAAAAACCGTGTCCGAAATCATGGTTGTTTCCGGGATGGGGCGCCGGGAAGCCATCCAGCGGTTCGGGGATCTTTTTTCCCGGGGCCTGGTCGATTTCGGCGATGATAACCTGCGAGCCAGCGTTTTCCTGGATAATTACGGACGGGTTCTCTCCGAAACCGAGAAAGAGGAGATCCGGCTCACCTGGCTCCGGATGGCGAAGGAAGACCCCCTCGACCGGCTGGGATTGAAACCGGGTTCCCGGGACGCGGAAATCCGCCAGGCCTACTGGGAGCTTTCCCGGAAATTCCACCCGGACCGTTATACCGGGATCGAGCTGGGGGAGTACCGGGCCCTGATCCTGGAAATCAACTCCCGGATCACCGAGGCCTACCAAGAGATCAAAAGTCCCCGGGCGAAACCCGGGCCGGCCTTGAAAACCCAATCCCCAGCCGGCTCCGCCGGGGAAAAAGGAAAAGAGTCCGCGGCCGAAGAGCTCTTTGCCGAGGCCCAGAAAGCCCTGAAAAGCGGGAACTTGAAGGCTGCCTTTTCTCAGAGTAAGCTAGCTTTAAGCATAAACCCGCGGAACCCGAAATATCGGGAGCTTTTTCTGCGGATTGAGGCGCATTTGAATATTTCCAACCCGAGGACGAAAGCCTGAACCCCCGGATCATTTTGCGAGGAAAATGAAAGACAAACCAGCCATCGGGATTGACCTGGGGACGACCAATTCCTGTGTCGCCCTGGCCCATGGAACCCGGCCGGAGGTGATTCCCAACCGTTCGGGCTCCCGGATTACCCCCTCCTTCTTCGCGGTCGGAGCTTCCGCCGAAGTCCTGATCGGGCACCCGGCCAAGCGGCAGGGCATCACCAACCCCCGGAACACGATCCACGGGGTCAAGCGCCTGATCGGGAGAAAATTTTCCTCCCCCGAGGTCCAGGACGAAATCAAGAACCTGTCCTACCAGCTGGCGGCCGGCCCGAATGACGAGGTCCGGATCCAGATCGGCAACGAGCTTTTCTCTCCGGAGGAAATTTCCGCCTTCATTTTAAAGGAGATGCGGAAAGTGGCCTCCGAGTTCCTGGGGACCGACGTCCGCGAGGCGGTGGTCACCGTTCCCGCCTTTTTTACCGATGCCCAACGGCAGGGCACCCGCAACTCCGGGAGAATCGCCGGGCTGGACATCCTGAGAATCATCAACGAGCCCACCGCCGCGGCCCTGGCCTACAGCATGGGCCGCCGGCAGGAGGAAACCATCGCAGTTTACGACTGGGGGGGAGGCACCTTCGACATCTCCACCCTGGTGATCGGACCCGGGGTGGTCGAGGTTCTCTCCACCTACGGGGATTCCCACCTGGGCGGCGAAGACATCGACAATACCATCGTCCAGTTTTTCCTCGGGGAGTTCCAGGACATCCATCAGGCGGATATTTCCGGCGACCCCCTGGCCCGGCAAAGGCTCAAGGAAGCGGCGGAAAAAGCCAAGATCGAACTTTCGGAACGGATGCAATCCAAAATCCTCCTGCCCTTCCTGGCGACCGGAGCCAAGGGACCCCAGCACCTGGAAATCAACCTGCACCGGAATGACCTGGAGGAGATGTCCGCCCACCTGGTCCGGCGCACCATCGACATCTGCGCCGAATCCCTGGCCCTGGCCAGCCTGAAGGCGGAAGAGATCGACCACGTGGTCCTGGTCGGCGGGCAAAGCCGGATGCCGATCGTCCGCCGGGAACTGGAGAAATTTTTCGGGAAGCCGCCCGTCCGGGGGGTGAATCCGGACGAAGTGGTCGCCCTGGGGGCGGCCATCCAGGCCCAGGTGCTGTTAAGTGGAGGCGAGGGGATTCTGCTCCTCGACCTCGTTCCCCGCTCCCTGGGAATCGCCACTTACGGAGGCCGGTTCAGCCCCCTGATCAAGCGGGGGAGCCGGATTCCCACCGCCACCGACCACACCTTCACCACCCCCAACGACAACCAGACCGCGGTGGAAATCAACCTCCTCCAAGGTGAGAGCGCCAAGGCGACCGAGAACGAGTTGCTGGGGAAATTCATCCTCTCCGGGATCGAGCCGGTCCCCCGGGGCGTGCCCCGGATCGAGGTAAAAGTCGCGGTGGACGCGGACGGCATCGTCCGGGTGGACGCCCGGAACCTGGCCAGCGGCCGGAGCCGCTCCCTGACCGTTACCAGCGCCCACAGCCTCTCCGAAGATGATATCGCCCGGATGTCGAAAACCTCCGATCGCCTCGGACTGGCGGACGGGGTCAAGGACTGAGCCATGGAAACACGGAAACCCATGGAAGTGGTCGAGGAAGGCCTGGCCGAGTTCGGTCGGGGCAACCGGGACAAGGCCCGGCAGATTTTTTCCCAGGTGCTCGCCACCGCCCCGGGGAACCGCCAGGCGGCGGATTACCTCACTTTCATCGAGGAACAGGAAAAGGCGGATCTCCAGGAACTGGGAGACCTGAAAAAGGCCCCGATCGTGGCCCTGAGTTACCAGGAGATCCTGCAGTTGAAGATCTCTCCCCAGATCGGTTACATCCTCTCCCTGACTGATGGCTTCCTCACCTTCGAGGAAATCATCGCCTCCAGCGGGCTGGGACCCGAGGAAACCAAAAGGGGACTCGCCCGGCTGAAGCGGATGGGTGTGATCCAGGTCATCTGAAAACCAAGGAGAAAAATTCATGAAAATCGTTCTGGCTTATTCCGGCGGGCTGGATACTTCGGCAATTCTCCGCTGGCTGATCGAGCAGTACCAGGCCGAAGTCATCGCTTATATCGCCGACCTCGGGCAGGAGGAGGATCTGCCCGCGATCCGGAAGAAGGCCCTGAAAACCGGGGCGAAAACCGCCGTGGTCGAGGACCTGCGCGAGGAATTCGCCCGGGATTTCCTCTTCCCGATGCTCCGGGCCAACGCAGTCTACGAGGGCGGTTACCTGATGGGCACCTCGATTGCCCGCCCCCTGATCGCCAAGGGTCAGGTTCACCTGGCCGAGCGGGTCCGGGCGGAAGCGGTCTCCCACGGGTCCACCGGCAAGGGCAACGACCAGGTCCGCTTCGAGCTCACCTACCAGGCCCTGAACCCCGGTTTGAAAATCATCGCCCCCTGGCGGGAGTGGAATTTCCGGGGCCGGGAGGACCTGATCAAGTACTCCCAGTCCCGGGGCATCCCGGTGCCGGTGACCAAAGCCAAGCCCTACTCGAGCGACCGGAACATCTTCCACATCAGCTACGAGGGCGGAATCCTGGAAGACCCCTGGCGCGAGCCGCCGGCGGACATGTTCGTCCTGACCCGGAGCCCGGAAAAGGCCCCGGCCCGCCCGGAATACGTGGAAATCACCTATGAAAAGGGCAACCCGGTGGCCCTGAACGGCCGGCCGCTCTCTCCTTTCCAGATGATCTCCCGCCTGAACCGGATCGCCGGCCGGCACGGCGTAGGCCGCGTGGACATGGTCGAGAACCGCTTCGTCGGGATCCGGAGCCGGGGGGTTTACGAGACCCCGGCCGGGACCGTCCTGCATCTCGCCCACCGGGCGGTGGAATCCCTGACCCTGGACCGCGAGGTCATGCACCTGCGCGACAGCCTGATTCCCAAGTATGCCGAGCACGTTTATTACGGCTTCTGGTACGCACCGGAAAGACTCGTCCTCCAGGCCCTGGTGGACGAGGCCCAGCGCGGGGTCAGCGGGGTCGCCCGGATCAAGCTCTTCAAAGGCTCGGCCGCGGTAGCCGGCCGCCGGTCGGATAAATCCCTCTACCGGACCGACTACGCCACCTTCGAGAAGGACACGGTTTACGATCAGAGGGACGCCACCGGTTTCATCCGCCTGAACGCCCTCCGGCTGAAAATCGCCCGGAAACTCGCTGGCCCCAACCCCGGGGGAAAATCTTCCTCGAAAAAGAAAAATTCCAAGTAACGGGCCCACCTCCGGCCGGGCGGGCGGGGCATATTTACTTTAAGCCCGGTTCACGCTAAAAATTACTACTTTGGGATTGGGTTAGTAATCAAGGAGGTCCTATGCCGAAACAGTATCTATTAACCCCGGGTCCGACCCCGGTACCCGAACGGGCCGCCCTCAAGATGGCGGAGCCCATTATTCACCACCGGACGCCCGAGTTCGAAGCGATCCTGGCTAAGGTGCGGGAACAGCTCCGCTGGCTCTTCCAGACCAAGGAAGAGGTGATCATGTTCGCCTCCTCCGGAACCGGGGCGATGGAGGCCTCGGTTTCCAACCTGCTTTCCTCCGGGGACAAGGCCCTGGTGATTAAAGGGGGGAAGTTCGGCGAGCGCTGGTCCGAGATCCTCAAGGCCTACAAAATCGAAGCCATCGAGATCCCGGTCGAGTGGGGTAAATCCCTGGATCTGAAAAAAGTGGAAGAGGCCCTGGCCGCCCACCCGGAAATCCGGGCCGTCTACGTCCAGGCTTCCGAAACCTCCACCGGGGTCAGGTACCCGATCCGCGAGCTCGCCGCCCTCGTTGGCCCCCGCGATAACACCCTTCTGGTGGTGGACGCCATCACCGCCCTCGGGGTCTTTCCCCTCCCGATGGACGAGTGGAAAATCGACGTGCTGGTCACCGGCTCGCAAAAGGCCCTGATGCTTCCGCCCGGGCTTTCCTTCGCCGCCCTTTCCCAGAAGGCCTGGAAGTTCGCGGAAAAATCCAACCTGCCCCGCTACTACTTCAACTTCAAGAAGGAGCTGAAGAGCCTGCAGAAAAACCAGAACGCTTATACCCCGGCGATCTCGCTTATCATCGGGCTCCACGAGGTGCTCTCGATGATGCAGGAGGAAGGCCTGGAGAAGATTTTCGAACGGAACGCCCGGATGGCCCGGGCCACCCGCGAGGCCATGCTCACCCTCGGACTTTCCCTCTACGCCCCCGATTCCCCCTCGGACGCGGTGACCGCGGTGCTGGTCCCCTCCGGGATGGACGCCGGGAAAATCATCAAGCATGTCTGGGAGAAACAGGGGGTCAAGATCGCCGACGGGCAGGACCAGGCCAAGGGCAAGATCTTTCGGGTTTCCCACATGGGCTACATCCGCGAGCCCGATCTTCTCATCGGGATCGCCGCCATTGAGATGGCGCTGAAGGACCTCGGCCACCCCGTGGAACTCGGGAAAGGGGTGGGAAGGGCGATGGAGGTGTTGAACTCATGAAGATCCTGATCACCGACGGCCTGGCCAAGGAAGGTCTGAAGATCCTGACCGACCCCGGCCTTTTGAAGATCGACAATTTAAGCGGACTGACCAAGGAAAAGCTCCTCGAGATCATCCCGGAATACCAGGCCCTGATCGTCCGGAGCGCCACCAAGGTGGACCCGGCCGTGATTGAAAAAGCCCGGGAGCTGAAGGTTATCGGCCGGGCCGGCACCGGGGTGGACAACATCGACCTCGACGCCGCCACCAAGCGCGGGATCCTGGTGATGAACAGCCCCGGCGGCAACATGATCACCACCGCCGAGCTCTCGATCGCCATGCTGCTTTCCCTGGCCCGTTCGATTCCCCAGGCCACCGCGAGCATGCGGGAGGGCAAGTGGGACAAGAAAAGTTTCCTGGGCACGGAAGTGCGCGGCAAAACCCTGGGAGTTATCGGAGTCGGCCGGATCGGCGGCGCGGTGGCCGAGATGGCCCAGGGGATGGGGATGCGGGTGATCGCCAACGATCCCTACCTGACCCCGGAAGTGGCCCGCAAGAAAAAGGTTGAGTCCGTGGATCTCCCCACCCTCTATAAGAATTCCCACTTTATCACCATCCACACCCCGGTCACTGACTCCACCAAGGGCCTGGTCGGCCGCGAGGCCTTCGCCCAGATGCGGGACGGGGTTTATATCATCAACTGCGCCCGGGGCGAGATCATGGACGAGGAAGCCCTCCAGGAGGCGCTCAATTCCGGCAAGGTGGCCGGGGCCGCCCTGGATGTCTTCCATGTCGAGCCCCTGCCGGCCGACCATCCCTTCCGGAAGAACCCTAAAATCATTATCACTCCCCATCTCGGGGCTTCCACTGCCGAGGCCCAGACCAAGGTTTCGGTGGACATCGCCCAGCAGGTGGCGGACTACCTGATTCGCGGGATCATCCGGGGGGCGGTCAATCTGCCCTCGGTAAGCGCCGAGGTTCTGGAACAGCTCCGGCCCTATCTCCTGCTTTCCGAGCGCCTGGGCAAGCTTTTAAGCCAGCTTTATCGTGGACAGGTCAGCGAAATTTCCCTCGAATACCGGGGCGAGGTGGCCAATTTTCAGACCGAACCGCTTACCATCGCCGCGATCAAGGGGGTGCTCGACCCGATCCTCGAAGAGAAGGTCAACTATGTCAACGCCCCGGTGATCGCCGAGGAGCGCGGGATCAAGATCAGCGAATCCCGGTCCCCTTCCCCGGGGGATTATTCCAGCATGATCATCCTCAAGGTCAAGGTCGGGGACGTTTTCCACCAGTCCAGCGGGGCCCTCTTCGGAAAGAACGATCCCCGGATCGTCCGGATCAACGGCTTCTCCCTGGAGGCGGTCCCGGAAGGCCATATCCTGGTCCTCGAGAACCGGGACGAGCCGGGGGTGATCGGGAACATCGGCACCCTTCTCGGCCAGCGCCAGGTCAACATCGCCCGGATGCAGCTCGGGCGGGAGGAAGCCAAAGGGAAGGCCATCGCCTTCCTCCATCTCGATCAGAAGGTGAGCGAGGAGATCCTGGGTCAACTCAAGCGGCTTCCCAACATCATCAACGCGATCGCGGTCGAGCTGTAAAAAAGTTTAGAGTAAAGAGTTTAGAGTAGAGAGGGAAATGATTTTTCTTCCCTCCCTCCAAACTCTCTACTCTTTACTCTCCACTTTAAATGAGTTCACGCGTTTTGATTATCGACGCGCCGTCCTACCAGGACGTCTCTGGACCGGTTGCCCGGGCACTGAAGGAACTTGCCCGGGACGTCAAGGGGAAGAAGGCCCTGGTCAAGCCCAACATCCTCGCGGCCCACGCCCCGGAAAAAGGGGTGGATACCCACCCGGCGATCGTGCGGGAGGTGGTGAAACAGCTCCAAGCCCGGGGCGCGGAGGTCTGGGTGGGCGACAACTCGGGCGTGGGCGGCTACGGCGCCAACGAAAGAAGCGCGAAGGTCTCCGGGATCATGGAAGCGGCCTCCGGTTGTTACCGGAATATCGCCCTCAACGGGAAAGAAATCAATTTCAAATCCCGTTTCTGCGATAAGCTCGTGGTCTCGCGCGAGGTTTTGGAAGCCGACCTGATCGTTTCTTTACCCCGGTTCAAAACCCACGCCCTCACCGTCCTGACCGGGGCGGTGAAAAACACCTTCGGCTACGCCGTGGGCGGGGAAAAATCCCGCCTCCACCTCCGGGCCGCGACTTTCACCGATTTCGGCGAGGCCGTGGTGGATGTATTTGCCATCCGCCCTCCCGATCTTTCCATCCTGGACGGGATCATCGCGATGGAAGGATACGGCCCCAATAATGGGACCCTGAGAAAGGTCGGGAAGCTCCTGGTTTCCCAGGACGCCGTGGCCCTCGACCGGGTGATGGCGGAGATGACGGGGGCGCCGGTGGAGAAGATTCCCTTCCTGAAGGTGGCCGGAGCCAGAAAACTCGGCGAAACCGATTTAAAACGGATTGAGATCGAAGGAAAACTGGAGCGTATTCCGAACTTCAAGCTGCCCCTCAACCTGGCGATGGCCCCGATCGGGCAGATGATCAACCGTTTCGTTTACCCCTTCATCCGGATCCGCCCGCAGGTCGACGCCGATCTCTGTACCGCCTGCGGGGACTGTAAAAAGGCCTGCCCGGCGGGGGCGATCGAGATCGATAAAATCGCCCGGATCGACAAGGACAAATGTATTATCTGCTACTGCTGTAACGAGGCCTGCACCTACCAGGCCATCAACATCAAGGGCCCCTTCCGCAGTTTCCTGGGCTTAGGCCAGAAAATGCTCAATACCCGGAAGTAACTGTTGGTCTGTTGGTCTGTTGGTCTGCTGGACTGATATAGCCCCGGAAAAATGGACACGTTGCTAAGCACATTTTGCCAGCTGCATGGCCTCATATTCAACCGGTGAAACATAATCGAGCGTAGCATGAATCCGCCTGGCATTGTAAAAAGATTCGATGTACTCGAATAGAA
>JAPLJI010000067.1 GCA_026388655.1 Pseudomonadota bacterium
CGAACCACTTCCGGAGCTTCCTGTTGAAATTGATCGCCATCCAGAGAAAGCCATTGAAGCAGCACCCGATCCCCAGCGTGTGGGCCATCAGCGAGCAGTTGTAGAGGGCCGCAGCGGCTGAAAAAGCCTGGGTTTCGTCGAACTTCTCCGCGAAAACCAGGATGATCGCGGGGGCGTCGTGGAAGAGCTTGTCTTCCCCCCGCCGCATCTGCTCCTCGAAAAGCTTCATCCCCTCCACATACCGGTTCTTCATCCGGTCCCGGAGCTCCTCCCCCATCAGGCGCGATGCGAAAGGCAGCTTGGTGAGCTTCCCGACAAAGGCGAACATCTTCAGCACCGCCGGGAAGGCGATCCGGCGGAGTTCGTCGATCTTCTCCGGGTCGGTGATCACCATGTAGCGCAGCGTCTGAGCGTTGGTGCCGGTGGCGGTATACCGCCCCGCCTCCAGAATCTTCTCGATATCCTCCCGGGACACGGGTTTTTTCTTGTATTTCCGCACCGACCGTCGGGAGCGGAAAAGCAGCTGGAGTCCATCGGAAAACGCAGGCGAGACGATCTCCGGGGCGCCCGCGGGCACCGGTTCGGAAAACGCTTCCCGGATCGCCCCCGCGGGACAGGCCGCCCCGCAATGCCCGCAGTGGAAGCACCATTCCGGCCGGACCAGGGTAACTTGGCCGCCATGCATTTCATACATCACTGGAGCGCAGACCTTCAGGCAGATCCCGCACTTGGTGCACTTGGACTGGTCGATCTCCGGGTAGTCCACGCCGGGAATACCGGCGCCCGGATCGGGTAAATTTTTTGCTTTCATCTCTCTCTCCAGGGCTGAATGTTTTTTTCTTCCAATTAATATTAAAACAGACACACGTCTATTTCTTCATTCTTTAACCAGTTTTTTACGGGCAATTCCGAAGATTCTTTTTCCGAAGGACTAAGAGGGATTTTCAGAGCGGATGAAAATCCCCAATCCCAAGATCCAAATTACAACTTTTCTTTTTGCGCCTTGCGCCTTGCTTTCGCAGGCTAAAGCTTTATAACAGGTTAAGAACGTTAAAGATATATTATAAAAGTTGTTCACTAAATAAGTCCTCCTTCAGGGAGAGGACCATAAAGTCTGCGGCTACCGGTTATCGGTTTCCTGCTGCTTGTTACTTATTTTTAGTTATTTCGCTTCCGAATCTTTGAAGTTTGTCCTTGTCCTTGGAGTTGTAATCCGGCCCCCGCCAGAGACTCAAGGGGATCCCGGCCCGGACCGCGGGGCCGGGGGAATAAACCACCACCGCCCCGGCCTGCTTCAGGAGCTTTTCCAGGGACTTCACCGTGTTTTTTGCCCCCAGGCCGGCGTTGACGCTGAAAGCCGCGGCGCTCTTACCCTGGAGGAAACCTTTCGGAATTGATTTCAAGAAAAGTTCGAGTGGCCGGGCGATCCCGGAACGGAGGGGGGCGGTGCTTCCCTCGTGGCAGGGACTGCCGACCAGGATCAGATCGTATCCGGCCAATTCCCCGTATTTGATCTCTTTGGAATTTTTAATCTCAGGGGTGACCTTGTTCTTTTCCATCCCGGCGGCGATATCCCGGGCGGCATCCAAGGTATGGCCGGTCTTGGTGTAATAAATGATGATGGCTTTCATAATTACCTGTCCTCCTTTCAGGTTTTAAACCTTGTGGTATCGATGGAATGCCGGTTTTTAATATGACCTGTGGTTGCTTTGAATGTTATTCTATTTTATCCCTGAAAAAAATCTTCCCAGAAAGAAACATTTTATTGCGATTATTTTACATTTTGCGATTATTTTACATCGAGGCTGGGCTTATAGCCCCAACCCATTAATAGCTTTCTCGAGCTGATCTCTCCCGACACCAAGATACCTGACCAGCGAATGTAGGCTGCTTAGGATCTCAGCGATCGCCAGAATCGGACATAAGATATTCAGATCACTTTTCGTTTGATTAAAAAGGGAGGAAAAATTCAGGCGGCACCCCCCACCTTCGCCAAGGCTACGGAGGACAGGCCGCCGCCACCCCCCTTCACCGGAGAATCCTGTTCCTCAAAAAGGCTGATTGTCAGGGACTTTAAGCTCCAGTCTGACCGATGAGGCGAAGGCGGAAGTCCGGGCAATTCTAGATGAGAAAAAAATCGAGGCCTTAGTTAGGGTAGGGGTCTTTTCAGAATTTTTCCGGGAGGTGGGTAAAAAACGGATTGGTTAAAAACTCAGCCGATTAGAACCTTTCCCATTTCCGCCCCCCAGGGGGGGCTAATTGGACATTTCAAGACAAACGACTAATCCCCGCAAGCTCTTATTCCGTGCCCCCCGATTTCTGCGGGAGAAGTTTCCTGGGCCGTATCTTTTTCCAGCGCTCACCCACCGGGCAGGCCCGCATGCACTCGATGCAGTGGTCAACGTCGGTGATTGCCGTTTGCCCGAACTCAACCAGGACATCGCGCCTTTTATTGTGTTTGCCTAGCATTTTCAGATAGGCGGGCCATTCCCGGAGCCGGGCGGGCTGAAGCCGGTTAAATCCGTAGGTCCAGTAAACGAAGCAGGGATCGACCTCATACCTGCCATCCTTGAGCGCACCCGACGGGCATGCCCGCTCGCATTTATCGCAACCTTTGATGCAAAGCTCGAGATCGCGCTGGGGATCGGGGGCAAGGGGCGCTTCCGTGATGATCCCGCCCAGCCTCTGATGGGGCCCGAACTCGGGCGTAAGCAGAAGATTTGAACGACCAATCTGACCCAGGCCGCAGCTGACCGCCGCGTGTTTCAGCGATAAATGCCCGAGCACGCGGGTCTGCCGGAATTTTCGGCCCGTGTCAGGATTTATTTTATATATCTCCACCGGCTTGTCGGCTGAGACCGGCAAGCCTAAAAAACCTTGCCGTTCCAGACTCCTACTGATCTCCTCGGCAACCTGGTCGAGAATTCGTGAGGTCTGCATCTTGTTCCGGGTCCAGAGCATGATGTCTGGCGAGTACACCGCTCCCAAAGAGTGAGCCACGGCCATAATGATCACGCTCTTGGCCGAGGGCATAAGGCTGGCCGCGGGCCGGGGGGGAGAGGCAAGGATGAGTTCGCCCGCATCCGCTATCCCCACCAGATCAACTCCCCTGGACAGGATATATTCTTTTACTCCGATTGCAGTTATTTCCATCATAACCGGGGTCAAATCTCTAAGTTGGTGTTTGCTTCCTATAAAATGACTAATCCTCGCCTAAAACGGAACTTAAGGAACTACGTGGCCCCCAATTATAAGGGGCCAAGCTATAGCTATGCTTCTTCGTACAATCCCCTTGTTTTCGGATTCATGGCGGCAAGTCTCTTTTTCGCTTCCCCGGGATCGACGAATTCGAGCGACCCATCGGGATTCTGCACCACCACTCCGCCTTTTCTGATCAGGTCAGCGCGCCTCAATCGTTCTTCTTTGTCGGCTACACAGATAAGCTGGCACTGGCCGCAGGTCAGAAATACTCGGTACCCGGGGAAGAGAAAATGATGAAAACCGCCGCCGGCTTGGGGCCGCTTGAGTACCTTGGGGACCGCCTGGGCGAGAGCCGGCATAAACTCTTCATCCTTTTGCGGGATGGGCAGCCTGCCCGGACACCAAGTGGACCACTTACCTGACTTTGAGAGGCCAGTAAAGCCGCCGCAAACATAGTCGCACCTCATGTGAGAGTTTCGTTTGGAATAGGTAAAGTCAATCCCGCCAAGTGTAACGGTAGTTTTTTCGGATTTATCCATCATCCCCGAAGCACACATGGACAAGCACAAACGGCATTTGTCGCAATAGTTGTCCTCGGAGGGCAGCGGGTCCGTCGGCTCCAGTTCGGCTTCGGTAATCACGGAACCCAGAATGATTCCCGCGCCTTCCTTTTTCCTGATCACATTACCCGAGAGTCCAAAATGACCAACCCCGGAACGAACTGCCAAGTAGCGATGAGAGATCGGTGGTAACTCATCATAGGCGCCATGTTCTGTGTCCGTCCGATACTCGGCATTCACAGCCAGGGGAATCGATTTATGTCCAATCCGGGTTAAAAAATTGGAAACCTCGAAGGCGATACCGCTGACCAGGATATTGGTGCGGACGTTGTCCCGGTCGTGCGCAAGCCGGTTCTCCCGCTTGAGGAAGGATAAGATCTTATCCTGGTCGAGCGGAAGCGCAAAGGAAATGGCTGACCTGGCGGTCGGCATCACGTATGTCAGGTCGGTTGAGGGAGGACCTCCAGCCAGCGTCTCGGTAGTCGAGAACCCGACGGCTATTGACCCGAGGTTTTCCAGGGCCTCCCTAATCAGTTCGTTTAAATTTTGCATTATAATCTCCTTAAATTGATACTATGCGGCAGCCCGCGCTCTTGAGGGAATCAATTGTTTCTAATTCGCCCGATTATATCAAATAATTATTTCAAAAGGGAATTGTAAATGATTATTCCAGTCCGATTAAAATTAAACTTTTGTCTAGATAAAAAAACGGGCTCAAAACTTGAGCCCGTTCACCGCTTTATCAATCTGGTCCTGTCCCGTTCCTAAATACCTGACCAGTGAGTGCAGGTTCGAGTGATATTGTTTGATTGGGTTTAAATTAGGGAAGGAAAAAGGCTTCGCTCAGTATCAGCCCTGAGCTTGTCGAAGGGCTGATAATCCGGGACTTCAAGCTCCAATCCGCGCGCAGCCCTCATGCCGACAGCCCGCGGTCTCCTTCCGGCAAGCGCATCCACCCGGGCACCGCCGGGTTGAGCAGCCACAGGAACCGCTGGTCCACGTGGGGCATGAGCCCCAGCACCGCCGGGATCAACTTCCGGGGACCCCAGGGATGCGTGGCCCACAGCAGCCGCCGCGTCAGGTAGCCGAGCTTCCACCACCGGTTCATGCGGCGGAATTCCCTGGCCGCCTTCTCCCGGTCATGGATGGCCATGGCTGCGATCCGACCGGAGACGAGGGCGCCATGCACGCCCAGGACCATGGAGGGGTCCTGCATGCCGGAGAGGGTTCCCGCCAGGATGAGATTGCCGCGATAAAGCCGGGGGTTGGAAAAGGAGCCGGTGGGGGTGCCGACCAGGTTCTCGATCGTGTGCCAGCGGGGAAACGCCAGGCCCTCATCCTCCTGGAGCTGTTTCGGAAACCACTCCATGGCTGCGGCCGAGAGAGGCTTGCCCCGCTGAAACAGTACGGCGGCTCCGGTGCCGTTGACCGCGGCATAGTAGGCATAGTCGCGCGTGTGTTCGTGGTAATAGGCTACGCAAAACGGGCTGCGGCCCTCGGGGGCCGGGCCCCCGGCGAAAAGTCCATAGGCCCGGGTATAGGGGATGTCGAGGGCGTCGAAGGCTTCCCGGAACATGCCCGTGGCCACGATGGAGCCGGGCGGAAGATCGCTGAAGTCCTTGCGCGTGCGTACCGGCGTGCTGAAGGAAAAGCGCACCCCGCAATCCGTCGCCAGACGAAAAAGGAACGTATCGATTGACGACGGGCGAGTCCCGCGTTCGACCATCTTCATGTGGACATTGGCGGGAAGCGGGAGTTCGATGATCTTGCCGAAGGCCCGAATGCGCAGGTACGGCAAGGGATTGTAAAAAGGCACCGCCTGGGAGCTCTCCGGAGGGGAGAGGGGAAACCCCAGATACCGGTTCATGGCGTCAAGGTCCAGCGGGGTCATGTCTGCGAAGCAGAGCTCGCCCCCGCTGACGGCGGAAGCGTGGAGTGAGGCGCCGCCAATGATGTCCTTCTGCTCCAGGACGGTGACGGCATACCCCTCGCGGGCCAGAATGATGGCCGCGGTCAGGCCCGAAAGACCGGCGCCCACGATGGTTGCCTGTTTCATGACATCCTCCTGGTCGGGATAGGAAGTTGCTTCAAGGATAAGAAGTTACTTTGGCTGCCGTTACGTATAGCAAGGCCGGCATTGGGTGTCAACGTATTTCTGGCCGCCATTTTTTACTGGGGAAAGATCGGATTTACCAAGTTCGGTTTTATCTGGTGCAATCAGCTATACGCTCTCAAAGGCAAAGGCGAAAGGCCGATCCATTTTGGCTGGGATTGAAAAGAAATCAAGGCCCTGAGCAGGGGCCTTTTTTTCCCTCGGCATCACGGGCGCAGCGAAATCCCACCCTGTCACTGGATAGAGGGAATTGGTCAAAAGAGCTCTTTTGTCCAATAAAAAAAACGGCCGGGGATAACCTCCAGCCGATTAAAACCTTTCCCATCTTCGCTCTTAGGGGGGGCTAATTGGACATTTCAAGACAAACGACTAATTCCCGCTCTGGTAAAACTATCGAGGTTCCTGTTTTTAATTTCGTGGAAAGGGCCTGGTTCTTGATTACGGCTCGGTGTTTGATAAGCATCATGAAAAAACAAGAAATTCAGTCCAAAGACAATCTGGAATTTGCTAAAATCTCAGGAATAGAACACCAAACGTCAAAGTAAAGACCTAGCCCCAGAAGTTTCACGATCACCGGTAGGGGAGTTCCCTTTTGGAATTCCTCGATGGGAAATCTTGGAATATTAGAGCACAAACCGGAGGAAGAACTCTTTTGTTTCAGCCCATTCCGTTTCCCCGAGACGACGGGGCGCGCCGTTTTTCACCAGAGTAACGATTCCCTTACTTCTCTCGGCCTCGTCAAAAAAAACCAGCCCTTTCCGGATATGATAACCGTAATCCTCGGCCACCCCGAATTTGGTGAGAGTCCGGCTGATTAGCTCTTTCAGGTTAAGCCCCAGGGAGGTCACGATCATCCTAAGATCCACGAAGTCCTTGGCTGTCCCGCGCTGAACAATCGCGACGGTTTTCATCGCGGCGATATCTGAAGGGGAAGCCAGGGATAGCCCGAGATTTTTGTCATCCCGAAGCGGCTCCAGGAGAGGGTAAGGGTACTTGAAGAGACTAAAACGCACTCCTTCCACCCGGGCCACCAAGGTATCCCTTTCGGATACCTGTTCGGAAACGAACGTGCACTCTTTCTTTATCGCTTCCCGGATCGGTTCGGTGAAAAATCCCTCCGGGGTAAAAAGGTCAATGTCCGTAGAAAGCCGGTGGCCGTAATACAAGGTTGCGGCGGTACCGCCGGCGAGATAGGTTCCGGAAGGCAGGGGAAAAGAAGCGGACCTCTTCAGGAGGGAGGCCACAGCCGGGGGAACGATCTCGTAAAACATTGGGTTTCTTCCCTCTCCAGGCCGAGTCGCAGGCACCAATAATTAACGGTCCGGGGCGAAAGATATAAGCTTTGCTTTAAAACCTCGGTAATTTTATCCCGTTCATAGGTTTTGGAAAGAAGACCGATCTGCCGGTCTCCCCCATGCTCGAGAAGGCGCTCGACGATGACGAACCAATCCTCCTTTAGATCGAGCGCTTTCAAATCCGCGTCCCAAAGGCAAGGTTTCAGGATTTCCTCGATTTCCGCCGGTACCATGAAGTTATTTTAACACAAATACCGACGAAAAAATAGCGAAAATGACCATGCTATTAGTACCATATTCCGCTTTTCCCACCTGGTCCTGGCCCGTTCCTAAATGTCTGACCAGCGAGTACAGGGGTCAATAAAACCGGTCCGGCCCGATCGCCAAAATCCAAATCTCAAAAATTCAAATCAAATTATTTTATTAATAGATAAGGCGAGATTCTTCGCTTCCCTTGGCTACGCTCGGGATAAACCGCTCAGAATGACAAATTTAAGTAGGAATAATGGAGGCGGCACCCGGATTCGAACCGGGGAATGAAGGTTTTGCAGACCTTTGCCTTACCACTTGGCGATGCCGCCGTAATGGAGCGGGCAATGGGAATTGAACCCACGACCTCAACCTTGGCAAGGTTGCACTCTACCGCTGAGTTACGCCCGCATTTGGCTTGCTCTTAGAAGATAGAAAAAATCCTCCGAACTGTCAATCGAGAGAACCCCGGACATAAGATTTGGCAGGCGCGCCCTTCCGGGTGCGGGTATTTTTTTAATGATCTTCCCCCTCAACCCTTCCTTCTCCCCGGTGGGGAGAAGGTGAGGATGAGGGGGAATTTTTTCGCAGGCTAAAGCCTGCGGCTACCTAATCCATAAAATATATTTTCTCAACATCGTCAATCTCGACCGGTTCCGGCAGGTGCCTTTCTTGACAGGTAAACTCGGGGACATTATTTTTTCCAATGGCACAATTTATCTAGAAGGTGCCATTAGGTGTTATGAAATTGCCTTGGGAGGCACCCTGAGTTTTTAATGATGAAGTTACGAAGGCCCAATCCCTCCGCGGTCGGGATAAATCCCTCTGGAGTCGGGACAAGTAAATTGGGCAATTGGTATAAACGCTCAATGAATTGAGCAACTACGAAATCAATTTGGTTTATGTAGTTTGCCGATTTATCGGCCTTTTTTAAAAAAGAGGAGCTGCATGCACATTCCAGATGGTTACTTGGGACCGGCGACCAGCGGGGTTTTCTA
Source organism: Pseudomonadota bacterium (assembly GCA_026388655.1). Taxonomy (GTDB): domain Bacteria; phylum Desulfobacterota; class JAPLJL01; order JAPLJL01; family JAPLJL01; genus JAPLJL01. The sequence goes on from JAPLJI010000067.1 coordinate 8,417, forward strand.
CGCGGTGATGCTGCCCTTCTGGGTAGCCGCGTCGAGAATCGTTAAGAAGACCCTGCAGGCCAAGCAGGTTCCCCTGATGGCGATCGGGGCGGCTTTCAGTTTCGTGATTATGATGTTTAACATGCCCATCCCGGGCGGCTCCACCGGCCACGCGGTCGGAGGCGTACTGGTGGCGATCCTGCTCGGCCCCTGGGCGGCCGTGATCGCCATTTCCGTGGCGCTGGTGGTGCAGGCACTGCTGTTTGGTGACGGGGGCATCACCGCCATCGGGGCCAACTGCTTCAACATGGCTGTGGTTATTCCATTCGTCGGATATTATGTCTATGTCCTGATCAGCGGCGGCGCCCCGAAGGATTCCAACCGCAGAGTGATCGCCGCCGGTGTGGCCGGATATATCGGGATCAACGCGGCCGCGTTCCTGGCCGGCGTGGAATTCGGCTTACAGCCGTACCTTCACCACACCGCGCAAGGCCAAGCGCTCTATTGCCCCTACGGGCTCAAGGTCGCCATACCCATCATGACGGGGGAACACCTCCTGATTTTCGGTTGGGTGGAAGCAATCGTGACGGCGGGGGTAGTGAAATACCTGCAAAAACAGGCGCCGGAACTGCTGGGAAAGGAGACGCGTTAATGAAAATCACGACGCGGCTTTGGATTCTGCTGGGAATTCTCGTTCTGCTCTCGCCGTTGGGGTTGATTCTGCCCGAGCACTTCAAGGCCGGCAGCGCCTGGGGTGAATGGGGTTCGGATGAAATAAAAGAATTGGTGGGCTACGTTCCCACGGGACTAAAAAAACTTAGCGGTCTCTGGAACGCCCCGATCCCGGACTATGCCTTCCAGGGCTGGGGTGGAAAAGGGTTGTCGCACCTGAGCTTCGCCTACATATTCTCCGGCATCCTGGGCGCGGCGCTGATCGCGCTGGTGGTCTGGCTGATGGGTAAAATCTTCATCAAACCCGGCAAATGAGATCTTATGCCTAAACAGGATTTTGTCGGGCGCTCCATCCGGGGCGCACTGTCTTTCTTCAAGGAATCCATCTTCGCGGATGAAATCGCCTCCCGGCCCGGGCTCCTGCAGTCGCTTGATCCCCGGATCAAAGCCGTGACGGTCTTGCTCTTTATTCTCCTGGTGATGTTCACCCGGAGCATCGCGGTCCTGGGCCTTCTTTATCTCCTGTGCCTCGCCCTGGCAATTCTTTCCAGGATCGGCTTGGGATTTTTTTTGAAGAGAACCTGGATCTTCATCCCTTTTTTTTCGCTGCTGATCGCCATCCCGGCGCTTTTCAGTTTTGTTTCGCCGGGCGAGCCGGTCATATCCGCGGGGCCGTTGATAATCACCCGGCCTGGACTCATGGCGGCCGGCATATTTCTAGGCCGCGTGGTCGCTTCGGTATCTTTGACGGTGCTTTTAAGCATGACCACCCGGCATTTTGAGCTCTTGAAAGCCCTGCGTTTTTTTGGCGTTCCCCAGATGTTCGTGATGGTCCTGGGGATCACTTACCGGTATATCTATCTTTTCGTGGAGATCGTGGAAAACACCTTCCGCGCGATCCGGAGCCGGGTTGGCTCCGGGATTCATTATCGGAAAGGACAGAAGGTTGTGGCCTGGAATATCGCCCATCTCTGGATCCGTTCCTACCTGCTCAACGAACAGGTTTATCAGGCCATGGTTTCCCGCGGTTTCCGGGGCGAACCGCTGACGCTTAACCATTTTCAAACCAAGCCCAGAGACTGGCTCTGGCTGTTCGGGACGACCATGGCAATTCTCCTGCTGGCGTATGCGGAATACCGGACCAGGGCATGACCCCGGAAAAATTATTGGCCAGCACGCTTTTTGAATGTCGCGGCGTTCATTATTCCTACCAGGGCAGGTTCCCGGCCCTCAATGGCATTGACCTGACCATTACCGAGGGCGAGAGAGTCGCCCTGGTGGGAGCGAACGGCTCGGGCAAGTCAACCTTTCTCCATTTACTGGACGCCTTGATTTTTCCCGACCGGGGAACTCTCATTTTCTCGGGGGAGGAGTTGACGGAAGCCTCCTTCCTGGATGCGGAGTTCTCCCTGAGATTTCGCCGGAAGATCGGCCTGGTTTTCCAGAACCCGGAGGTCCAATTATTCTGCCCTACGGTCAGGGAAGATATCGCATTCGGCCCGCTCCAGCTGGGGATTCCGGAAGGGAAGGTGAAGGAGCGTTTGGAATCTCTCGCCCAGACTCTCAGAATAGATCATCTTCTGGACCGCTCCCCGCATCAATTGAGCGTCGGGGAAAAGCGTAAAGTTGCCTTCGCTACGACCATGGCCATCGAACCAGAGGTGCTCCTTCTGGATGAGCCCACGGCGGGTTTGGACCCCAAAACCAGCACCCAGCTGATTGAAATGCTGATCCAAGCCTCTCATTCCGGAAGGACGATCGTTACGGCCACGCATGATTTGCACATCATCGAAGACATCGCTGACAAGGTTTATGTTTTTGGGCAGGATAAAAGACTGGCCGGCTCCGGCACTCCCGCGGAGATCCTGGGCAACACCGCGTTGCTGCAGGCCAACAACCTTATCCATATCCACCCTCACCACGATCGGGATCATAAAGTGATGAAGGCCTGATCTCCCCCGGTTTCTTATCTGAATTAATGCCGTTGAATCATTTGTATTGTCTTTTTGGAAGGGATTTTTTTGTAGTATGCCGATTCACTTGTCCCGTCTCTGGGGGGATCGGCGGTTTTAAAATTGCCCGATCCCTCCCGTATCGGGATAAATCCCTCTGAAGTCGGGACAAGTAAATCGGGCAACTACGTAATATTTCCAAATACTGATAATATTTCTCGAATTTAATCTGGAAAACGCAAAAGTTCGGCAGGGTTTATTTAGTTGACGAAATCCATAACTAACAACCATAATTAAACCGCCAGTGAGAACGGGATAATTCGCATGCTCAAGATCGACAAAATCGGCCCGCGCCGGTGGCTGGGCGTAGTGGTTTTTTCCTTGGGGGTTCTGGCCTGCCGGACCCTGCCTCCGCCCGCGCCGGGGCCGGCACCCAAACCAGCCTCGGCGCCCGAACCGGAGACCACCTTTGTCCTGCCCCAGTCTCCGGAAGCCTACACCAGTTTCTTGCAGGCCCGGCTGCATTTTTTAGACGGTGATACTCAGGCCGCGATCGCTAAATACGAAGCCGCCCGCAAATTAAATCCCGAATCCCTGGATATCAACCTGCGCCTGGCCCAGCTCCTTTTGGGGATGGGTAAGATCAACGAGGTTTTGCCGCTGGCCGAGAGCCTGGTGCAAAAACACCCCCGTTCCACGGATGCCCATCTGCTGCTGGGCTCGGTCGATGGGGCCCTGCGCAAGATCGAGCCGGCGATCGACGAATATCGCCAGGTATTAAAACTTGATCCGAAACGGAGCGAGGCCCACCTTTACCTCGGTTCGCTGCTGGCGGAAAAGAAGGAATCCGCCGAGGCGGAAAAAGAGTTTATGAGGTTTGCCGAGGTTGAACCCCAGTCTCCCCTCGGGTACTACTACCTGGGCCGGTTGTCCGCTGAAAAAAAAGACTGGGGCAAGGCGGAAAGCTATTATCAGAAAACAATTGAGCGCCAGCCCAATTTCCTGGAGGCCCTGATCGAACTGGGAATCATCTATGAATTTCAGAAAAAAAGCGACCAGGCGGTGCAGCTTTACCAGAAATCCCTGACCTATTTCCCGGCCAATCCCCGCATCCTGGAGCGCCTCGGACAGATTTACATTTCCCGCAACAACTACAAAGAGGCCCTGGAACAGTTCAAGGAGCAGGAACGTTTTGATACCGACAATCTCGACCTCCGGGTTAAGATCGGCCTGCTCGAATTTGAGGAGGGAAACCTCACCCAGGCCATCGAGGAATTTAATTTCGTCCTGACCGCCGAGCCGGCCCACCCCACGGCCAGGTATTATCTGGCCGCCGCCTATTTGAAATCAGGCCAGCCGGACCGGGCCCGCGAGGAACTGACCAAGGTCAACAGCGATTCCCCTTTTTATCCGGAGGCCCAAATCCAGATCGCGGTGATGCAGGAAGAGAAGGATGACCGGGAGGGTGCGCTGGCCACGATCCAGGCCGCGCTCGAGAAAGCCCCCAACGAGATCGAACTCTACCGGGCTTGCGGTCATCTCCTGTTTCGGGCCAAGCGTTATCCCGAAGCCAGGGGAACGGTGGAGAAAGGGCTCAAAATCAAGCCGGATGACGTCACCCTGCTTTATCTTCAGGGAGAGATTTACGACTTCCTGGACGAGGATGATCTTTGTATCGAAACCATGAAGAGGGTCATCCAGCTGGATCCCAAACACGCCGACGCCCTGAATTACCTCGGGTACCTTTACGCGGAAAAGGGGATCAAGCTGGAGGAAGCCGCGAGCCTAATTAATAAGGCCTTGGAAATCCGACCCAACGATGGTTTTATCACCGATAGTCTCGGCTGGGTCTATTATCAGCAAAAAAATTACCGCCAGGCCCAGGAAATGATCGAGCGGGCTTTTTCCCTGGTCGGGGATGATCCGACTATTGCCGAACATCTTGGGGATGTTCACTCGGCCCTGGGAGACCGGGGAAAAGCCATCCAGTACTTTAAAAAATCCCTCGAACTTAAACCCGAACCGGTCAAGGATCAAAAACGGATCGAGGAAAAGCTCAAACGCCTCCAGAATCCGAATTGAAAAGGAAGTTTCTCCCCGTCCTGGCCCTTTTGATTCTGGCCGGCTGCGCCGCTTTGCCGGAGATTCCCTCCCCGGGAGCGCTCCGGGCCAATCTGGAATCCCCGCCGGTTCCTTCCACCCTGAAGGGGACGGGCGAGTTTCGTCTCCGGTCACCGGATGGGCTGGGAGCCCTGCGCTTTGCTTTCCTGGTCGCGGCCCCGGATCGTCTGCGGGTCCAGGCCTTAAGCCCTTTCGGCAACCTGGCTTTCCTGCTGGTGCAGAACCAGGAAAAACTGCAGATTTACGTGCCCCTGGAACATCTGTTGCTTGAGGATGAGGAAGCCCGGTCGTTCCTCAACCGTTTTCTGCCCCCGGAAATCGGTACCGCCAATCTGATTTATTTCCTGAGCGGCCGCCTTCCGGACTCGCTCTGGGCAAGGCAGCTGGAAAGCGTCAGCTCCGAGGGGAGCACCCTGAAACTGAGGCTTCCGGGAAGCGGAGGGTGGGCGGAAGCGGAATATTCGCGGCGCCGGCTGCAATTGATGGGCCTGAAGGTTTTTAACCGGGAGGAAAGGCTCTCTTACCAGGTCAAGTTCAAGAATTATCGGGATAGGGCCGGTTTTCTCCTTCCCGCCCGGATCGAATTTCTTATTCCCGGTCCGGAGGGGGAAACCTCGGTCCGGATGGATTTCCTCGAGCTGGAGGTCAATCCGGAGCTTGCGGAAGACTCCTTTCGGATTCCCGCGCGGGAATCTTCAACCCCATAGTCTTGCCCGTGGGTGGCGGGCTGAAATGGACGCTCCCCCTTCGACATAGCTCGGGAACTTCGGTCCTTCGACAATCCTAATAACGAAATGAGGCATTTTTTCTTTTTGGGGGGGTGGGTTTCGCTCCCCAAATAATGTGTGCGATCATAAAATCCCGGGCGGCGGTCCCGCAGGGCCTCGCCTTCGTTGGATCAAATCGTAAATAATCATCGAGTTCATCTGTGTCTCGTCTATAAAAAATTTGGGTCGCGAGAACCCACCCCCCGGGGCTTCTGAAAAACATAAGAAACCGGAAGAACCAAATGAACTAAATGAACCAGATGAACGATTTGTTTTAACTGCGGTCCCTCCGGGCCGTAGGCCCTACGAGCCGGAGGCTGCGGTCGGTGGTCGGCGGTCGTTAAAGTATCAGTCCGACCTTCAGGCTGTAAATCAGGAAATCCCTGGCCAGGTCAATTTCCGGGACAATCTGGATAAGCATGAGCTTGATCCGCACCCCGGCATAACCTTTCAACTCCCGGGGCTCGGTCTTCTTCAGGTTGGCGGTATCGGGATTGAAGAAGATAAAGGACATTCCCACCCCGGTGTAGGGCTTGATCGGCCCGAGCCCCTTGCTGATGGAAAGATCGGTGGAGACGGTTTGCAGGCTGAAATCCGAAGCGCCCAGGGCGCGGTGGTAATTCACCCGGAGGGCCAGGGCCGGGGTCAGCATGGAGCCCTTGATGAAGGACCATTTGACTTCCCCCCCCACCAGGGAGATATTGCTGCCCAGAACCGTGGGTGCATAGGTGGCTCCGAGGTCGATCCCGAGCGGGATCCCCTTGCGCACGCTGATCTGGGGGAGAATCAGGACCGGCTTGGGATTGCCGCCTTCGATCGTGCTGTGCCAGTAGGTTTTCTCATCATGGATATCAGCCACGGAAACCCCGAGGCCGACATCAAGTCCCAGAACCAGGCCCAGGGGTTCCGAAGGGGCCAGGGGGATGGCGGAGGAGGCCAGGCCCAGTTCCCGGGCCATGCTATTCATGTCATCCTGATTTACATTGGTCAGGTTGATTTTGCTTCCGGCTTCAGTTGGGGGGGCGAGGATAAGAATTATTAAAGCGGCCGCGGATAAAACCCACCCCTTTTTTCCGATGAAATTTCGCATTTATCCTCCTGACGTTCTATCGGGATAAATTCTAAAGAAGACCGGATGGATACGTCAAGCAAAGACCTCCCCCGCATTTTAATTTTTGGGCTTGACAGGCTTAAATTGAATTGTATACACTAACGGCGGTTTATCTAACGTAGGGAGGGAGATCGAGATGAAAACGGTAAAATTCATCGGAATCGGGGCGGTGGTCATCGCCGGGGTTTTGATGTTGATGTCCTCCCTGGCACAGACCGCGGCTCCCACGGCCCCCGAAAAAATCACGATCAAAGAGATTCAGAAAACCTTCGCTCCCGTGGATCTGAGTCACAAGGACCATGTGGAGAAATATAAGAACAAGTGCGTGGACTGCCACCACGAGTATAAGGAAGGCGATGCCGAAGTGAAGAAATGCTCGGTCTGCCATGATCCGCAGGTGAAGAAAGACAAAGCCCCGGCCCTGAAAGATGCGTATCACCAGACCTGCATTAACAAGTGCCATAAGAAGGAAGCCGCGGCCGGGAAAAAAGCTCCGACCAAGTGCCTGGAATGCCACCCGAAAAAGTAATGAAGATCCGCGGAATATTTTACTCATCGCTCCTGACCTTGCTCCTGCCCCTGGCCGTCTGGGCGCAGGAACCGGCGGATTGTCTATCCTGCCACGGGGATAAGGAACTGAAAAAGGACCTCGCGGACGGAAAGACCCAGACCCTTTTCGTCGAGCAGAAGGATTATCTCCAGTCGGTCCACGGGAATCTTTCCTGCACGAGCTGCCACACGGGGATTACCGCGTCCCATCCCCAGGATCAGCCCGGGAAGGTTGACTGCGGGATCTGCCACGCCCAGGAGACTGAAGCTTATAAGAAGTCCATTCATGCCCAGGCCTTCGAGGCCGATCCTTCCGCTTCCCCGGATTGCCTGCGTTGCCATGGAACTCATCAGGTTCAGAAGAGCGGTTCCGAGAAATATAAGAAAACCGCCGTGGACCAGTGCGGTGAGTGCCACGCGGATTACCGCCGCACTTACTTCGACACTTATCACGGGAAGGTCGTCAGCCTGGGAGAGACGAAGGATATGCCCCTTTGCTGGGATTGCCATTCGGCCCACGAGATCCTGCCCATGGCTGACCCACAATCCAATATTTCGAAAGAGAGGGTTTTGGCCACCTGCTTGTACTGCCATCCGGATGCCAACACCAAGTTCGCCCAATACAATGTTCACAGCGATAAGTACTCTTATAAAAACGATCCCATTTCTTTCTGGACATATTTCGTAATGGTCTTGATTGTATTCTTTGCCTTTGGATTATGGGTTCCCCATACGATTCTTTGGTTTATTCGCGACTGGCTGGAAAATCGGAAGAAGAAGAAAAACCCCGAAACCAAACCCCCTGCCGAATCCGGAGGAGGTGCTTAAGATGTCAGAAACTGCACAGATCCAGACGCCAGCCCACTCGGGTCAGGGAGAGGAAAGGGAGATCCTCCGGCTCTCCGGTTACCAGCGGTTCATCCACCTTCTGGTGGTGATCGCGTTTTTCATCCTGACTTTCACCGGGATCCCCCTGAAATTCCATGATTGGGCCTGGGCGAAGCTGATCATCCAAGCCCTGGGTGGTTACGAGGTGGCTCGTTACCTGCACCGGGCCGGCGCGATCTTAACCTTCCTTTACATTTTCCTCTATTTTGCCGAGGTCGCGTACCGATTCATTATTAAGAGAGAAAAGGGGCTTTTCTGGGGGCCGGACTCGATCATTCCCCGGGTGGAAGACATCACCCACGTCGTCCAGATGGTGATCTGGTTTTTAATCGGGGGGAAACGCCCGAAGATCGACCGCTGGGCTTACTGGGAAAAATTCGATTTCTTCGCCGAGGCCTGGGGGAATTTCCTCCTCGGGCTGACCGGCCTGATTCTCTGGTTCCCGGCTTTCTTCACCCGCCTCCTTCCCGGCTTCGCGATCGGCATGTCGACCATCATCCACGGGATCGAAGCCTCCCTGGCAGTCTGCTTTATCTTCTTCATTCATTTTTTCAACGCCCACCTCCGCCGGGCCAAGTTCCCGATGGACATGGTGATCGTGACCGGTCGGATGAGCATGCAGGAATTTGAGGAAGACCGGCCGGCCGAACTGGAGCGGGTGAAAAAAGACAACGCCCTTTTCTGGCACCAGGTTCCCCCGGCCTCTCCCGCCTTGGCCAAGGTCGGCAAGACGGTGGGCCTCATCCTCCTGGCCCTGGGACTCGGGATCTCGGTCTGCATTACCTACTCCGTTTTTTTTGACTGGATTTCCCGGCTGATCCGATTCATCAGCTAAAGCCCCGGACCCATCGCCGTCCGAAACATAAATTTTCCCCTCGCCTTCAAACGCTCCCCCGCGGGGAGAAGAGAGGGTGAGGGGTTTTAATTTAACCCGAAAAATGCAGTTGTTATTTCCTAATGTTTCGTAGTTGCCAGATTTACTTGTCCCGACTTCAGAGGGATTTATCCCGATACGGGAGGGATCGGGCGCTTTTGAAAACCGCCGATCCCCCCAGAGACGGGACAAGTGAATCGGCAGACTACAAAAAAATCCTCCCGCGAATGACGGAGGAATGGATTCAATCGCATTTTTCGGGGTTAATTCGATCAAACCTGAACCCCGGTCCCATTATCTGGTAAAATAACAAAGCAATGTCTTCAATTTCCTGGGGAAGAGTCCGGTTGCTTCTGAACAGCCGGGTTTTGCTCTTCGCTTCCATGATCGTCATTTTTGTGACCCTGGTTCTCCTGGTGTCTTTCTTTGAAAGACAGGCGGCCAACGAGGGGTTTCGCGGACTGGGGGACGCTTTCTGGTGGTCGATTGTCACGGCCACCACCACCGGTTACGGCGACCGGGTCCCGCAAACGGGGACCGGAAGACTGCTGGCGGTGGGGGTAATGTTCCTGGGCGTAATTTCCATTTCGCTCATCACCGGTACGGTGGCATCGGTTTTGGTCGAAAGGAAAATTTTGAGGGGGTTGGGAATGGAAAAAATCAGCTTGAGCGGGCATCTGATCATCTGCGGATATAACTTCCGCCTGGCCCGGATTATCAGCGCCATCCGGAAAATGCATCCGGAGAATCTCGCTATCCTGGTGATCAACCAGGCGGAGGAGGAGAAAATGATGGAGGTCCTGTCCCAGACCAAGGACCGGCACCTCCATTTTCTCCGGGGCGACTACGTGCACGAGGAAATTTTGCGGCAGGGAAGCGTAGCCCAGGCCCAGGCCGCCCTGATCCTTTCCGATTTCACCTTTCCGGAGCGGACCGACGAACGGACAATTCTGGCGGCCCTGGCCCTCCGGGCGGTCAACCCCGGTCTCCGGATTATCGCCGAGATCCAGCGGGAGGAGAACATCCCCCATCTCCGGCGGGCCCGGGTCAACGAGATTGTCTGCGGCGATTCCTACACCCCTTTCATCCTGGCCAGCGGGGTTTTGTCCTCCGGGATCCCCCGGACCCTGGATTTGTTACTCCAGCCCGGGTCGGCCCAGTCGCTAAAAATCGCCCCCATTCCGGCCGGCCTGGTGGGCAAGACCTTCAAAGACGTTCTCTCGCATTTTCGGGAAAAGGGTTCGGCCCTGACCATCGGCCTGGTCTCGGAAACCCGGAAGGGAATTTCTCTCTCGGATATCCTCTCCAGCGATTCCTCGGCGATTGACCAGTTCATTACCCGCAAGCTGGCCGAGGCCGAACCGGAAATCCTCACCCAGCGCGCCGGTCTGCAGGTTCTGCTCGCGCCCCCCGACGGGCAGGAGATCGAACCCAAGGATATGGCTTTGCTTTTAGGAGGCAAATCATGAGCGCGGAGCTCGAAGCCTTGGCCGCCTTCCCGATTTTTTCGGAGCTTTCGGAAGAGGAATTGAAACGCATGGCGCAGATCCTGCGGCCGCTCCGAATCGAACCGGGGGAAGCGGTAATCCGGGAGGGAGAGGTGGGAAACCAACTTTATCTCCTCATGGAAGGCCAGGTCGCGGTTTCCATCCGGATCGCCCTGCCCGCGCAGCTGGGCGGGAAAAACACCCCCGAGGAAAAAGGGCTGATCAAGTATTCCGGAGCCGACCACGCCATTTTCGGTGAGCACGGGCTTTTGGGAGAAGAGCCCGCCAACCGGACGGCCACGATCACCGCCCTGACCCCCTGCCGGATGCTGGAATTTTCCCACTCGGATCTGGAAAGCCTGGTGCGGGAAAACCCCCACTTAGGTTTTAAATTGATCCGGAACCTCTGCCGGGTACTGGCCGAGCGCCTCCGCCAGGCCAACCAGGATATCGCCAAGCTGACCACGGTTTTGTCACTGGTCCTGGAACACCGTCACTCTTCCTGATTAGACCGCCAACGGCAGGAAGTGAAAAGTGAAAGGTAAAAGACAAGAAGTAATCTTTGATAAATTTTCCATCCTTTTAACTTCCTAGCGTTCAAACCTTCCCGCGCCTAGCTAACCTGAAACCTTTTTCCCGGGGCCGGGTTTATATCCAGTAAAGAGGTTCAGGAGATAAATAAATTGAAAAAAGGAGGAGAGGAAATGAAGAGAAACCAATCGGGCAGAATCGGACTGATCATCCTGGCGGGTGGCGTCCTGCTTTTCCTGGCCGCTTGCGGCGGCGGGGGGAAGGAACCGGTTTCTTCCCCCGAGATGTCGGCGCAGGCCCAGTCCCTGGCGACCGAGATTGACGCCGGCCAGAACGTGGCCGATTTCGAGGAGGACACCGGAGATGTAACCGATCAGGAAAACGACGCGGCTCAGGACGAGGGCGTGGCGCTGGCGCCCCCGGATCCGGCCTTTGCCGTGGGGGTCACGACCGCCGAATCCGGCGTGATTTTCCCCCGGGCTTTCTTTCCCTTCGAACTCGTCCCCAGGGGAACGGTGGAGAAAAGCAAGGTGATTATTGATTATTACAATTGCGGCGCGCTGGATAAATCCTTGTGCCGGATCAAGGACGTGGAGATTCCCTTCCAGTTCCCGGCCCGACATTGGCTGGACGCCGCCGAGGTTAAGACGACTTCAGCGCTGGTCTATTCCAGCGCCTTGACCGGGATCACAGGCGACCTGAATCTCACCCATCGCTATGCCCCCCAACATCCGAATCTCAGCGGCCCGGCCGCCTATGTTTCCGCCGAATTCCAGGTGATCCGGGATACCCGGGGAGAAACTACCCAGATTACGAGCACGGGGACCGGGTTGTATTCGGAGAATCCCGCCAACCCTTATTACAGTTTCAGTTGGACGACCACCGGTTTTCCCGCCTCGGTCAAGGTCTGCCGCGAAGACGTGATCGAGCCCACCCAGATTGACGATTCCATTTTTTCCGACTCGACCACCCGGATTCGGGAAACTCTCAAGACCTTTCCGGATGGAATCACCGCCTATTACCACCGTTCCGTGAAACGTGAAAACGGGGTGATTTACACCGATTCCTTCCGCCAGAACAGGAAGGGCGGCACGCTCTCCGTCCAGGCTGTGATTGATCCCGGGGCCGCCCCCCGCTGCCCTCTGGATGACACGGGCACCATCAATGTAACCCGCACCTTTCCGGTTGAGAGCGATCTTCCGGAGGGGGTGACCGTCCCGATTCGGGAGGTGACCGTTATCAGCAAACTGGGATTGACCGAAGATGCCTCCTCCACGCTTACCCTGAGTAACGGCCAGACCCTGACCCGGACCCTGACCCGCGAGGTCCAGAGCCCGGCGGGCTGCCAGGCCTGGGAAGCAACCTCTCCTAGACCGGCAATCGTGGTTCATGTCACCGGGCAGCTGTACCGGGGCGGGACGCTGGATCTCACGGTTACCCGCGACGAACTCGGCTTGAGCATCACCGGAACGCGGACCCAGCCGGACGGCAGCTATACCCAGGTTGAAATCACCCGTTACCGGGACGCGGAGGGAACCGAGATCAAGGCCGAGCGCTATGACCCGGACAAAACCCTCCGGGCCGAGGTTTCGATCGACCTCAGGGGAAATCAGCAGGGCCGGGGACAGATTGCCATCTTCACCGAGGACGGGAATACCAATACCATTGGTCTCCGCTTCACCTGCGAAGGCAAAGGTTACTGGTATCCGAGCGACAAGCCCTCGGACAAGCATGTGTTCGGAAAAGAGAAATTTTTAAAATATGGACTAGAAAGGTATCTGTAAACGGTTAGAGCTTTACCCCCCGGGGCCTCCCGGCCCCGGGGGGATTATTTGGGCGGGATTAAAACTTCCAGTCGCTTTCTTCTTTTTTCTCGTCTTCGGGGGCTTCGGCCTTTTCCTTTTCTTTTTCCTTGGCCACCCGGTGGAAGGGGATGACGCGGTTGCGGCCTTTCTGCTTGGCGGTGTAAAGGGCGAGGTCGGCCTTCTGGAGGAGCTCGTCCGGCTCCTGGGCGTCCTCCGGGCAACTCGCCACCCCCAGGGAAATGGTAACCCCGATCTTGCTTCCCCCCTCGATCGGGAAGGAACTCGACTCCACCAGCCGGCGGATGCGCTCGGCCAGCTTCATCGCCCCCTCGGAGTCGGTGTTGGGCAGGAGGAGAGTGAACTCCTCCCCACCGTAGCGGGCGACCAGGTCCATCTCGCGGGCCGCCCCCTTCAGGATGCGGGATAAACCCCGGAGGACCGCGTCGCCGGCCGGGTGGCCATAGCGGTCGTTCACCTTTTTGAAGAAGTCCAGGTCGATCAGGATCAGGGAGATCGGCTCCGGGTGCCGCACCGATCGGATGAATTCCTCCCGGATCCGTTCCTGGAAACGCCGGTGGTTGGAGAGACCGGTGATCGGGTCGGTGACCGCCTCGGCCTCCTTCTCGTGGAAGAGCCGGGCTTTTTCCAGGGAGATGGCGATCTGGTTGGCCAAGACGTCGAAGATCTTGACCTCGTACTCGGAAAATAAATTCGCCGCCTTGCCCAATAAGGTAAAGGACCCGATCACCCTGCCTTCCACGGAGAAGGGAATGGTCAGGATGGATCGGGCCCCCCGGATCTTGATTTCCTTGGAGAAGATGGGGCGCTCCTGGTCGCGCTCGTGCAGGTTCCCCTTGCAGAAGATTTTTCGGTAGGAGTCCAGGACCCAGCCGACCAGGCCATCCTCGATTCCGAAGCTTTTCTGGAGGGTGGACTCGGCCCCCTCGCCCCGGGCGGCCTGGATCACGCTTCTCCCGGTGGACTCGTCGAAGGTGGCGATGGCGGCGAAGTCGTAAGGAACGATCTCGAGGATGGAATCGAGGCCCAGGTTTAAAACCTCCTCCATGCGGAGGGCGGCGGAGAGCCTTTTCGAGATTTCGTAGAAGGCGGCGAACTCGGTGGCCTCGATCGACATCTGGTGGCGGATCTCGGCGTTTTCAATCGTGTCCACGATCTGGGAGGCCACCACCTCGAGGAGCTTGCGCTGTTCGTCGGTGAAGGCGGAGATGTCGCGGGAATCGATGGCGAGGACGCCGATGATCTCGGGGGCGGATTCCGCCGGGGCATGGCTCAAGCGGGGAGTATTTTCCGGGTCCCCCGAGCTCGGGGCGCGCCGGGAGGAGGGGAAAACCCCCGGGTTAATCGGGACGGCCAGGAAGGAATGGATGCCCTCCTCCCGCGAGTAATAATTGATCCCCTTCAGGGGGTTGGCCAGCTCGTGCAGCTGGATGGGGGAATGGTTCTGGTAAACCCAGCCGATCACCCCCTCGCCGGAGCGGAAGGTTTTCTCGAAATTCAGGTAATCGCTGTCGGAGATGCCGTCCTTGAGCCGGAGCCGATTGCCGTCGGGCTCCCAGAAATAAATCAGGACCGAGAAGGGATGGATGGTTCGCTTCAGGATTTCCAGGACCCGGTAGATCCGGTCACCCAGGTCGAAGGCCTGGGCGATTTCCCGCTTTTCCCGGGATTCCTTGGAGATCTTCTCGAGCTTAAAGGTGCTGTGCTCCCCGCGGTCGGCGGCGTGCCCCGCCCCCGCTTCGCCCAGGGAACGGGCGTCGCGGTTGATATCAGCCAGGCGGGACTTGGCCTTGTTCCGCCACTTGCGTTCGGATTTGAAGGCGCCCCCGAAAACCAGGACGAAGACGAGCGCGAAGAAAGCGTGGGAGCCCAGGGTTTCCGCCTGGCTCCAGAATTCGAACTTGATCAATTGGTGGGCGGTTTCCAGGGAGAGCGCGAAGAGCATAATCAGGAGGGCGTGAAGGATTGGAAAATAGAGGGCGAGCATGGTGAGGATGAAGTACTTGAGGGGGTAAAGCAGGGGCCCGATCTCCCCGGTGGCCTGGAGCGGGATCTCGAAGGTGAGGATGAGGAGAAAGCCGAACTCGAGGTTGTCCCGGAGGGAAGGTTTTTCCACCCGGAGGTAGGAAAACAGTTTTTCCCCGGTCAGGGCGACCAGGACGACGACCAGGACGATGGGGGAGGCGGAAAGATCCCGGAGCCGGGAAAAGTAATCAAAGATGACGAAGAGGGAGAAAAACGGAATCGCGGAAGGATAGAGGAAGCGCTGGACTTTTTGCTCCCAGAAGCCTCCCTTGGTCATTATTGTTCCCGGAAGAGGAAGAGGACCTCGTTTTCCCTGAGCATCCCCAGATCCTGGCGGGCGAGCCGCTCGATGTAGGCCGGATCGGTTTTCAAATGCTGGATCTCCTGGCGGAGCCGGACGTTATCCGTTTCGACCGTGGCGATCTTCTGCTGGAGGTCGGAAAACTCGAGCTTGAGCCGGTGCAGGTGGAAGAAACCCTGGTCCCCGAGAATCCCGTATATAACCACGACCAGGCAGGCCAAAAAAAGCAGATAAAAAACCCGTTTATATTTGGTCAGAGACTGGCGAAGACTGGTTAACGGCACTTTTTCTCTGAATTAAAAATTAAACATCAGCGTTGGAAAATTCAAATTTTTTCTTTTTATTTGGTTTGGTTTGATTTTGCCTGTTTTTGGATTTTTTAACGTATTTTGGACCCAATTTGGACACAGGATTTTTTATCCTCCAAGGTTATTTTATCGCAATTTTTAAAGTTAAGCGAGATTAAAGGAAGAGAGATGAAAGATTGTCCCGATTTTATTCTTTTTCCGACGAGACACCGATATGAAAAATATCTTGTCGTTTGAAATGAGAGGAAATTAAAAGAGCGAAAGCAAAACTCTCAGCTACGAGATAGAGGTTTTTATCTGGGCTATTCTTTGATTATTATGGAAAGGAATTCTTTTTCTGCCCAGATCGCTGTTCGAATGCAGATGGGGTCAGCCCTTGACATTGGACTTTCTGGTCTATCTCATCTATTTAGTCTGTCTAGTCTGTTTGGTCTAAAAATGGCAGATGGCAGATAGCAGATAGCCAGCCCAGACTTAGCCGATGGCCGACGGCAGACCGCAACAAAATACAGAGGTTCAGGGTTCAGTGACGAACGCCGAACGCCGACCACGGACCGCAGACCAGAGGCAAAACGCAGGAGGCAAAGCGTAGAAATAACATCGCGGACCCCTCGCCCTGGCTCGGGGCAAGCGGCTGACCGCTGAGATAACAAACGCAGAAAAAAACCCAGGGTCAGGTCTTTACCTTGCTGTTTGCGATGATATTTCCAACTTTTTCCTCACCAAAAATCCCTTCCTCCGCTCAAAATTATCTGAAGAATTAAATACTTACAAAAATTCTTTTAAATCTTTGAAAATATTTCCATCGAAATGACATTAATAGAGGGTGTTAGGGGTTTTGATTTAAACATTCGAAATTAGATGAAAAAACGAAAATATTTGATCTGGTCTAATCCGGTTGTTTTTTATAGAGTGCATTAGCTTGCTAATGCAATGCATCGGCGAGCCGATGCAGTCCAAAGAAGATAATTTATGAAAAACCCCTAACACCCTCTAATAAAAAATCTAGTATGGGTAAATTTTCTAGGCTTTTTTGATTCGAGAAAGATGGTAAAATAACATCAGGGAGATTGATGATGCCTGACTCAGAGTTAGGCTTTGAATGGGATGAAGTTAAAGCCAAAAGGAATCTCGCCAAGCATGGGATTGGTTTCGAGGAAGCTGCCTCCGTTTTTTTTGATCCGCTTTCTATTACCATTTCGGACCCTGATCATTCCCAGCCGGGAGAAGACAGATAGATTACTTTGGGAGTTTCTAATCTGGGGAAGCTATTGGTAGTCGCCCATTGTGATCGAGGGGAAGTTGTCCGTATAATTAGTGCCCGTTCGGCAATCCCATCGGAAAGGAGAACATATGAAGAAGAATAACAAAATACAGGACCGTGATGAAATGAGAAAAGAGTATGATTTCCGGGGCGGGGTGCGGGGAAAATATGCTCAGCGTCTTTTAAAGAGCACCAACCTGGTCAAAATCGATTCGGACATTTTAGAGGTGTTTCCGGATTCCGAATCAATCAATCGGGCTTTGCGCTCCCTTGCCGATATCATCCGCGAACAGCATAAATCCAATAATTCCTGAAAATTAACAGTTCTGGTTCTCATCGCTGATTTTCCTGCCCGGTGTCCGGTCTTGTTTTTTTCCAGCTATATAACGACCGCTGACCCAGTAAAAGCAGGTGACAGAACCTGACATAGGCATATTTTGTTTGGATAAAAACCACTTTCCGCTTATAAATCCAATTTTTAATTTAATAAAACTTCATAAGATGGCGATGATTCATTCCCATCTGTCTACGGAACATCCGGGAGGGAGAGAGCGGGAATTGAGAATTCGTCCCAAAATCGTCTCTAACCGGGATTTACGAAGCCGAGGGAAAAATAACCTATATCGGAACCTATTGAAAATAGGAATAAATTTTGGTGGAGGATAAGGGATTTGAACCCTCGACCCCTGCGTTGCGAACGCAGTGCTCTCCCGCTGAGCTAATCCCCCGCTTGCTAACGGTGGGTGACCCCACCCACGCTTGCTTTCAGTTTAAAATCATTCGGCACCGAGGTCAAGCAGTCAGAATTTACGATTGACGATTGCCGAATGACGAATGAAAAACAAAACAAACCCGGGAAAAGGTGAAAGGTCAAAGGTGAAAGGTGAAGGACAAGAAGGATTTACGAATGACGAATGACGAATGACGAATGAAAAACCAAATAAACCTGGGAAAAGGTGAAAGGTGAAGGACAAGAAGGATTTACGATTTACGATTGACGATTGACGATCCTCCTACGCCAAGGCTTCGGAGGACAAGTCGAAGGACAAGTTGCGGAATGAAAAACCAAACAAACCTGGGAAAAAGTAATGGGCAGGGGCAGGGAGCAAAGGGCAAAGGACGAAAAAAGTGATGGGTAGGCACCAGGCACCGGAAGAAAATAATAGGGGAGAGATCAAGCGCCTCCTGTTTTTTTAGGTCGGCATTATAATTAAAATAACCATACAGTTGAGGAGATTGATATGACGGAAAGGATTTCGGTTCTGAAAGTCAGGCAAAACCTGGGTGAAATTATTAACCGGGTTTATCTGCGCAATAATCAATTCATTATCGAAAGGGCCGGAAAACCGGTGGCGGCGTTAATCCCGGTGCAAAAATTGGAGCAGATCCAGGCCGCCGCCCGGGGCCGGATCAAGGAGATTCTCGAAAAAAATCAGAAGGCTAATCCGGATTTGCCTTCGGCGAAAGCGAGCGAACTGGTCAGGGAAGCGGTCAGGGAAACCCGGAAACGATATCGGGCCAAATGATCAGGGCGGTGGACTGCTGAATTCTTTCTTTTCCGAAAGAGCCGCCTAAAAATATCCCTGCCTAAATAATCCCGAAAAAGGAAAAAAGAGCGTCTTATTTCGATTTAAGTCGGCGGCGCATCTCGGCACTGGAGATCCCACCCTCTTTCAAATGCCGCAACCTCGATCTCTCGATTAGAGCCAGAAATTCAGGATGGGAGCTGAGGGTAATCGTCTCTAAATCCGCATTTTTTATCGCGACCAAGGCGGCGACGGGTTTACCGTTCTCAGTCAGAATTACCGGCTCTTTTTTCAACCCCTGGGCATATTTTGTCAGAGGGGCGGTTGCCTCGGCCATTTCCAAGGTTTTCATAATTTTATTTCCTCCTTACCTATTTTAACTCGATTGCGCAATTTTACTCCTATAGCCCGAATATAAACGACGGGTTCGGGTTTTTCCGCAAAGTCGTAATAAACCCGAAGATCTCCGATTCTAAGTTCCCAAGGGGCCAAGGGATTTGGTCTCATTGGTTTCCGGTTTCTGGTTTCGATACTGGGCTGATTTTCAAGTTGCTTTTCAACATTGTCAAGAATAATTGCCTGCTGACGGGTGGTGAGAACGCGCAAATGCTCTTCGGTGTCGGGAGAATATTCGATTCGGTATTTCATTTGTACTATTGAAAAGATTTAAGGAACGCTTAAATAATAGTATAGCCTAACGCACAGGGAAAGAGATATTTTTCGAGGAGGGAGGAGCCCCTGATGGGTTTGTGCAGATTCGTGCTGGGGATAAAAATCGTCAGCCCGCAGGAATTGGTAAAAATAATAGATTGACCGCCGCGAGAAGCTGGAAGGAGGGAAGAAAGTTAAAAGTGAAAAGTAAAAAGTGAAAGGTTAGAGCACCAAGGCATCCCTCGGCTCCGCTCGGGACAGGCCAGGCACCAGATAGACTTAACAGAACAGACAGACCAATCTTTCTACAAAGAATGGAGAATGTAAAAAATATCCCCCTTTGTTCGAAAGGGGGATTGAGGGGGATTTTAAATAATTTTTCCTAAACAAACAGTAACGCCAAGGTCTCGGCGAGCATGGCGGGTTTGTCCTGACCCTGCACCTCGATGGTGTTTTCCAGGGTCATCAGGAGCCGGCCGCTCCCCTTTTCCGCTATCTCCAGGACCTTGAACCTGGCGCGGATCTTGCTCCCCACCGTCACGGGATTCAGGAACCGGACCTTGTTCAGCCCGTAGTTCACGGCCATCTTGATGTCCGAGGGGAAAACCTTGACCTGGAAGTGAAAATAAGAGAGCAGGGAGAGGGTCAGGAAGCCGTGGGCGATGGGGGTTTTGAAGGGGCCATCCTTGGCCTTGACCGGGTCCACGTGGATCCACTGGCGGTCATCGGTGCACTCGGCGAAGGCGTTGATCCGGGCCTGGGTCACCTCGAGCCAGTCCGAAACCGCGACCTCTTTTCCCACCGAGTTCTTTAATTTTTCCAGCGTGAGAGCTTCGGCCATTGCAACCTCCTTTTAATAAAAAAAAGTTTCGGGTCTCTAGTCTCTGGTCTCTGGTTAAAGAAAAAAAGAGAGATTCTTCGCCCTTCGACAGGCTCAGGGCTCAGAATGACAGCCATTTTTACATGATATTTCTGAGATTGCCGCGCCTTCCCCCTTCGCCAAGGCTTCGGAGGACGGGTCGGCTCGCAATGACAAATTATGGAAGAGTGATGTTCTCATGGGACGGGGGTTGTGACCGCGGGAGGGGTGGCAACTGGACTGGGGGCCGGGCTCTCGGCGGTTTTGACCCAGATAACCAGGCGGGAGGGGTGCTCCGCGTCGTGGTAGATCCGTTGGTGGGCGATGACGGGGGTCGTTTCCAGGGCCTGGTCGCCTCCGGTGTTAAGGTTGCGGGCGTAGCGGGGGAAGTTGGAGGAGGAAATCTCCACCCGGATCCGGTGACCGGCGCGGAAGAGGTTGGCGGTCTGCCAGAGGTCGATGGTGTACTCGTAGATCTTTCCGGGCTGGATCAGGGCTTCTCCCTTGAGCAATCCTTCCCGGTAACGGGCCCGGATGATCCCGTCCTGGAGGAGCAGGGCCTTTCCGTTCGGGAGAACATCAATAAGCTTGGCGGAGAAATCGGTATCCAGGGCGCTGGTCGAGGCGAAGAGTTTAACCTGGATGGGGCCCGAAATCTCCAGCGGCTCGGTGAGCGGCGGGGTGGTGTAAACGAGAACGTCATTGCGGGATTCGAGCGGGAGCTGGTTGGCCGGGCCGTAGAGCCAGGAGGCGTGGAAATGGCTGGTAAAAAAGGGAATAAGGAGGTTAGACCCGCCCCGGGTGGGAACCGGGTCCAGGGGATCGTACTCGAAGTAATCCGGGATATCACTTCCGGCCGGGTCCCGGCTTAAACCGCCGTCCCCGGAAACAGTATTGGCCTTGCCTTGGCTGTGCAGATAGTATTCCGCGGGCGCGAAACCGGCGGGTGGCCAGTCCTCCGCGGTTTTCCACTCGTTGGCCCCCATCAGGAAGTAGCGGACCGGGGGAAGTTTTTCCGCCCCGTTATCCACCCCTTTCAGCCAGTGGTCGTACCAGGCGAAGGTTTCCGGGAACTGGAAAACGTCCTCCTTGACCTGGATGTCATCTGTTCCGTCTCCGCCGATGCCGACATGGGACCAGGGGCCGATGATGAGCCGGGATTGCTTGGCGAGGCCGTTTCCCTCCTGGCGCAGGCGCTGGAAATCGGCGAGCTGGGGGCCGAGGAACATGTCATACCAGCCGGCCACCACCAGGGCGGGGGTCTGGATCAGGGAATAGGAATCCTGGAAGTCAATCTGTTTCAGGAGATGCCGGGAGCGCTCGGGGCTCGCCACCTCGTTGAAGTAATAGACGTCCTCGCCGAGGGTGTCATCGACCTTTTCCACGGGCAGGGCATTAAGGGCGTCGAAGTGGTTCAGGGGATTCAGGAAGGTGGTTTCCTTGATGCCGGTTAAACCGAAGAAGGTGAAGATAGTGAGCAGGTTCATTACCCCCCCCCGGAAAATGGCTTCGTGCATGTTCGGGCTGGTCAGCGTGGGGGCCATGACCTTGAGTTCGGGGAGGGAAGGGGCTACCACCCACTGGGTGTATCCCAGGTAGCTTAAACCCCAACTCCCAATCTGGCCGTTGCACCATTGCTGTTTCTGGATCCAGCGGAAGTTGTCGAGACCGTCCTGGGCGTCGAAAATGAAGGGAAAGAATTTTCCCTCGGAATGGAAGCGCCCGCGGGTGTCCTGGACAACGAAAGCATAACCCCTTTCGGCGAAAATCCGGCCCAGCATGGGGAGCAGCCCGGCGAAGCGCTTCCCGTAGGGGAGCCGGGTGAAGAGGACGGGGAAGGAGCCGGGGGCCTTGGGCAGGTAAACATCCGTGGCCAGGTGGACACCGTCGCGCATGGGCACCATGACATCCTTCTCGACCTTGACCCCGAATTGGGCGGGGGGCAGGTGGAAAAAAACCGCGTTCAGGCGGGAACAGCCGGAGACCAAGCCCCAGAACAGAAGGGCGAGCGTGACAATCAGGAGTCTTTTATTACTCATTATCTTTTTCTCCTTTCGAGGTTTTGGCCCTCGGGATGCGGGAGGCGATTTGAGTCTTGGTCCGTTTTATCAGGTAGAACTGACAGATTAGGCCCAGGAACAAAAATAGGAAAAAGAGCTTGGGATGCTGGATCTGCTTCGCCAGCATCGCCGAGCCGAGGAAAGTGGTCAGGATAGCGGCGATCTGGAGAATATACCGGCTCGCCACGGCGCCGAGAATAATCCCGGCAACCAGACGGATAATCAGGAGAACATCGGAGCTATGCGGCCAGGGGACCAGCGAGCCCGGGAGGATTTCCGGAAGGAAGCAGCCGAAAAGGAAGGCGAAGAAAATGACCGCCAGCTCGGCGAAGAGGGGGACCAGAAAAATCCCGGCGATCCCCCCGGCGATGGCCACCCCCAGGAACATCCACGGGGAGAGATTGAGATTAAGGTAAAGCTCTAGGACCTGGAGGACGAGGAAGAAGGTGGCCCCCCCCAGAAAGAGACCGAGGACCCGAAGCCCGAACTTGACTACGAGGAAGCCAAAGAGGATAAGCAGGATGAAAAGGATAATCGTAATCAAGGGATCAAATTCCTAATTCCTAATTTCTAATGTCTAATGAAAACCCAAGTTCCAATTTCCAATGACCAGCCTGCAATTACCAAACAATGACCAATGCCTAATTTCTAATTACTAATCAAATCCCAATGACTAATGACCGGATTTTAATTTTATTGAATATCTAAATAGGCATTAGGATTTAGACATTGATTAGGCATTAGGTCAATTAGAAATTAGAAATTTTAGCCAGTCATTGATTAGAAATTCGTCATTAGAAATTAGAAATTTTCAATCGTTAGACTCCATCGCCGGACGAGATTTTTTGCTTGATAATAAAATAAACCAGGCCCTGGATATAATCATCCTTCATGATGAAATTGGCGGCTTCTTTTTCGGTGTTGAAGAAACCGATGCCGACCCGGTAGATGTCCTTACCCTCCGCGCTTTTTTCATAGGTAATGAAGGCGTCGTAACCTTTACTTAACAGGTTGGACTGGTATTTTAAAGCTTCCTCCTGGCTCAGGAATCCTTCCAGGCCCACGATGTACGCCTCCTTGAGGTCATACTGCTTTTCCGCTTCCGGGACGGCAGCGAGCTTTTCCTCGGATTTTTTCAGGTGGTTTTCTTCGCGGGTGATCCGGTTGCTGAAAAGGAAACGCGAGCTCCAGTATTTATCGTTCAGACTCGCGAAGCTGATGCCCTTGCTGCTGGCGGCGTGGGCGAATTTCTTGTTCTCCAGGTGGATCCCCACGTGGGTAACATTGCCCTGGCCCTTGGTGTCGAAGAAGAGCAGGTCGCCGTAGCCGAGTTTTTCCGGACCGATCTTTTCCCCGCAGAGGCTCTGGAGGTAGCTGTGCCGGGGAAGGTTGATCCCCTGGTCCTGGAAGGCCCGCATCACGAAACCGGAGCAGTCAAACCCCCGTTCCGTGCACCCGCCCCAGCAGTAGGGGATGCCCAGCCGCCCCTGGATGAACGTGTTGAGCCGGCCCCGGTCGATGGCGCGGTCAATGGTCTTGGCCGCGAGGGCGGCCAGGAGAACGAAGCTCAAAGCCAGGATGAAAATCCGGCGGAGAGGGACAAGCTTGTCCCTCCCCACGGGCGGGGAGGGACAATTTTTCCGGGGGCCAGGTTTGTCGATTTTCATCATTGCCGGTTTAAACTATTATTAACAGTTCCCTCATGTTTGGTTATTATAACCCAGGAATTTCGATTTGATAAATTGTCTTCTAATTTGAGTGAATGACGAGTTGTTTTTGGTTATGTGTCATTCCTACGAAACTTGTCCTCGAGTGCTTTAATCGGGGAGCAGGAATCCAGGGTTTTGTAATTCAAGAGAAAAGAATATAAAAACTTTTTCTGGATCCCCGCTGGAGTTTATCCCGCCGCTGGCGGGATGGGGATGACAGAGTGGGGATGGATCCATGCTGGAGTTTGTCCCGCACTCTAATGCGGGATGGTGATGACAGATGAAGGACGTGCGGTATAAAAAATCATGAAGACCGAAGATATCGAAATCAAGCATGAGGGAATCTCGATCCGGGGCAAGATCTATCTTCCCGCCGGCTCCCCGCGGGGGCAAAGCCCCGTGGTGATTTTATGCCATGGGATTCCCCGCGGGATTCCCGACCCTAAAGATCAAGGGTACCTGCCCCTGCTGGAGGATTTAGTCCAGGCGGGTAGGATCGCGGTATTTTTCAATTTCCGGGGAGCGGGGGAGAGCACGGGAAATTTTGATCTTCGGGGATGGACGCGGGACCTCCGGGAGGTGGTGGATCATTGTTACCAGGATCGCCGGGTTGATAACAAAAGGATCGCGTTGTGGGGTTTCAGCGGAGGGGCGGCCACCTCGGTCTGCGTGGCCGCCCGGGATCCCCGGATCGCAGTAGTGGCGGTGTGCGCCTGCCCGGCGCGTTTCGATTTTTGGGAAAACGAGGGCGCGCTGAACTATTTGCTGGAGCATTTTCGCGCGATCGGTCTTGTTCGTGACCCGGATTTTCCCCCCTCTTTCCCGGAATGGCGGGAAGGCTTTGTGAAAATCGCTCCGGAAAAATGGGTTGCCCACATCTCTCCCCGGCCGCTTTTAATCGTCCATGGTGATGCGGATGAAACCGTGAAGGTTGATCACGCTTACAGGTTGTATCAAGTTGCCGGGGATCCCAAGGAGATCAGGATTATACCCGGCGGGGAGCACAACCTGCGCCAGAACCCCCAGGCGGTGCGGGAGGTTCTTGATTGGTTGAAAAAAATTTGGGGTGAATAATTGAGAATGTTTTATTAATACGATAGGTGAGGAGAATTCATCCTACCCCTTGAGGGGGGAGGATGAAGGAGAGGGCGAAAAGAGAGGTTTGTTGATCACCCTCCCCTCGTTCCCCTCCCATCAAGGGAGGGGAAATTTGTGGTAAAAGATTATTAAACCCGAAAAATGCGAATAAATTCATTCGGACGTCTTTTGCCAGCGGATTTTAATGTAATATGCCGATTCACTTGTCCCGTAACTGGGCGGGGTTGGCGGATTTTAAAATCGTCCGATCCCTCCGTTGTCGGGATAAATCCCCCTGAAGTCGGGACAAGTAAATCGGGCAACTACAAGGCATTCGGAAAGATTAAAGCATTTTTCGGATTAAAATCCTCCTAGGAAAAAAACGGGGCGGCCCGGTGAGGCCGCCCCGAAATAATTCTCGGGGAAAATGGCGATTTCAGTTATTTATTTGAAATCTCCCCGGCGCAGGGCGGCCATGTAGTGGGCCCCGCAGAGGCCCCGGGAGCGGGAAGGCTTTTGGCAATCCCGCACGGAGCAGACCTTTTCCCCGCGGGCCTTGCGGCCGACCTTTTTCCCGCGGAGTTTTGTCTGGGTCCGGGATTTCCCTTTTCCTTTGGGTCCGATGCCCCGGAATTCGCCGTGGCGCAGGGCGGCCATGTAGTGGGCCCCGCAGAGGCCCCGGGAGCGGGAAGGCTTTTGGCAATCCCGCACGGTGCAGACCTTGCTCCCGCGGGCTTTGCGGCCGGCCTTTTTCCCCCGGGCTTTGCGGCCCGGGCGGGAGGAGGTAGATAAGCCGGTCAGACGTTTCTCAATCCGGCCCAGCGCGTGTTCAATTTCATTGATGCCCCTCTCCAGGAGGGGCCGCTGTCTTTCCAGGACCCTCTTCAACCTGTCTTCCACCAGTTTGTTAATCGCGGTCACCAGGTCCGAGCCCGATTTCTTTCCCCAGAGTTTCTTTCTTGCCACTTTGTCCTCCTTTCGACAACGAGCAGTTTCGTTTTAATGAAGCCAATCCGTCAGGAAAAATATTTTCTCACGTTTCGGATCAGCGGGGTTTAACTCATGTTATCATCACGATTTTAAAAACACAAGTCAACATATTTTTTATCAGAAATAAAATATTCTTCTCACCGATTTGCATCTGAATTATATGAATCTTTCGAAACGGTCCTTTTTAGCTTTGCAGATAGGGCAAAGCTCGGGCGGGTGATCGCGGGCGCAGAGATAGCCACAAACTTTACAGCGCCACACCGGCAGGGGAAGGGAAGAGATCCCGGCCGCGCGCGCGGATTTTTTCGGGGCTTTTCTTTCGGCAGCGGGAGGGCGGTGTTCCGGCACCGATGCCGCTTTTTTCTCGCCCCTTAACACGGCCGAGGAAACGTAAAGACTGCAGTAACAGGTGCCGTGATCGGTCAAGTCGGGATCGCGATAGTCGCAGGGACAAATAATATCAAGATCGTCGTCACGGTTCCCGGAAGCCAGCCGGCACGGGCAGGAACAGTAACCGTAGCGTTTCTCATTGGTTAACAGCCCCTGAAGCAGTTGCCTGGTAAACTCAACATCCGAATTGAGATGATACCCTGATGATTCCGCTTCATTTTTTAACTTCTCGTGGAGGCGGCCGATGTCAGCCTGGGTCACTTCCGGCATTATTTTATCACCCGGCGGATTTTTTCTTCATCAAAGCCCACAATACAGGAGTCATCATTAATCACAATGGTGGGAAAGGAACACTGGGGATTCCAGCGCTTGATTTCCTCTACCGCGGTTTCCCTTTCCATTTCGGCCAGACTGTCAACATCGATATAGTCGTATTCAACACCCAGATCGTTCAAAAAGCCCTTGGTTTTACGACACCAGCCGCAGGTGGAGAGGGCGAAGAGTTTAATTTTCGCTTTGCTCTTTCCCGGTACATGAGTGAATTTCAACGTCATGTAATCACCTCCTGGTAGTTGGGTATGACTAGATTTTCGCCGCAGTTCTTATCAATGTCAAGGTAACCCAAGCGTGGATTCAGAATAATTGATACTTCGACGGCGCCCAAACCATGCCCTTTATGGCGGGGTTTATCCTGAGGGGATTCACCCTGAAGGAAAAGAGGCGCCGCTCAGTGTCAACCCTTAGTATACCACGGGCTTTAGACCAGGGAAGTCGAAGGGTTGATTAACAGTTTTGCAACGATCTGGCGAAGAAAAAGCTAAGTCCTTCGATTCATAAGCTCGATAACGAACTTGTTTACTCAGGACTTAGTGCTGAGTGAGCATTATTATTAGTTCGGTTTTGAAAAAACACGTTACCGTAACTGCGAATCGAAGCACGAGGAATTACAGGAAATATTGCTTCAGGCGGTAATAAATCTGATCGGCCTGAGGATCGCGGGTGTGTATATGCAAATGTTTAACGATCTCTGAACAAGACCAATCGTGAAATTCCGTATACTTTTCCTTTACCGGTCCGATTATGCTCATCCAATCGTTCGCTCCCAGAAGCTCGCACTTGGCGGCGAAACCGAATCCCACCAATCGGGGCGAGTTGGTGTTGAAGTAACGCTCCATGCTAATTAAAACCTCGTTCCAGATTTCCTCGGTTTTTTCCAAAGGAGGATCCGGGGCAACCGCGTGTTTCCGGGGAAGGTCCAGGGAGATGTTTTCCAGGGGATTCCTGGGTACCACCTTCAGATGGTCTTTCCGGTTCAGGTTCTCTGGTTTTTCCATTTATTTTTCTCTTTTTTTATTTTCTAACTCATTATTATTATATAACTGCATATTCTATTCCCGGGTTTAACATACACATTTACGAATTAAATTAATCCAGGAAAATCAGTTGATTACCAGGATTCGGAAGCGTGGGCTTGGATTTTTATGGGTGAGTTATTGAATGAGAAAAAAGGTACCCTGGTGAGAAATGATTTCTCAAAGACGGACAAATTTTGGCTTAAACCCGAAAAATACCATTGAAAACATTCCATCGTATTTCGCGAGCATTGGGAAATCCTGACAGCATTTTTCGGGCGAAAATGAGTCGGAGAAAAGATAAAGATAAGGTTGATAAAAATAGTAACCGTTTCCCCGGTTAGGGTTTTTTCGGAATTAGATCCGCGAGACGGAGGGCGCTTTCCGCCGCCAGTTCGGTGCCGATGTTGTCACTGCCGGTATCCGAGCCCACGAAATAAAGGTTTTCATAGGGCGACTTGAGCGGGGGCCGGCTTTTCCCCACCTGGCCGATGATCTGGGCCAGGCCGACGATGTCCGGCTGGAAGCGGCCGCTGTAATGGTTGATCATGGAAGTGGTGCCGAAGTCATACCAGAGGATGTGATTTTTCAGGCCGGGATAAAAGGTGTCCAGGTAATCCACGTGGAAGTTGACCCAGTCCTTCCAGTGGGCGGACTCGAGGGGGGCGAGCCCGGGGAGATGGACGATCTGCTTGCCCTGTGGGGCGAGGCTCGGGTCCATATTGGAGGAAACCGGGAGGAGGGCGAGGTTCATCGGGTCGGTGGTCGGGGGGATCTGGTCCTGGAGGACGAATTCCATCAGGAAACGGGCCAGGGAGGGGATCTCCGAGTCTTTCGGGAAGCTGAAAGCCACCGAGTCAGGGATCACCGGTTTATCCAGGGCCAGGTGGATGGCGATGGTGCCGATCCCGGCGAGCTTGCCGCAGGAGAGGCTTTCCGCGTAGTCGCGGTATTGCTCGGTCATGGTGGCCGGATCCAGCAGGCGGAGAACGGTTTCCTTGACCCCGATGTTGCTGATGATCAGGGGCGCCGATACCACGGTGCCGTCCTTCAACTCCACCCCGGTGGCCAGGCCCTTTTCAACATTGATCCTTTCCACCTTGACCCCGGTTTGGAGCTCCGCCCCGTGCCGCCTGGCGATCCGGGCCAGGCCTTCCGGGATGGCTTTGCAGCCGCCCAGGGGATAACCCACGTTCGCCTCCCGCTGGTAATAGGCCATGACCCGGATCAACTCCCCCGCGCTGGCTTCTTTCAGGTTGGCGACGGCCAGGCAGATGACCTGCTGGTTGATGAAGGCCACTAGCTCGCGGCTCATCGGGAAGCGCTTCAGGAAACTGGACATCGGGGTGTCGTCCAGCGCGAAGGTCTCGGAGTATTTCATTTTCGCGATGGTTTCATCCATGCTCCGGAGGGAATGAATGTCCGCCTCGGTAGCCGCGAAGGCCTGGCGGTAGGTTTGTTCCATCTCCGCCGGGGTCTGATAGGCCGGATTCGGGAAGGGATACTTCCGGCCGTTCTTGAGGAGGACAAAGGGGTTTTCCCGGGTCGGATGCCAGAACCGGATCTCGCCCTCGGCCCCGGTCTTTTTCATAATCTCGCCGTAGGGGCCCTTCTCGCACCGGCCGAACATGTGAATGAAGGCGTCCACCACGAAGCCTTCCTTTTCATAGGAGGTGCAGCGGCCGCCGAGAAAATTATTCCGCTCGAGCAGGAGGATTTTCATCCCCCGGTGAGAGAGGAGGGCGGCCAAGGCAAGCCCGCCGACCCCGCCTCCGAGAATAACGGCGTCAAAGTGATTTTTCATTTTCTTCCCTCCGGTTTGTTCGGGGCCTGGGGATTTTTCACGGCCTCGAAGCCCAGGGCATACGGGCACTCGATGTTCAGGATTTTGACATTCTTGTTTTTCCCTTTCCCGACCAGCTGGAAACTCGCCATCTCGATAAAGTAGCGGTTGAGGCTGCCGGAAAGGGTATTTTTTTTGATCGTCCAGGGCTTGAATTCCTTGTCCTCCTTGATGCTCATGATGATCTCGATCGGGTATTCCTCCCGGAAGATATACTTGATGTCGTCCTCGGAGGGACGGGGCACTCCCTCCGGGTGGGAATGGTATTCCCCGATGAACTGATATTTGAGGTAATTGTCGATCATCCGGTAGAGCTTATGTTTTCTCATCGGATTGATGTAGATCATATCATATTTCCGGTTCGCCAGCTGGAAGGGAGTGGCCAGTTCCAGGAAGTATTTTTCCGGGGTTTTGTACCCGAAAAGCAGGCCGGCGCATTCGCGGGTGACCGAGGTTTCCACCGCGGAAAGGGTGAGGATCATAAAGGCGTTTTCGCTGATGTAGATATTCATTCTCTCGCAAAAAATTGTATGTCATTCTGAGCCAAAAGCGAAGAATCTTCTTTAAGATGTTTAACTTCGAGATCCTTCACGGAGTTTACCCTGAGCACTTTGAGATTCTTCACTTCGTTCAGAATGACAAGAAGTGAAGGGTTTCCCGCGGCTTCTCATCCCGCCGCTCCGCACGGGACACGCGGGACAGGCAGGATGACAGAAGCGAACGGGTTTAGGCGCCGTCCTGAATGAAATGAAGGAATGACAAATAACTTGGCCTTAGCTTTTCTCGATCGACAAGTATAAATTAACCTGCTCTATTTCCCCCTTGCTAAGGAGATACCTGGAAACAACTGCTGTTGGAAATAAGCGGCCAGGGATTCATCCCCTTGAATCCCGTCCCGCGGCCGACCGGGTCGCCCCCGTAACCGGTGCGGACCGCGGTGATCTCCCAGCAGTAAATCTGGGGGGCGGAGAGGAGGCCGGCGGGGACGGCAAACTGGACCATCCCGGGGGAGAGGAGCGCCGAGTAAAACTCAAAGTAGAACCAGTCAAGGATACGGACCAAAAGGTAATCGGTTTCCATCGGGTCAAGGGTATTCACATTATGCCAGAACAGGGTGGGGGTGGTAGTGCCGACCTGGACGCCCAGGGGGGAATCCTGGACGGGAAGGTGAGAGACCGGGTAGAAGTACAGGCTTCGGTCGAGGGAAACGGTGTCGGTGGTATCGGAAGCGTAATAAGTGAAGGCGGTCTCGTCTTGGTAGCTCAAGCCCTCGTTCCCTGAATCCGGGACGCCCGTGGTGATCGGGGTGGAATAATAGGATTGGTTCGACCCAGTGGGAACCAGCGGCCACTGCCGGCCGGCGGGGTCCTCCACCCAGGACAGGACGAAATCCCCATCCGGATCAGAGGCTTCAAGCTCAAAATGAAGGTGAACGTTTCCGTTGGTAAAGACCTCGGCGTAGCCGGCCCGCCCGAACGCGTCGGCGATGATGGCTATCCCGGAAACCGGGCTTTCACCGGACCGGGTGGCGGGACCGTCAGGGGCGGGGTCGGAGCCGTCAACCGAGTAACGTCAACCGAGTAATAAAAGAGGGCGGGTTCGCTGGCGATGAGGGTGATTTCCAGGGATTGGCAGTAGTAGCCTCCCGGGGGGTCGGCGGTGGTGACCGGGGGTGATTTGTCCTTCCCTCCGCAGGCGGAGAGAAGGACCAGCCAGGCCCAGAGGATAAACGCGATTCGCCGGCTTTTCATGATTATTAATAAGGATAAAGGTTATTTGCCGAGCTTATCCACGATGGATCCGACCCGGTCTCGAAAGCCGGGGAGATCCAGCGAAGTCGGCCGCCCCGAAAGATCGGCTTCGATCACCGCGGGATCGAGGGGAAGCCAGCCCAGGAGCTCAAATTCCCGGAGGGAGGTTTTGATCGTCTCGAGGTCAGATTCCTTCCGGACCTTATTGGCCACGATCCCGACCCGGAAGAGGCCGATATCCCCGGCCAGTTTCCGGATCATTCGGGCGGCGGCCAGGGATCGCTGGCCCGGCTCGACCACCACCAGCATCCGGTCTACCGCGCCGGCGGTGGCGCGGCCCAGGTGTTCCACCCCGGCTTCCATGTCGATGACCGCGGCCTCGTTTCTTTCCAGGATCAGGTGCTGCAGCAGGGCGCGGAGGAGGGCGCTCTCCGGGCAGATACAGCCGGCCCCACCCGCCTTCACGGTGCCCATCACCACCAGGCGGATGCCGTTTTGCTCCCGGCAGAAATTCTCCGGGATGTCCTCCACCCGCGGGTTGAGCTTGAAATAACCCCCGATTGATCCGGGCCTGGCCCCGGTCCGTTCGGCGATCAGGTCCTTCATCTCCGAGATCGGCGTGATCTTCTCCGGTTCGGGGAATCCCAGGGCGGCGCCCAGGCTGGCCACGGGGTCGGCGTCCACCGCCAGGATCTGGAGGCCCCGGTTTGAGAGATCCAGGCAGAGGAGGGCGGCGAGCGTGGTCTTGCCCACCCCGCCTTTTCCGCTCACGGCGATCTTCATTTGTTTAACGTGCAATTCCCCGTGGTTTTGCCACGGGGTCACCTTGTTTCTGTCATTCCGCACTTGATGCGGAATCCAGTTTTTTTGTTCGCCTGGATTCCCGCTTCCGCGGGAATGACAAACCAAAACTTAAGGATCGTTTTGAGAAAAATCCCCTGCGGTCTCGCCGCGGGAGCTTCATTGTCTCCCGAAAAATCAAACAAATTATCCTTTAGCGAAGAATCTCGGAAAAGAAAAGGTGTTTTGCTTCGCTCCGACCTATCCATAGGCATTTTTATCCTCAATTCATTTATAAAAATTTATTCCTCCAGGAGCGGCTGAAAAATGCTCTTCCCGGCCTCGAAAAACGATTTGAGATGCTTCAGGTTCAGGCCGAAAATATTCAGGGCGGGCTCGGAACGCTTGGCCCCGGACTGGATAGAGACAGACACCCCCGGGAAAGAGTCCTTCAGGGTTTTGCGCACCTCCTCGAGCCTCGGTTTCAGGTTAGGGGGGACCTTCGGGACGCTGGTTCCTTCCGGGGCGGCTTGCCGGAGCTTCTCGGCCTCCTCCGCCCGGGTGGCAAGCTCGTAAGCCTCCTTGAAGCCGATCTCGCCGTCCTCCAGGCGCTTCAAGACCCGGGGCACACGGGCGACGGACAGGTAGCGGTTGACCGAGACCCGGTTCCGTCCGATCATCCGGCCGATTTCCTCGTCGGAATATTTGAAGCGTTCCTTCAACTCCTGGCAGATCATCACGATTTCGTAGGGGGTGTAATCCTGGCGGCCGGTGTTCTCGGCGAAGCGGAGGCGCAGGGCCTCCTCATCGGACAGCTTGGGATAGATCTTGGCCAGGACCGCGGGTTTTCCTTCCTTCTGAAGTGCCACAACCCTGCGAAATCCATAGATAATTTGGAATTTTCCTGCCTTGTCCGGGCGGACCGCTATTTCCATTTTTTGCCCGCCGCCATGCCGGATGGAGTCGCGAAGACCTTCCAAAAAGAAGGGGCCCTTCCGGAAGGCGAAATCCCGGCTTTCGGAAAGCTCGTTGAGCGGAATTTCCCGGAATTCAAAGGCTGAGGCCGGGGCTGTAATTTTCGGGCTGGCAGCTTTTTCCTTTTTCATTTTTCCCTTCCTGATTACCCACGGGTGTAACCCGGGTTACATTTTTAGATGCCAAAATCCAGACCGGGGGTCATTATAGCATTTTTTTTGCGCGGCTCGTTTCGGTTGCGTTATTCGGTTGTGGGCTTAATAAATCCGCCGGACGTTGGCCGGAGACGAAGCGATCACCGCCTCTGGCGGGATTCCGCCAAAGGCGGAAGCGGCGTAACCGATCAACGTGATAAATGATAAGCAGATATTTTGTTTTTTCCCCGGGTTGGGATATACTAGGTCACCGAAAGGATAATTATGGAACCGAAAAAAAGATTGACGGAACTCGCGCGGGCCTCGGGCTGAGCGGCCAAACTGGGTCCGGGCGACCTGATGAAGATATTGATGTCCCTGACCCCGGCGGTTGATCCCAACCTGCTGGTCGGGATGGACACCTGGGACGATGCCGCCGTCTATCGCCTGACCCCTGACCTGGCCCTGGTGCAGACGGTGGATATCATCACCCCGGTCGTGGACGATCCTTTTGTCTTCGGGCAGATCGCGGCGGCCAATGCCTTGAGCGACGTATATGCCATGGGAGGGAGGCCCCTGACCGCGATGAACATCCTGGCGGTCGAGGCCTGTGTTGATCCTTCCATACCCCGCGAGATCCTCCGGGGGGCAGAGGCCAAAATCAAGGAATCCGGGGCGGTGGTCGTGGGTGGTCACTCGGTAGATGACCAGGAACTCAAGTTCGGGCTTTCCGTCACCGGGCTTGTTCATCCCGACAAGATCCTACGCAACAGCCTGGCCCGGCCGGGCGATGTTTTAATCCTGACCAAGCCGATCGGCACGGGGATTATCGCGACGGCGATAAAGGGAGGTGTGGTTTCTCCGGAGGCTTTGGAAAAAGCCATCAAATCCATGACCGCCTTAAACCGGGAAGCTTCGGAGGCCGCCCTCGATTTCGGGGCCCACGCCGCCACGGACATTACCGGATTTGGTCTGATCGGCCATGCCTTCGAAATAGTCCGCTTCGGTAAAATCAAGGCCAGGATTTTCGCAGGCAAGGTACCGATTCTTCCGGGGGTTAAGGACTTGATCAAGGAGGGCATGGTTCCGGGCGGGACCAAGCGCAACCAGGATCATTTCGGTTCCCAGGTCAGGGTTGATTCCGGGGTCTCAGAGGAACAGAAGCTTATCCTTTTCGATCCCCAGACATCGGGGGGGCTTTTGATCGCCATTTCTGTGGAATCAAGCTCGAAACTTATTGAAAAGCTTGGAAAATATCTGGCTGTGATTGTCGGAGATATCAGGGAAGGAAAGGGCGAACTAGAGGTTATTTCGGGCGGTTAGAAAATGGTTTTATGATCGGAATTCTAATTAATCCCAATTCCGGCAAGAATAAAAAAGGACGCTGCGGGCCCGAGGAGCTCGAGGCAATTCTGAAGGGCGAGGCTGTTGCCCGGGCCATTTACTCCGGACGAGCGGTGGAAGCGGCGCTTCGCGAATTCCGGGACCGGGGGGTGGATCTCCTCTGCGTCTCGGGAGGCGACGGTTCGATGCACCTCACCTTGAGCCAAGTAATCGCGTTTTCCCGGCAGGAAAAATGGGAGCTTCCGCTTTTTTATCCCCTCCGGGGAGGGGTGATGAACGTAGTGGCCAACGAGGTGGCCTCGCGGGTGGGGACCCCGGCCACCCAGTGCCAGAAACTGCTCCCGGTTTATCAGCGGATCAAGGCCGGCGAGCCCCCCAAAATATATACCCAGCCAATTATGCGGATCCAGGATCCCCAGCTCCCCCGGGGGGAGACCTACTCCTTTACCTTCACCGGGGCGATGCTTTACCGGGGTTATCACGCTTATTATTCCGGAGCCCCGCCCACCTTGTGGAAAGCTTTCCGGGTGGCTTCCCAAATTATTTACGGGGTGGCCACCAAGAATCACTGGTCGGTCCAGACCCCCGAAAAATTAAGGGCGGACGGCCAGGCGCTCCCCTTCGATGAGGTGCTTTTCACCCTGGCGGCCACCTTGCGAAAGATGGTTCTCTGGTTCTCTCCTTTCGCCCCGATTGACCGGCCGCTTTCGGGGGAATTCTACGCTTACTGCTGCGCCCTTTCGCCCGGAGAGACGATTCGTCATCTTTACGCTTTCTCGCGGGGTAAGCGGAAGAGCGAAAGGCTTTTCAATCAGACCGTCAAGGAGCTCACCATCGAAGGTCGGGATGGCTATACCCTGGACGGCGAGATTTACCCGCGGAAAGAAGGCTACCGTATCCGGATCACCTGCGGCCCGACACTCAACGTATTAAAACTCGATTAGTTATTGGGACCGAGGGTTCCAGATTTTTCTCAAGAGAATGAAAATCCCCCTTGTCCCCCTTTTTACAACCCCGCCAGGGCGGGGCTTTATTGAAAGAGGGGCAGGGGAGATTTGGAATCTAAAACCTTTTGATTTAGAATAAGAAAGCTTTAAATCTAAAGTGAAGAAATAATGAACCAGTCGAAGAAACCCCGCCGCATCTTTCGGAAACGGCCCAGGCCGGCGAAAAAAAAGAAATCCACTTTCCGATCGATTCCGCCCCCCGCTGGGAGGTGAACCTGGCCTGGTTCATGAAATTGATAATCCTGGTCACCATTTTTGTCGAGTTTGTTTACGGGGAGTTCCTCTACGGGCTCTGGGGGCTGGTGGCCTTCGGGATCAATTTTCTCCCGATCCGGTTCGCGAAAAGCTCCAAGACCATCCTCCCGATTGAGTTCGAGATCATCCTGCTCGTGATCCTTTCCCTGGACGTGGTCTTTGGAAGGTTCCTGCATCTTTACGACACGATAATTTATTACGATAAGATTATCCATTACCACGATTCCATCCTGATCGCTTTTTCCGGTTTTCTTTTGATCTATTCCCTTTATTTCACCTTATTTCACCAACCGGATCCGGACCTCGCCCGTCCTCGCGGGTTTGATCATCGTCCTGGTCACGGTGGGTTTCGGGGGGATCTGTGAGATCATGGAATACGCCGCCGATAATATTTTCGCGGATGGGGCGCAGGGGTCACCGGCGATGTCGGCAATCGACGACACGATGTGGGACCTGATTTGCGATTTCCTGGGCGGGATCGTGGGGGCCGTGTTCGGCACGCTCTACATCCGCTATTCCCACCGCACTCATCGGCGCAGGTTTTACAAGCTCATGACCGCACTGACCGGGGAGCCGGCGGAACGGGCGGGATGAGCGGGAAGCCAAGAATCGGGCCCGGCGGTTCCGGCCCGGGGGAGGTAGGATGCCAATGAAGGATTACGATGTTTTCATCGCCGGCGGGGGGATCGGGGGCTCAGTAGCCGCCAAGTTCGCCGCCCGCGGGGGCCTGAAGACCCTGTTCGTCGAGAAGCAGAAGACGCCCCGGGGCAAGCCCTGTTCGGGCATCCAGTTCAAATACTTCGAGAAGATCCTGGGAGAAAAGATCCCCCGGGAGCGACTCTGCCGCCACCAGATCGCCCGGATCGAGACCCATTTTCACGATGGCACCTCCTTCCGGGCCCCCTTCCCGATGTTCAACTACATGCGCAAGACCTTCGATCACTGGCTGAACCAGGTGGCCCGGGAGGCGGGAGCCGAGTTCCGGGACGAGTGCGAGTTCCTGGATTTCGAGGAGACCGGCGAAGAGGTGACGATCACGGTCCAGCCCCGGGGGGGAGAACCGGAGAAGCTCCGGGCCCGCTACGCCCTGGACGCGACCGGCCTGACCGCCATGCCGATGCGGCGGAAGCTCCGGCCCCATGATTTCGGAAGCAAGGCCGCCGGCGGCGGGATCAATTTCTACATCGACGGCCCCGCCCGGCTGGACCCCAAAACCGTCTACCAGTTCTGGGACCTAAATTTCAGCGACGCCATGTTTGCCTGGATCTACACCAAGACCCTCGATGACGGCCGGGACTACTGGGTGGTGGGCACCGCCTGTACCAGCGGCGACATCCGCGAGCGCCAGCGGCTTTTTTACAATTATGTCCGGGAGAAGTTCGGGATCCAGGGCCGGATCGTGGAAAAGGAGGAACTCCTGACCGGGATGGACATGAAATCGCGGGACCGGGTCTGGCTGGGCCAGGGCCGTATTCTTATGGTGGGCGACGCCGCGGGCCTCCTGGATGGGGTCCGGGGCGTGGGGCAGGACGCGGCGGCGATCTCGGGGAGGCTGGCGGCCAAGGCTATCCTGCGCTCCCGGGAGACCAGGACCCCAGTGCTCGAGGAATACGCCCGGTTGACCCGGCCGATCGTCGCCCAGACCCGGGCCAACCAGGAGCGCGAGATCGATCAGTGTAAAAACAACGAGGAACTCAAACGGTATATCAAGAGCAACATGTTCAAAACGGGGGCCAAGATGCTGGTGCAGATGTTTCTCAACTACTTTCGGCCGGTGGAGAGGCTCCGCCTCCTGCCCCCCTGAAATTCAGGATGTATCAATGCGTTAGTTTATAGAAAGGAGAAAACCAAAATGGAAGGCTTCCTAACGAAGAGGATAGTCACGGTGGCTTTGGCCCTGTTGATCGCCCTCTGGGCGGGTTCCGCGCTGATGGTGAAAAGCGCCCCGGCCGGGGAGCCGGAAAAGGCGGAGGCGGTCCAGCTCAACGCGAATATCACCCTGGCGGACAATCTGACCGCGCTCAAGGGAAAGACGGTGACCGTGACCTTATCGGCGGGTCAGTCCCTGTCCGGAACGGTAAAAGACGTTAAGAACGGCCTTTTGCATCTGGAGAAGCTCGCCGGGAAGGAATTTTACGACGCGCTGGTGGTGATCGAGGATATCAGCGTGGTGGAGATCCGGGCGAGAAAGTAAAACGGGTATCCGGGAAAGGGGATCGGGTCAATGGGAACAAGAAGCGGATATGAATACGACGCCATCATCATCGGCACGGGCATCGGGGGCCTGGTGGCCGGGGCCTACCTGGCCAAGGCGGGCGCCCGGGTCATGCTTTACGAGCACCACAGCCAGCCCGGGGGATACTTCACGTCTTTCACCCGGCAGGGCTTCACTTTCGACGGCGGGATCCAGGCCTGCGAGGACTGCGGGATGCTATTTTCCGTCCTGCGCCAGATCGGCGTGCTTGACCGGGTGGAGCTCAAGAAAGCCAGGTTCGGACTGGCCACCCCCGATCATTTTGCCGTGCTCGACTCCCTGGAGAGCGTGCAGGCCTTTTACCGGGAGCTAATCAAAGTCTACCCCGACCAGGCCGCCGGGATAAACCGGATTGTCGAGGACGTCGGCAATTTCTGCCGGGTGATGGAGGCCTACTGCCAGCTTCCCAATCCCATGTTCGGGCCCCTGCGCCAGGCCATGGCCACCTACCCGGGATGGCGGAAAAAATACAAAGGGGATTTGAAACACTCGAAAGAATTCGTGGAATACATGAAAATCCCCTTGGATGTTTACCTGCAAAAACGGCTGACCAATGCCGACCTGATCCTTTTTATCAAGCAGATGATGTACGCGGGGGCGCCGGCCTCGTTCACGCTCTCCTTTTACTACTTCGTGATGGATTATTACCATCCCCGGGGCGGGTTCCAGTCCATTTCCAACGCCCTGGCCGACTTCATCACCGAGAAGGGCGGGAAAATCCAGTATAAAACCCTAGTGGAGGAGATCGTGCTGGAGAACGGCCGGGCCGCGGGTGTCAGGTTGAAAACCGGGGAGATCATCCGCGCCCCCTACATCATCTCCAACAGCGACGCCCGCCGGACCTTCCTGAAAATGCTCCCGCCCGAGGCCACGCCGGAGACCTACCGCTGGCGGCTGGCCGAGACGCCGGTTTCCGATTCGGTCATCACCGTATTCCTGGGCGTGGACATCCCGGCGGAGGAAATCAAAACCCGGGACTGCAAGCATATCTATTACCTGCCCGACTACAAAGGGGTGGACGTGCTCAAGTCGCTCGACGACGAGGACGCTTACACCCGGGCGCCGGTGGAGATCTGCATTCCCTCGCTCGAGGACCCCTCCATGGCCCCGCCGGGGAAGACCGCGATCGTGTTACAGAGTCTGGCTTACATGAACTACGCGAACAACTGGGGGACCGAGAACGGGAAACGCACCGAGAAGTACAAGGCCCTGAAGGAGAAAGTCTCGAACCAGCTGATCGCGAACGCGGAGAAGCTCATCCCCGGGCTTTCGGGAAAAATCGTGTTCAAGGCCGTGGGCACGCCCTACACGAACGAGCGCTACACGCTCAACTCGGAAGGGGCCACCGCCGGCTGGACCTACAACCCGACCAAGGCGATGAACACGGGGTGGGAAGGAATGAAGGGATTCAAGACCACGGTGAAGAACCTCTACCTAGTGGGACACTGGACAATGTCGCCCGGGGGGGCGCCGGCAGGGTTCATGTCGGGCCGGATCGTCTCCTCCCTGGTCAAGTGGCGCCTCCGGATGAGGATTTGAGATATGAATCCGCAAATGAAATACAAACACACCAACATCGTGGCGCGGGATTGGAGGGTGCTGGCTAAATTCTACGAGGAGGTCTTCGGTTGTGTCAGGGTGCCGCCGGAAAGACATTTATCGGGTGAATGGCTGGAAAAGGGGACGGGGGTAAAAAGCGCCGAGATATCCGGGGCGCATCTTCGCCTGCCGGGTTGTGGCGAACAGGGGCCGACCCTGGAGATATTCAAGTATTCAAGGAATGAAACAAAACCGCCGTCTGTAGCGAACCGTGAGGGTTTTGCCCACATCGCGTTTGAGGTTCAGGATGTTGAGCGGGCGATGGCCCAGGTACTGGCCCATGGCGGCAAAAAGATCGGCGAGGTTTCAACCGCCATGGTTGAGGGGGTAGGGAAGCTGACGGTTGTATATGTTGCCGATCCAGAGGGCAACATCATTGAGCTGCAACGGTGGGATTAATTCGACCACCCCTAGATTCCCGCTCCCCGATTAAGAACTTCGAGGACAAGCTCCGCGGGAATGACAGCGAACAAACCAAGACGAAAAAACGAAAATCAGAAAGGGAAATTAATGAAGATTCTCGGGTTGTGCGGGTCGCCGATCAAGAAAGGGAATGCGTACGTCTACCTGGGAAAGGCCCTGGAGCCAATCCAGGGCACGGGGCCGGAGATCGAGATCGTCGAACTCGCTAAAAAGAAGATCGAGGACTGCGTCCATTGCAACTGGTGCCTGAAGAACAAGGATGTTAAAAAGATCTGCGCCCAGAATGACGACGGGGAGGAAATCCTCCACAAAATAAAATCCTGTGACATCCTGGTGGCGGCTTCACCGGCCTACTACGGGCGGATGACGGGGAGGATGGCAAGCATCTTCGACCGCACCCGGCCCTTCATTTTCAGCCCCGCCCATCGGGGCGTGATGAAAGACAAGCTGGGGGTGGCCCTGACCGTGGGATGGGGGCGCAACTCCGGGGTGGAGACTACGTTACTTTCCATTGTTTACAGTTTCATGGTCCTCGAGATGCTCCCAGTTAGCTACCACGAAGGGGGGGCGCTTTTCGGGGCGGCGGGTATCTCGAACCCGCTCCTTGTTCGGCGGGAAAAGAACGACCATCACGCCATCGAAGCCGACCTGCCGGGCATCCTGGCCGCCCAAGGGGTGATCAAAAGGGCGGTAGACTTAAGCGGGAGAATAAAGAGATAAAACCTAATGACGATCCTCCTTCGCCAATCCATACTGCGCCGTAGGTTTTCACCTCCACCAACCCTACTACGCTGAAGCTTCGAAGGATGTAGGCTACGTCGGGCCGGAGGATAGGGGCTTCGGGGGACAGGTTAACGAATGACAATTGTAGATTGAGAAATGGGTCGAATAAGTAAAAAATCTCTGCTTTTTAACTCGAACCCTTGAACCCTTGACCCCGCAGGCCCTTCTTTTCTGACTCGAAACTAGAAACCAGAAACTCGAAACAGGTGTGAATCATCTTGACATGATTTCACTATTCTGGTAATCTAGTACCAGAATTCTTAATAGGGGATTGGCGATGGCGAAGATTCTAAACATTTCCGAAGCGGTGTCCCTGGCGTTGCACGCGGCGCTGATGATGTCGGCCAACCCGGGCCGGCTGATTTCCACGCATGAGATCGCGACCGCGCTCCAGGGTTCGGAGGCGCATCTCGCCAAGGTCCTCCAGCGCCTGGTGAAGGCGGGCCTGGTGGAGTCCATCCGGGGGCCCGCCGGAGGTTTCCGGCTGAAAAAGAAGCCGTCGGAGATCTGTCTGATCGAGATTTTTGAAATAATCGAGGGCAGGCTCGCGGAAGACAAATGTTTGCTTTCTTCCCCGATCTGCCCCGCGGGGTCCTGCATCTTCGGCGGGATGCTGGATTCGGTCAACCGGCAGGTAAAGGATTATCTGACCAAAACCCAGCTTTCGGAGTTTTGTAATCTTTCTCTTCCTCGGAAGGGAGGAAAACATGGCCAGGCGAAGAAAAATCATTGAGATCGATGAAAAAAAGTGCAACGGCTGCGGGCAGTGCGTCTCCGCCTGCGCG
This sequence comes from Pseudomonadota bacterium, assembly GCA_026388655.1. Classification (GTDB taxonomy): domain Bacteria; phylum Desulfobacterota; class JAPLJL01; order JAPLJL01; family JAPLJL01; genus JAPLJL01. The sequence continues at coordinate 49,616 of JAPLJI010000067.1, forward strand.
GAAGGGGCGCTCGAACTGGTGAACGGTAAGGCTAAACTCGTCAAGGATATTTACTGCGACGGGCTCGGGGCCTGCATCGGCGAATGCCCGGAAGGAGCCTTGAAGATCATTGAGCGGGAGGCCGGTTCGTTTGACGAAAAAGCGGTGGAGAGCCGGAAGGAGGGCAAGAAACCCAAAAGCAAGGGCGGCAAAACCCCGAAGACGGCGAAACCCGGCAGGACCGGGGAAACCCTGCCCTGCGGCTGTCCCTCGAACACCGTAATGGATTTGAAGACGACAAAGACTTCCACACCAGGGACCGCCGGGGAAATTCATTCCGAGCTTTCGCACTGGCCGATCAAGTTGAAGCTCCTCCCGCCCGAGGCGCCCTTTCTGAAGGGAGCCAACCTCGTCCTCCTTGCCGACTGCTCCGCGGCGGCTTATCCAAACCTGCACCCGCATCTCCTCCGGGGCCGGGCCATCGTTATGGCCTGCCCGAAGTTCGACGATCTCGAGGGGCACATCAACCGGCTGGCGGCGATCCTGGAGGCTTCGCGTCCGAAAAACCTGACCGTGGTCATCATGGAGGTTTCCTGCTGCCGCGGTCTTCTCTTCGCCGCCGAGAAGGCGGTCGAGCTTTCCGGAGTAAAAGTGCCCATCACTAAAATGATAATTGGCCGAAGCGGGAAAATTTTGGAGAAAACGGAATAAGGTTAGGGTTACGAAGCCCGTATCGTCCATCGGTAATGTCGTTCGTGTTAAAAGACGTGACCTAAAAACGTGACCGAAACGGGCCTCGTTACCTTTTGACGAAGGACGCTGATCGATGTCAAAAACCATCTGCCCTGGTCAGGATACGCGGTTCTGGAAGCCCGGAGACATCTTCGAGGCGGTCTGCGGGAAGTGCGGCCGGCCGATCGAGTTTTTCAAGGATGACGCCGCCCGGCGCTGTCCCGGGTGCGGCCAGCGGGTGCAAAATCCCAAGATCAGCCTGGGCTGTGCCCAGTGGTGCGAGCACGCCCGGGAGTGCCTGGGCTATGATCCCAAAGAAGGCAACCCAGACTACGCCAAGGCTTCGTCGGGCTCGCAGAGCTCGGAGCAGGAAGAAAGCTTGGTGGATCGCCTGATCGAGGCGGTCAAAAAGGAATTCGGCTGTGATCAGAAACGCATCACGCATGCCTTGATGGTGCTGGAGAAAGCGCAAAAGATTTTACGTCGCGAAGGGGGCAATCCCCGCGTGGTTTTGACCGCGGCCCTCCTGCACGACATCGGGATCAAGGCGACCGAGCGCAAGCACGGCTCCGCCGCCGGCAAATACCAGGAAATCGAGGGACCGCCGATCGCCCAGCGGATCATGCGGGAACTCAATCTGGATGTAGAAACCATTGAGCACGTCAGCCGGATCGTCGGCAGCCACCACAGCGCTGGAGACATCGACACCCTAGAATTCCGGATCCTTTGGGACGCCGACTGGCTGGTGAACCTGCGGGAAGAATTCCCTCAGGCGGGGAAAGAGGAACTGGAAAAGAAGATCGCGCGGATTTTTAAAACCGGAACTGGGAAGGAAATGGCCTTGGATTTACTGCCTCCCCATTAAAGTTTATAGATTGTCAGTCATCCCTGCGAAAGCAGGGATCCAGGAATTTTCTAAAAAAACTGGATTCCGGCTTCCGCCGGAATGACAATAACAATTTAGGAGGAATTAACTGTGAGCAATATTGTACTTTATGTCCTCGTTGGTCTGGTCGCCGGGTTTTTCAGCGGCCTGATCGGGATCGGCGGGGGCGTAATCATTATCCCGATCCTGGTTTTGCTCTTCGGTCTCACGCAGCACCAGGCCCAGGGGACCACGCTGGCCCTTGCTCGTGCCTCCGGTGGGTTTGCTCGCGGCCCTGACTTATTACAGACAGGGATATGTAAACCTGGAAATGGCCGCTTTGATTGCGGCGGGTTTCTTCCTGGGCGACCTGGGGGGCGCCCAGGTCGCGGTCGGGCTTTCCAGCGCGGTCCTGGAAAAGGTTTTCGGGGTTGCGCTTCTTTTGATTTCGGTCAAGATGATTCTGGGCAAATGATGAGATTTGTTTTATTGTCATTCCGGGCTTGACTAAGCCTGCCCCGTACTTGATACGGGGGAACCCAGTATATTTTTCTGTATTCCCACTCCCCGATTAATGACTTCGGGGACAGGTTTCGTGGGGATGACATGCGGGGAAAATTGATACTTCGACAGCGCCCAAACCCGGCCCTTTAGGGCGGGGAAAGAGGCGCCGCTCAGTATCAACCCTGAGCATACCCCGGGTTTTAGACCGGGCAAGTCGAAGGGTTGATTCCTGCTCTACATGAATTAATAAGGAGGAAGAAATGGAAGACAACCGGATTTCCTATCACGAGTCGGTTAGAAAAGCCTACGAGCGGATCAAAAAAGACGGCTTGACCAATATCTGGGACCGCTACGAGGCCCAGGGAATGGGGGGCAATCCCGACCAGCGCTGTCCTTTCTGCCTGGGAGGGGTTCGCTGCGACTTCTGCTCCAACGGACCCTGCCGGGCCGACGTGGCCAAGGACAAACGGGGCGTCTGCGGGATCACCGGCGACGGGATGGCGATGCGGATGATGGTGCTCCGAAACGTCATGGGCGCCGCCACCTACCATTACCACACCGAGCAGACCTTAAAAACCCTGCGGGCCACCGCCCGGGGCAAGACCCCGTTCACGATCCGGGAGCCCGGGAAGCTCAAAAGCTTCTCCGAGCGCCTGGGGATCAGCATCAAGGGCTCCGACGCGGATCTCGCCCTCCGCCTGGCCGACTTCGCCGAAACCGACTTCCATCGAAGCGCCGGGGAAGAAAGCCGGATCGTGGCCGCCTTGGCCCCGCCCGAGCGCCAGGACGCCTGGATCAACCTCGATCTTTTCCCGGGCGGCATCTACGGGGAGATGATGCGGGCGACCAGTTCCTGCCTGACCAACGTGGACGGTTATTACGTGAGTCTGGCCCTGAAGGCGATGCGGCTGGCCGTGGCCACGGCCTACCAGTCCCAGATCGTGAACGAATACTGCCAGGATATCCTCTTCGGGATCCCCCGGCCCCATCCCTTCCGGGTGAACCTCGGGGTTCTGGACCCGGATTACGTCAACGTTCTTCCCAACGGCCACGAGCCCTTTCTCGGTTTTGCCATGGTCCAGCTGGCCCGGAAGCCCGAGTGGCAGGAGAAGGCCCGGGCCACCGGGGCCAAAGGCCTGCGCGTGATCGCGAATATCGAGACCGGGCAAGAGATGATCCAGCGCTGGAATACCGACGACGTGTTCTACGGCTTCACCGGCAACTGGATCATGCAGGAGGCGGTCCTGGCCTCGGGCGCGGTGGACCTGTTCGCTTGCGACATGAACTGCTCGATGCCGGTGGACCCGATGTACGCCCAGAAATACAAATTCAAGCTCGTCCCGGTGAGTGACCTGGTCGCTTTCGAGGGAGTGACCGAGCGGATTGATTACCTTCCCGAGAAAGCCGGGGTCCAGGCGGCCAGGCTTCTCGAAATGGCGATCGGCAATTTTAAGGAACGCCAGGCCTCGGTGGAGCCGATCCGGGGCCTCGGTGCCGGGGAAGCGGTGGTCGGTTTTTCGATTGAGAGCATCCTCGACGCCCTGGGTGGGAGCCTCGACCCGCTTCTGGGCGCGATTAAAAGCGGGGCTCTGCGCGGGGTCGCCGGCCTGGTTTCCTGCACCACCCTCCGGGATTCCGGCCAGGACGTCCACAGCGTCGCGGTGGCGAAGGAGCTGATCAAGCGGAACATCCTGATCCTTTCGATGGGGTGCGGGAACGGGGCGATGCAGGTGGCGGGGCTTTGCCGCCCGGAGGCCCGGGAACTGGCCGGCCCGGGCTTGAAGGCGATCTGTGAAAAACTCGGGACCCCGCCGGTCCTCTCCTTTGGGACCTGCACCGACACCGGGCGGCTGGCCGATCTCCTGTTGGCGGTTTCCACCGCCCTGGGCGGGGTTCCGCTTCCCGATCTCCCGGTGGCGGCGGTGGTGCCGGAATATATGGAGCAGAAGGCCACGATTGACGCGGTTTTCGCCCTGGCCCTGGGGCTTTACACCTATGTGAACCCGGTGCCCACTGTCACCGGCGCGCCCAACCTGGTCAAGCTTTTAACCCAGGACCTGCCCGGGGTGACCGGGGGGATTCTCAACGTGGAGAAGGATGCGGTCAAGGCGGTGGACGGCATTCTCGCCCACATCGAGGCAAAACGGAAGAAGCTCGGGATCTAATAAGAAGCTCAAAGCTCAAAGGTGAAAGGTCAAAGTAGTTGCCCGATTTATCGGGCTCCTTGGAAATGACGGGCGCAAGTCTCTTCCTTGATGAGGTCGGTTTTTCGGGAAGCAATAGTGGAGGAAAGATGAAAACGCTGACTCCTGCTTTAACCTTCATCTTCCTGGTTTTTTGGGTGTTGACCGGGGGAACGGCGCGGGCGGAAGAGGTGGATTGCGCCGCCTGCCATAAAAAGGTCACTCCCAATATCGTTTCGGACTGGGAGTTAAGCCAGCACGGGCAAAACCAGATTGATTGCTCGGCCTGCCATGGGAGCGATCACAAATCCGAAAAGGACGTGAAGAATGCCCGGATTCCCACCCCGGAGGTCTGCGCCGAATGCCACGAGGAGAAGGTCCGGGAGTTTAAAAACGGGAAGCACGCCCGAGCCTGGAGCTCGATGAAGGCGATGCCCACCTTTCACTGGCAGCCGATGGTGATGATCGAGGGAATGAAGGGCTGCGGGGGATGTCACAAGATCGGCCTCAAGACCGAAGCCGAGATCAAGGAGCTTTCCAAGGCGGGAAGGGGATTCGGGATGGCCTCCTGCGACGCCTGCCACACCCGGCACCTGTTTTCGGTAGCCGAGGCGAGCCAGCCCCAGGCCTGCCAGACCTGCCACATGGGTTTCGACCACGCGCAGTGGGAGATGTATTCCACCTCCAAGCACGGGGTCCGCTACCTCCTGAAGCAGAACAAGACCCTGCCCGAAGGCGCGGCCGCGCCCAAGTGCCAGATGTGCCACCTGCCCGGGGGAAACCACGCCAACCAGACCGCCTGGGGCTTCCTGGCGGTGCGAATGCCCCTGCCCGAGGACAAACAGTGGGCGCGGGACCGCGCGACCTTGATGCAGGCCCTGGGGGTTTTGGACCCGGAGGGGAAACCCACCCCCCGCCTGGAGGTAATCAAAAAGGAAAAGGTGGTCCGCCTGACACAGGAGGAGTGGCAGAAGGAGCGGTCATCCAGACCGCGGATCGGATCATGGCCGAGGCGATCCGGATCGTGGCGGATTTATATAAGGATGGCCTGTTCAAGAAGCCGAAGGAATACACCTTCGCCTACCCGGATCTCCTGACCTTCCACGATGCTACCACCCTGATCGAGGAGAAACTTTTTCTGATGTTTTTCGAATATCGGATGCGCACCTTCCAGGGATCGTTTCACCTGAACCCGGATTACGCTTTCTGGTACGGCTACAGCAAGATGCAGCTCGACCTAGTGGAGATCAAGGACATGGCGGAGGAAATGAGGCGCCTGAAGAAGTAACCGGTTGCCGCAGGCTTTTCGATCAGATCCCGAGGCATTGTGGCCGAGGGAAGGCTGGAAAAAAAATGCGGATTGACGATTTACGAATGACGAATGACGATTTAAAAACAAAATCCCTGGATTCCCGCTCAAAACACCGCGGGAATGACAACCTATTCCAATATCGGTCCCGACACTGACATTGACACCGGCACCGATACTAATAATTATCGATAAAGAGTTGACCTGCCTTATTTCTTGCCATAAAATAATGGCAGGAGGTGAGCCATGGCAATTAACCAAAAAAACTTGCATGTTCCTCTATCCGAAAATCTTTATTCCCGCCTTCGCGAGACAGCCGATTTAACCCAAAGGCCGGCTACGGAATTGGCCCGGGAGGCGATTCAGACCTGGCTGGAGATTAAAGAACGCGAAGCTCTACGTGAAAAAATTCAAGAATACGCGATGAAAGCGGCCGGAACGCTGGATGATCTTGATCCGGATTTAGAGGAGGCGGCTATTGAACATCTGACCTCATCACGAAAACGGAGGCGCAAATGAAGCGGGGCGAGGTCTGGTGGGCCGAGTTGCGTCCGCGGTCGGGTTCAGAGCAGAAAGGGAATAGACCGGCCATAATTATCTCCCATGATGGTTTTAATTCGATACCGGGGTGGCGCTCGATCATCATTATTCCGGTTTCAACCTCCCCCCGCCAACTATTGAGGGGACCTACGTCCATTCCAATCCCGGCGGGTGAAGGGGGAATTGATCGTGATTCCGTTGCCCTTTGCCACCAGGTTACGACCCTTGACCGGGCCAAGCTTACTAAATGTCTGGGACTTTTATCTTTGCCAATGCTGGAAAAGATTGAAGCCGGTCTAAAAGCCGCAATGGATTTATTATAGTGAAAGGAACCAAGAAGAAGGTAAGTATCGTGCTTTCCGAAAAACGGCATCGGAGGAAGGCAGCGCTGGATTCCTACCGGGAGGGTTTAATCAGCCTGGGTAAGGTTGCGGAGATCCTCGGCCTTGATCCGGTCAGCGCCAGGCGCTACCTGAAGGAAAAGGGTATACCGATCCGGAGTCAGGATCTTCCGGAAATCCAAAAAGACGCGGACAATGCCTGAGATTGTCTGGGCCGGTTTTCCGGTAGTTTGTCGGCCTGCCTCACTTCCCTCTTAAATTTGATCTGGTTTAGAATATCCCCGCGAAAACATGGGGATTCGAAAGACTGAGAAAGGAGGCCACATGAGAGACGTCGTAATCGCCGGGTACTTAAGGACAGCTCAGTCCCGATCCCGACCCCGGGATCCGGAGCGAGACGTGTTTCATAAACTGCGGGCGGATGATCTCCTGGCCCGGCTGATGCCGGCACTGATGGAGAGATTGAAGCTCGATCCCAAGGAACTCGACGATTTTATCGTCGGTTCGGCCATGGGGATTATCGAAAACTGGACCTATGGCGGCCGGCTTCCAGTGTTGCTGGCCAATTTCCCGGAAACGATAGCGGCTAAATTCGTGGACCAGCAGTGCGGCTCCTCCATGGCCGCGATTCAGATCGGCTACATGGAAATCGCCACCGGCAACGCCGACATGGTGATGGTCAGCGGGATGGAGCACATGACCCGGGTGCCGATGGGCGGGACCCCCGAGTCGCTTTCCCCCAACCTGACCCTGGCCTCCGAGGAAAAATTCGCCCACTGGGATTTCATGACCACGATGAACATGGGCTTCACCGCGGAGAAGCTTTCCGGTGAAGCTGGGGTCAGCCGGGCCGAACTCGACGCCTGGGGACTGCGGTCGCATCAGCTTGCCGCCAAGGCCCAGGCGGAGGGGTTTTTCAAAGGAGAGATCCTGCCGATCGAGGCCGAGCAGGCTGACGGCAGTATCCTGACGGTGGACACGGACCAGGCCGTGCGGGGGGATACCACCATCGAAGGCCTGGCCAAGCTGAAACCCGCCTTCCGGCCCAACGGGATCATCACCGCCGGTAACTCCTCACCCCTGAACGCCGCGGCTTCCTGCATGGTGCTGATGGCGAAGGAAAAGGCCCAGCAGAAGGGGATCAAGCCCCTGGCCAAGATCAAGTCGATCGGATTCGCGGGGGTGGATCCTACCGTGATGGGCAAGGGCCCAGTCCCGGCCAGCCAGAAAGCCCTGAAGGCGGCGAGCCTGAAAGCGGGCGACATTGATTACTGGGAAATCAACGAGGCCTTCTGCATCGTGGCCCTCTACTGCATCAAGCAGCTCGGCTTGCAACCCGACCGGGTGAACGTGATGGGCGGCGGGACGGCCATCGGACATCCCCTGGGTGCGACCGGTTGCCGGCTGGTGGGAACCCTGGCCCGGATTCTCGAAGCGAAAAAGGCAAGGTACGGCCTCGCCAACGCCTGCGTGGGCGGCGGCCAGGGCGTGGCCACGATTATTGAAAGGGAATAATCAAATGAACGACGGGTCCAAAAAATTCTTATGGGGATTCCTGGCCGGGGTGTTGGTGACGGTGGTCTTTTTCTACATCGGGGGTTTCACCTTTTTAACCCGGGGAGGCAACCGGGTGGAAAAGGAGGTCAAAAAGACCGTCAGCGAAACCACCAACGCGGTGGAAAACGCCGCCGACAAGACCAAGGATTTCCTCAAGGAAAAAACGCACTAAATCCCCCCCTTCCTTCTCCCCTTGGGGGAGAAGGAGAGGATGAGGGGTGATGAGATGCTTAACGGTCCTCGATCGTGTGTCTTCCGCCTTGGTGGAATCCCGCTAGAGGAGGCAATTGTTTCTTTAAGCGTCGTATTGGCTGAAAAAAACGCAGGCTGAAGCCTGCGGCTACCTCTTGGCGGTGAGATTTGAGGGTCAGCGAAAGCCCCGGATAAAATCCCCCGCCTTGATCGCCCGGATGATCCCGTCCCGGTCGCGCGGGCCCTCCACCTCAATCCAGGCCCAGCCGCATTCGTCGGCGTGGTGGGAATCGTCGGTCGCCACCTTGGGCAGGGGAATCTCGCGGACGTTGTATTGGGCGTAGTAGCGCCCCTTGTGGGTCACCTCGATCGCGTCCACCTTCAGGGTTTTGTTGACCACCTCGATCCGCCGGAGGACCTCCGGGATCTCCATCCGGTATTGCGCCGGGTGGTTGAAGATAACGAGAAGCTCGGTATCCCCCCAGATCTTGGAGATATGGGCGTAATTGATCTCGGCCCATTCCACTTCCAGGCCGTTGAAAACGATGAAATCCCTGTCCCCGTCCGGCAGGGCGGCGAAGTATCTCTGGTTGCTCCCGACCTGGTAATCGTGATCGGTGAAGGCCAGGAAGCCGAAGTCCAGGTCCCGGTAGACCTTCAGCATTTCCGCGGGAGCCAGACTCCCGTCGGAGAGATTGGTGTGAATATGCAGGGCGCCTTTGATATAAGGCATATCAAATCAAATCCCAATTACCAAATTCCAATAACCAAACCCTTCGACTACGCTCCCTTCGACTCACTAAGGTTCGCTCAGGGCCTGCATGGCAGGCAATTACCAAATATTAACAACCGAGCTGGAAACTTCAAACTCGAAACCTTAGAACTTTGAACCTTGAACCTTGAACCTTAAACTCTACGATGAAAGGCTTTAGCCTTGCGGAAGGACTTGTTATTATCTATCGGAAAGAAATAACCAGGTTTTCCAGCATCCGAGGAGGACAGGAAATGGCAGAGATCAAGGTAATCCAGTCAATCATGAAAGAAAATGACAGGGTGGCGGAAGAAAACCGCCAGTGGTTCGATAAGAACCGGGTCTTCACCATCAACCTGATGAGTTCCCCCGGTTCGGGCAAGACCACGATCCTGGAAAAAACCGTGGCCCGGCTCAAGGACCGGTTCAAGATCGGCGTGATCGAGGGGGATATCTACACGAGCGCGGACGCCGACCGCCTCCGGCCCCTGGGTATTCCCCTGGTTCAGATCAATACCGGGCCCTTCGGGGGTGACTGCCACCTTTCCGCGGCGATGATCCGGGCCGCCCTGGACGGGTTCAACCCCGGGGAGATCGAGCTGCTTTTTATCGAGAATGTCGGCAACCTGGTCTGCCCGGCCGAGTTCGAACTCGGGGTGGAGCGCGATGTGGCCATTCTTTCCATCGCCGAAGGGGAGGACAAACCCCTTAAGTACCCCCTGCTTTTCCGCCGGGCCCACCTCTTGCTGCTCAGCAAGATGGATCTGCTCCCGCACCTGCAATACGACCGGAAACTGGTCGAAGAGAACGTGAGAAAGATCAATCCCAAGCTTCCGATCATCCCGGTATCCGCCAAAACGGGGGAGGGTTTCGATTCCTGGATCGAGTGGATTGTGGCCCAGATGAAGAACGGAAAGAAATAAATTTCTTTTTCGGATTTAGAATTTTGTCCGTCGGGGGATTAAACAATCTTGATTTTGGTCTGTTTATTAATTGAAATTTAAAATTAGTGAATTTTTTTAAACGGAGGAGGGAAAATGGGTGAGAAAAACGTGGTGCGGAAGATTGACAATCTGGTGGCGGTCCGGAACGTGATCCTGAGCGTGTCGGACAAGGGCGGGCTCAATGAATTCGTTCCGGAACTGGTGAAGATCTGTCCCGGGATCCGCCTTTATTCCACGGGGGGCACTTTCAGCTCCCTGAAGAGCATTCTCGCCGACCAGGGGAAGCCGCCGCTTTTACAGCAGATCTCGGATTACACCGGCCAGCCGGAAATGCAGGGCGGGCTGGTCAAGACCCTCGACTTCAAGGTTTACCTCGGGCTCCTGTCCGAAACCTACAACCCGGCCCACGCCGACGACCTGAAACGGACGGGGGCGGTTCCCTTCGATCTCATGGTGGTCAATCTGTATCCTTTCCGGGAAACCATCGCCAAACCCAGGGTCACGGTGGAGGACGCCCGGGCGAATATCGACATCGGCGGCCCCTGCATGGTCCGGGCCTCCGCGAAGACTGTCAACCGGGAGGCGATCCTGGTCGATCCCAAGGATTATTCCCGGATCCTGGAAGAATTGAAGAAAAATAAGGGCAAAATCTCCCTGGCCACCCGCTTCGAACTGGCCCAGAAGGCCTTCCGTCACACCGCGGAGTATGACACGACGATTAGTGGGTACCTGGGAAAAACCGACTTCGGCAAGGTCAAGGGGGCTTATCCCGAGATTGCCGGGTAGGGGATGGGAAAGAAACCAGCCCGCCGGGCTGCGCGGAGATGGCCCTTCTGGGCGGGTCTGATTCTCGCGGGGCTGGCTCTCGGGTTTTCCGTTTACATTGTATATCTGGGTCGGGATCTTCCGGACGTTTCCCCTTACCGGAAGAAAATCCCGTCGGCCCGGGGGGAGCGGATCTTCGTACCCTTTGCCGCCATCCCCGGGGTTTTGGTCAAGGCGGTGATCGCCGCGGAGGATTGTAACTTTTACCGGCACCACGGCCTGGATTACGAGGCCATCTGGGATGCCTTCAAGGAAAATATCTCCGAGGGGCGGGTGGTCCGGGGCGGGAGCACCATCACCCAGCAGCTCGCGAAAAACCTTTTTCTTTCCAAGGAAAGGACCCTGAGACGGAAGATCCGGGAGGCCCTGATCGCCCGGGAGCTGGAGCGGAAACTTTCCAAGCAGCGGATCCTCGAGCTTTATCTCAACGTGGTGGAATGGGGGGACGGGATCAACGGGGTGGAGGCGGCCTGCCGCCGGTATTTTCACAAGTCGGTGCCGGAGATTTCCGTGGCGGAAGCCGCGGTTCTGGCGGCGATGCTTCCCAACCCCCATTATTACAGCCCCTTTCGCCACCAGGACAAGCTGGAACGCCGGGTCCGCCGGCTCCTGATGCATATGTGGAAGAACCGTTCCATTTCCCCGGACCAATACCGGGAGGCGCTTAATTCTCTCTCCGTCAGTGTTTTATAGCGAATTGACAAAAAGGGGATTTTGTAATTTTATGTCAGGGCGGCATTTTCATCACTTAAAATTCAAGGAGAGGACTGGCACATGGCGAAAGACCTGAAGGCGATGTACAAGACGGTTATGGACGACCATTTTCCCCGGAAAATGGAGATCAGCTTTATCGATGAGGGGGGCAAGCGCTCCACCCTGCAGTATGAAAAGGTGAGCTGGGTGATCGAAGGGGTGGAGAAGGGGCTCCGCTACGGGGAGAACCCGGGACAGGAGGCGGCCCTCTTCAAGCTCGTCAACGGGAACCTGGTCCTGGGGGAGGTCAAGACCATCGACCCGGGGAGATACCTGGCTTCGAACATGGAAATGCTCCAGTCCGGCAAGCATCCCGGGAAAACCAACATCACCGACGTGGACAACGCCCTGAACATCCTCCGCTATTTACCGGAGCGGCCGGCGGTGGTGATCGTCAAGCACAATAATCCCTGCGGGGCGGCCCGGGCCGACAGTCTGGAACAGGCTTACCGGAAGGCGTTTTCCGCAGACCGGGTGGCGGCCTTCGGTGGGGCGATCGCCCTGAACCGTCCGGTGGATAAGGCCACGGCCGAGGGGATCAACGCCCAGTACGCCGAGGTGGTGGCGGCCCCGGACTACGAGGAGGAGGCCTTCCAGATCCTGGCCCAGCGCAAGAATTTACGGATTCTCCGGATCGAGAACATCGCCCGGCTCGAGCAGTGGGTGGGCCGGCAGTTCGTGGATATCAAGAGCCTGATCGATGGGGGCATTATCGTCCAGGCCTCCTTCGTCCCGGTGACCCGCAAGCCGAAGGACCTCCAGCCCGCGGTCTGCGAATACAAGGGCAAGGAATACAAAATCAAGCGCCAGCCCACGGAAAAAGAAATCCAGGACATGCTCTTCGGCTGGCTGGTGGAAGCGGGGGTATCCTCCAACTCGGTGCTTTATGTCAAGGACGATGTCACCGTCGGGATCGGCACCGGGGAACAGGACCGGGTGGGGGTGGCGGAGATCGCCCGGGACAAGGCCTACCGGAAGCTGGCCGACCGTTACTGCTTCGAGGCCTACAAGGTTCCCTACAACGACCTGAAGGACGAGGACAAGCGCCGGGAGATCGACGAGCGGGTGAAAAAGGAACGGGGCGGAATTCCCGGTTCGGTCATGGTCAGCGACGCTTTCTTTCCCTTCAAGGACGGGGTGGAAGTGGGAATCAGGGAGGGCGTCGGCGCGGTGATCCAGCCGGGAGGATCGGAGCGGGATTTCGAGGTGATCGAGGCCTGCAACGAAGCTAACGTCGCCATGATGTTTACCGGGCAGCGATCCTTTAAACATTAAAGGAGCAAAGCGCATAGCGTATAGGGCATAGCGTAAAAAAGTAGCCGCAGGCTTTAGCCTGCGCTCCCAGTAAGCAGTATGCAGTAGGCAGTGAGCAGAAAAAACTAAAGAAAGCAGAGAAACGAGATTAACGATCCTAACGAACCTAACGTTCTAAACGGAAATGTGTGAATCCAGCGCTTATCTAAAAAAAGGCGAGAAGGAGGAATTGATCCTCAAGGATGTCACCCGCGTGACCTTTTCCCGGGAGGGGTGGGTGGAACTCGAGAATATCCTGGGGGAAGAGAAAAAGATCACGGCCCGGCTCAAGGAAATCAATTTCCTTGAGCATAAGCTGATTTTCGAGTGAAGGAAAATATTATGGATGATAATCCTCCTTATTTTTCCCCCTCCCCTCGATGGCCTCTGGCTCTGTAGAGCCTCCGGCTCGGAGAGGAGGGGGTGGGGAGGAGAGGGTCATTGAAAAGAAGGAGGTAGACATGGCGGAGAGAAAACCGGTTATCGCGGGAAACTGGAAAATGTATAAAACCGGGAGTGAGGCAAAAAGCTTCATCACGGAATTGAAGGGGAAGATTGCCGGGGTCCAGGGGGTCGAAGTAGTGGTGGCCCCGCCCTTTACCGCCCTGGCCCAGGCGGCCGAGGCGATCAAAGGAAGCGCGATCGGGCTCTCGGCCCAGAATCTCCACTGGGAGGATCAAGGGGCTTTCACCGGCGAGATCGCCCCGCCGATGTTGAAAGAAATCGGCTGCAGCCACGTGATCATCGGGCATTCGGAGCGCCGCCAGTTTTTCGGCGAGTCGGATGAGTCGGTCAACCGGAAGACCAAGGCCGCCCTGAAACACGGCCTGGTCCCGATTGTCTGCGTCGGGGAAACCCTGGCGGAGAGGGAGGCCGGGAAGATCAAGGAAGTGATCGAGCGCCAGGTCAAAAAAGGTCTGGATGGATTGGGCGCGGACGCCAACCTGGTCCTGGCTTACGAGCCGGTCTGGGCGATTGGAACCGGCAAAACCGCGAGCCCCGAGCAGGCGGAAGAGGTGCATTTAATGATTCGGGAGCTTTTGACGCAGACGCTCGGTCCCGATTTTTCGTCCCGGACCCGGATCCTGTACGGGGGAAGCGTAAAGGCCGACAACATCAAGAGCCTGATGGCCAAGCCCAATATTGACGGGGCCCTGGTCGGGGGGGCCGCCCTCAAGGCCGATTCCTTCGCGGGGATAATCCGGTTTAAGGATTGATACCGAAAAATGAAATTGATTTTTTCTGTCTTCCTGTAGTTGCCCGATTTATTTATCCCGATTTCAGAGGGACTTGTCCCGAAGGATGAGGGATCGGGCTATTTTAAAAACCGCCGATTAATCGGCATACTACAAAGAAATCTCGCGCAGGAAAAAAGCCGCCCAGGCTTCAGGGGCCCAGGCGGCTTTTTTTACTGGGAAATCCCCCTTCCATCCCCCTTTGAAAAAGGGGGATGAAGTTACCCCTCTTTTTCTAAAGAGGGGTAAGGGGAGATTGGCATAATTTTAATCGAATTAAATTTAAAACTTCCTCTTCCTTCGAGCGGCCTGGTAATGGGTCCCGCACAGGCCCCGGGACTTGGCCGGCTTCCAGCAGCCCGGAATCCGGCAGTCCTTGCGGATCATGGGTCTTTTTCCCCTCTGGGTGGAGGACTGGGTGTCTTCGGAAGCAACCGGAGTCAATTCGGCCAGGCGCTGGTCGAGGTGGTGCAGGGATTTTTTGATCTCGATAAAGTTCTCGAATGTCCGAATGCTCTGCATGGTGATCATGGCGTCGATCTGATGCTTGATCAGTTCGCTTAAAGCCTTGGCCATGGGATTGCTGGACTTGAGCGCTTCGGGCTTAAACTTTCTCTGGGTCATGGTTTGCTCCTTTCTGGAGGAGAGTCAAAAATAAATTGTATCTTGCCGGTGTGAATCGTGTCAACGAAAATTCCCTCGCAAAATTTGATACCGGTTTCTTGGCCGGGAAAGTAAAATGAAGGGAAAAGCCGGCGCGGCCGGAGGAGGGGCGCAATGAGCCAGAAAACCAAAAAAAAGAAACGATCGGTTTCCGGGTGGCGGTTAAAATCGATTGGCTGGATCCGGACGCCGTATAAAGAGAAGGCCCCCCGCCACGGCCGGGAAAACGACCCGGGGATCTTCCGGCTGGTGCTCGACCCCGAATATGCCGGGGGGTTGGACCACCTCGGGCAGTTCAAATATATCTACGTGATCGCTTATCTGCACCAGTCGGGGAAAAAATATCCCTTGAAGGTCAGCCCCCCCTGGGCCCGGGGAAAAGTCGTGGGGGTTTTCGCCAGCCGCTCGCCCCAGCGCCCCAACCCGATCGGGCTGACCATTGCCAGGATAAAAAAGATCAGGGGAAATGAAATATTTACCACCGGGCTTGACCTCTTGGACGGGACCCCCCTCCTCGATATCAAGCCCTACATCAAGGACGCCGACGTGAAATCAAAAGCCAATAACGGCTGGATCAGGAGAAATCTCAACAGTCCCTGGTCGAAGCAAAAGGACAAAAGTAGCCGGTAGGCAGCAGCCGGTAACCGGTAACCGGTACCAGATTAAATATGTAGTGGTCGTTTATCCCGTAAGGAAGCTTGCTCGACGGGTTTGCAGGGCAAGCCCTGCCACTACAAATAATTGGGCAGAAAGGTGAAAAAGACGGTGGCTTGGCAGTTAGGTGGCTGGAAAAAAAGAATTGACGATTGACGATTTCAGAATAAAAACCAAATAGGCAAACCAGATGAACCAAATCGGTAGCCGAAGGCTTTAGCCTGCGTAAAAAAATGCGGATTGATGATTGCGGCCTCCGGCCCACGCTTCCAGCCCGTAGGGCTTACAGGCCGGAGGGATTGCGGAATGAAAACCAAAAAACGTAGGGCAAGGCTTTAGCCTTGCAGTGGAATGCTGGATTGTAAAGTAGCTCCTGCGGGGGTGAAGATTCAGGTTTTATCCGTCATCCCCGTCCCGCATCAAAGTGCGGGATAAACTCCAGCGGGGATCCATTTCCCTTCTGTCATTCCCGCGGAAGCGGGAATCCAGAAGAATATAAAAATTCCGGGATTTTTATATGAAGTTAGTTCCAAACATAAAAAACATTTCCTGGATTCCTGCGTTCGCAAGAATGACAAAAATAAAAGGATGATGACCGGAGAAATTAGAAATTATCGGAATCTCACCCGCAACTCGGGGTGGTGGCGGTATCTGCGGATCGCTCTACTCACCATTTTAATCTGGATGGGGACTTCGGGTGGGGTTCCCGCGTGGGGGAGATGGATTTCGCCTTCCAATGCCGCCTTCTGGGCCGCGCTTTTTCCCGGGGGCGGGCATTTTTATCTCCATGAGTATAAAAAGGGGGCGGCACTGGCCGCCACGGAATTTTCTTTTCTCGGCGGGGGGATCTATCTCGATGTGAGCCGGGATAATTGTTCCCTGACCGACTATAACCCGTTATACCTTCTGGCCATGAAGGAACACGAACTTTCGATTTTTCTCGCTTTTCGCGAGGCCCGGAAAGCGATTGACGATTATGGTTTTGACACCCCCCGGGACGATTCCTCCGTGGCCCGGATTATCGCCTCCCCCTTTCTCCCCGAGAATTTAAAGGACCCGTTGGTGCATGTTTTCTGGATCGGCGGCCTGGCCCTGGTTCTG
>JAPLJI010000017.1 GCA_026388655.1 Pseudomonadota bacterium
AGTTCCATGGTGTTTCCAAAAACAAGTTCCCTTTTTATCTCAAGGAAATGGAATTTAGATATAACAATCGGCATAGGAGCATTTTTGAAAAACTGGTAAAATTTGTCTGTAGTCCCGTGCCAAATCATTTATAATCACCTAAAATCGCCTCAAACGGATTCAGACGGATTAAAGCGAATTCAAACGGATACATCATATCTGTCTGCATCCGAATTTTTTCCGTTTGCATCCGTTTCCTCATTAGATCCCCCCTAGAGTGAGATTGGTGAGCGGGATATACTTCATCACGAAGGTCCCGTAGATCCCGAAGAAGATCAAAATCCCCACCTCGAGCAGAAGCAGAATCCCGTAGAAGCGGAGCGTCGCCCAGGCCTGCCCGTAGCGCTTCTCCAGAACGGGAAGTTTTTCGAAAACCAGGGCGAAGAGGAAAATCAGGAGAAACCAGCCGATGAAGTTGGAAAGCGGGATCGAGAAGATATTAATCTTGTCGGGGGAAAGCCAGAACCACGATTTCCATTCCGGCGAGGTCTGGACCGGGTCGAGCCAGAGGTCCAGGTCCATCGCGATCAGGCCCCCGCAGATCGCCCGGGTCCAAAGGCCGCGGTTTTTGAGGATGAGCGAGGAGATGTAAACGCAGGCATAGGCGATGAAATACCAGCCCAGGCAGGCCATAACCGGGGTCTCGACGAACCATAAGAAAGCCCGGCTGAAATAGTAAGTCTCTTGGATCCCGCTGAAGCGCCCGGCCAGGATCCACATCGATTCTTCGAGCCCGGTGAAAACGAAGGAACCGGAAAGAAAAACCGAGGCCTGCCAGAGGCCCATGTACTTGATGGAATGAACGAAGCAAAGATAGGAAAGCCCGATCGGGATCAGGTCCTGGGTGAAAAGCGAAGGGAAGCTGTAAAAGGGAATGCCTTCGTGGGATGGAACGCTGAGCACCCCGGGAAAAAAGTGGTGGAGGATAGTGCTGGCGAGGATCAGGACTCCCAGGATCCCGAAGTTGATGGTAAGAAGCTGCTTTTCTTCCGGTTTGATTTTTCCCATGGTCGAGTTATCCCATTGTACCAACTCGGTCGATTTTTTCAAGGTAAAGAGAGTCAGCGCTGGGTTAGCCGCCGGTTATTCCTGTCCCACCCCATGCGGGAGGAATCCGGAAGAATAAGGGGTTCCTGGATCCCTGCTGGAGTTTATCCCGCACTCTGATGCGGGGCAGGAATGACGCCATAAAGAAGCAGGGCGGCCCTTCAGCCGCCTCGATTGAGCGCAACCTAAAGATTGCGGCTACCCAAGTTTGCTTGCCCTCTCCCCTTCGGCCTGTAAGCCCTACCCTCCGGCCTGTAAGCCCTACGGGCTGGAAGCGGGGCTGGAAGCGAGAGCCGGAGGCTACATTCTGGTTAATCTGGTTTTTTGGGTTTCTTTGGTTTAACCAGAAACCAGGAACTAGAGACCCGAAACTGTCTTTATATATTCCGCAATCCCTCCGGGCCGTAAGCCCTACAGGGCCGGAGGCCGCATTCCGCAATCGTCAATCCGCAATTTGTTAGGCTCCGTACTTATCCATTCTTTTGGCGTTGGAGAGCAGGATCTTCATCAGGTCGCGGGAGGGGAACATGCCCAAAGCCCCGTGGACGGCCTCCTGCTCGGTCAGGCGCTGGGTCGAATCCCGGCACACGAACCTCGAGCAGACGAGGAGCGGCACCGGATGCCAGCTGTGCGACTTGAGGAGGGCCGGGGTGGAATGATCACCCGTGACCGCCAGGACCGCCGGCATTTTCGCCGTGAGGATCGGGAGGATCCGGTCCACTTCCTCGATCACCTTGACCTTCCGGGCGAAGTCGCCGTCCTCCCCCGCCGAATCGGTGCCCTTGATATGGATGAAGAAGTAGTCGTACTTATCGTAATTCTCGATATAGGTCTTGAACTCGTCCTCGTATGACTCGCCGCTGACCTTTAAAATCTCCATCCCCACCAGGCGGGCCAGACCCTTATACATCGGATAGGTGGCGATGGCCCCCGCCTTCACTTTGAAGCGCTCGGGAAAGAGCGGGATCGTTGGCGGGGTGGCCAGCCCCCGGAGAAGGATGGCGTTGGCCGGCGACTCGTTTTTCAAAATCTCCTGGGTCTTCTTCAAAAAGGCATTGATCACCCGGGCGGCCTTCTCCGCCCCGGCCTTCGTGGCCCTGATCTCGGGGAGCGGGCTCCCCTCCCGGTGGGGATCGGCGTCGGAAAGCCCGTCGGCCAGTCCTTCACCCCGGAAGACCACCACGAACCGGTGCTCCTTGGCCGGGAAAATCTCCACCTTTACGCCCTCGAAGACACCGATATTTTCCTGGAGCTTTTTACAGATTCCGATTGTTTTCTCCGTGGGGATCCGCCCCGCCCGCCGGTCGGTGATGATGCCCTTCGCGTCCATCGTGGCGAAGTTGGCCCGGGCCGAGAGGCTTTGCGCGTTCAGGGCCACGCCGATCCCGAGGGCCTCGAGCACCCCGCGGCCGATCTCGAGCTCAAGCGGGTCATACCCGAAAAGCCCGAGGTGGGCCGGCCCGCTCCCGGGGGTGATCCCGATGGCCACTGGGATAATTCGACCGAGCGCTCCCTCCCGGGCCAATCGATCGAGGTTGGGGGTTTTCGCCGCCTCCAGCGGGGTCTTCCCCCCAAAATCGGGGTGGGGGATGTCACCCAGCCCGTCGAAAACCAGGAGCACGATCTTCTCCCCTTCCGGGGCCTTCACCACGAGTTCATCTTCCGGGTATCTGTTCATCTACGGCCCTCCTTAGATTTCCCCGTTGCCGCCATACCCCAATCCGATAAAAATCATTGCCGATCAGGGATAGATCAACCGATAAAAGTCATCCAGATATATTTTGCATAACGTATCATAAGAAACCACCTCAATTCAAACGGAAAGAATGGCGATAATCCCAGCGGGAGCGATGAGAAAAAAGGGGGGGAGATTTATTTAATCAGGAGTCTTTCAGGAAATTCTCGGCGTCGTAGAGGGGGGCGCTGATCCAGAGGCTTTCCAGACGGTAATAGTTGCGGGTTTCGGGGGTGAAAATATGAATAATGGCTGCGCCGTAATCCATGAGGATCCACTCTCCCCCCCGCTTGCCTTCCACCCCCAGGGGACGGAAACCCGCCTCTTTCAGGTTCTCCAGGATGGCTTCCTGGATGGCCTCCACCTGCCGATTGGTCCGCCCGCTCGCGATGATGAAGTAATCGGCGATGTCCGTGAGTTCCCTGACCTCCAGGACCACCGGGTCCAGGCCCTGTTTTTCCACGATCGCTTCCACGCTCTTCCGGGCGATTTGCCGAGAAATGTCTTTCATCTTAATCCGTCCTCCATGTTCCTTTATATTGGGTTTTGAGCTTTGGATTTTGGATTTTCATATAGTCCTTTTTCCTGGATATATTCCTCCACCTCCGGGGGGAGGAGGTAACGAATCGACTGGCCGGCGCGCGCCAGGCCGCGGATCTGAGTAGAGGAAACCTCGGAACCGGTGATCGGCAGGATAAAAATCCTCTTGCTCGGATCGGCCAGGTCCCGCAATGAGCGGGAAAACAGCGGCTTGAGCTTCGGGGGGCAGCTGATCCGGCTGCCCCCAGGGAGTCCGGGCCGGGTCACCACCACCACCCGGCAGAGCTGGAGCAGGCGCCGGTATTCCTTCCAGGTTTCGATCTCCCGGAAGGAATCCATTCCCATGAGGTAGAAAATTTCGACGCTGACCCGGGAAAGAAAATATTCCACGGTCTGGACCGTGTAGGAAGGTTTTTCCAGGCAGGTGATTTCGACTTCGGAAACGGAAAAGTAAACGTTGCCGGCCACCGCCCTTTCCACCATCTCGAGCCGGTGATTGGGATCGGAAAGGGGTTCCCGGAGCTTGTGCGGAGGCAGGGCGGCGGGAATGAATATCACCTGGTCGAGGGGAAGCTTAAGGCGAGCCTCCTCCGCCGCCCGGAGGTGGCCGTAATGAATCGGGTCGAAGGTCCCTCCAAAAAGCCCGACCCGTTTTTTCTTCGAATGTTGAGGATCGGGATTTCGGATTTCGGCCTCCGGCCCGAGAGGGCCTCCGGCCCGGAGGGATTGCGGATTGCGGAATTTAGGCAATTGACTTCGAACTTCAGACTTTGAGCTTGGATTTTCCCATTTTGGATTTTTACCTTTCATTTTGAACTTTGCCCCTCCGGGGTCCTTGTCCTGAGACCCCGCTCGGGGTCGTAGGAAGCTTTGGATTTTGGATTTTCTATTCTCGGATCTGTCCCTCCCCCAGGGCGAAAAATTTCTGGGTGGTGAGTTCCCTTAATCCCATCGGTCCGAAGGCGTGCAACTTGGTCGTGCTGATCCCGATCTCCGCCCCCAGGCCGAGCTCGCCCCCATCGTTGAACCGGGTGCTCGCGTTGACCAGCACCAGCGAACTCTGCACCTCGCTGATGAAACGGCGGGCCTCATCGTAATCCCGGGTGATGATCGCCTCGGTGTGCGCGGAGCCGTATTTTTCAATGTGTTCAATCGCCGGGCCGACGCCGCCCACCACCCGGATGGCCAGGATCAGGTCCAGGTATTCGGCGTACCAGTCCTCCTCGGTGGCTTTCTTGATCCGCGGGACATGCTTCCGGGTTTCCGGACAGCCGCGGAGTTCCACCCTGGCTTCCTCGAGTTTCTTCGCCATCCGGGGCAGAAAGGCCGCCGCCGCCTTCCGGTCCACCAGCAGGGTCTCTAAGGCGTTGCAAACCCCCGGGCGCTGGACCTTGGCGTTGAGGATAACCTTCTCGGCCAAGTCGAGGTCCGCGCTCCCGGCCACGTAAATGTGGCAGACGCCCTTGTAATGCTTGATCACCGGGATGCGGGAGCGCTCGACCACGTAGCGGATCAGGCCCTCGCCGCCCCGGGGGATCACCAGGTCAATGTAGTCTTCCAGTTTGAGAAGCTCGCCGATCAGCTCACGCTCGGTCCAGGGAACGATCGAGACGGCGGCCGGCGGGAGGTCCACCGCATCCAGCGCGGACTGCAAAACCCGGGCGATGGCCAGGTTGGAATTGATCGCCTCCGAGCCCCCCCGGAGAATCGCCGCGTTCCCGGATTTCAGCGTGAGCCCCGCGGCGTCGGAGGTGACGTTGGGACGGGCCTCGTAGACGATGCAGATCACCCCCAGCGGGATCCGCATCCGCCCCACCCTCAACCCGTTCGGGCGGCTCCAGACCTCGGGGATCTCCCCCACCGGGTCGGGAAGCGCGGCCACCGCCCGGAGCCCGGAGGCCATCTCGGCAATCCGCTTCTCGTTGAGCTTGAGCCGGTCGAGCATCGCCCCGGAAAGGCCGTGGTCGGCGATCTGGCCGAGATCCTTCCGGTTCGCGGCCAGGATCTTCCGGGTTTCCTTTTCCAGCCCCTCCGCCATTTTCAAGAGGGCCCGGTTTTTCCGATTGGTGTCGGTCCGGGCCAGTTGCCGGCTCGCCTCCCGGGCCCCGGCCGCAATCTTCAATAAATCATTTTTTCTATTCATTGCCTACCCCGTTAATTAAGCCGCCTTAGCCATTCCTCCGGCCGGAACTCCCAAGGTCAAAATCCCAATGACAAATAAAATCCCAAATCCCAATTCCCAACGTTTGCCAGAAATCTGTTATCTTCCCCCGATTGCTTCTTTGTTTTTAAGCTTTAAGCTTGATTTGACCTCTTGATTTTTTCATTTATATTTTGCCATTTGGAAATTGGTCATTGGGATTTAATTGGGATTTTGGATTTGGTCATTGGAATTTTTCAGATTATCACCAGATCATCCCGGTGGATCACCTCGTCGCGGTATTTGTATCCCAGGATCCGTTCGATGTCCTGGGTATTATGTCCGCCGATTTTTTTCACTTCCTCCGAGTCGTAAGCCGTGAGGCCCCGCGCGAACTCCTGGCGCTTCTCGTTCAGGATCCGGATCGAACTCCCGATCTGGAACCTGCCCTCCACCCCGACGATCCCGGAGGGCAGCAGGCTCTTCCCCTTTTCCCGGATGGCGGTCTCGGCGCCCTGGTCGACTACAATGGCTCCCGCCGGTTTCAGGTTGTAGGCGATCCAGGACTTCCGTCCCTGCAATCGCCGGGACTGGGGCGGGCAGAAAGTCCCCATCGTTTCCCCGGCCATGACTTTTTGGAGGGTCCTGGGTTTCAAACCGTTGGCGATCACCACCGGAACCCCGAAGCGGGTGGCCCGGGTCGCGGCCTCAATCTTGCTCTTGATCCCCCCGGTGCCGAGGGGATTGGCCTTCCCCAGCCCGGCGAGCCGGGCTTTCTCCTCTCCCAGGAGGAGAACCGGAACCAGGCGGGCATCCTTATTTTTCCGGGGATCGGCCGAAAAGAGCCCATCGATATCCGAGAGGATGACCAGGAAGTCGGCCTTGACCAGGTTGGTCAGATGGGCGGCGAGATTGTCGTTGTCCCCGAACTTGATCTCCTCCACCGCCACGGTGTCGTTCTCGTTCACGATCGGAAGCACCTTGAGCCGGAGCAGGGTCTGCACCGCCGCCCGGGCGTTCAGGAACCGGGTCCGGTCGGCCAGGTCCGCGTGGGTCAGGAGGATCTGGGCCACCCGGATTTTGTGCCGGGCGAAGGCCTCGATGTACAAATTCATCACCTGGACCTGCCCCACCGCCGCCGCCGCCTGTTTCTCCGGGATGGTGCGGGGGCGTCCCTTGAGCCGGAGTTTCCCGGTCCCGGAAGCGATGGCCCCCGAGGTGACCAGGATGACCTCCCGCCCGGATTTGCGGACCCGGGCGATGTCGTCGGCGAGCCCGAAGACGATCTTCCGGCTCAGGTTCCGCGTCCCGGCGGTCAGGGCGCTCGAACCGATCTTCACCACCACCCGCCGGGATTTCCGGACCAGGCTTTTCCTCTCGCGTTCAAGGAGATTTGATATCGGAATTTCCCGTATTTAACCTTTGAACCTTAAACTGTAAACCTAATCACGCAACTCCGTACTATCTTTTTTAACCATATTTAATAGATAAACCGACAACTCTTCTATCCCTTCCCCGGTCAGGGCCGAAATCGGAAAGGTCTTGACCTTCTTCCTTTTCAAGGCTTTTTCCACCGCGGCCTTTTTCCCCCGGCCCTCTTCGAGATCGATCTTGTTCAGGGCCACGAACCGGGGTTTTTCCGGGAGGCCCTTTCCCCGAGCAGCACCTGGTAATCATCCGCCGGGTCCGGGCTGGAAAGGTCCAGGATCAGGAGGAGGATCCGGGTCCGCTCGAGATGCTTCAAAAAGCGGATCCCCAGCCCCTCGCCCCGATGCGCTCCCTCGATCAGCCCCGGGATGTCCGCGATCACGTAGTTGACCAGGCGGTCCGGGGACTCGGCCACCCCCAGGTTGGGCGAAAGCGTGGTGAAGGGATAGTCGGCGATCTTGGGATGGGCGCTCGTAAGTTTCGAGATAAAAGTGGACTTGCCGGCGTTGGGCAGTCCGACGAGTCCCACGTCGGCCAGGAGCTTGAGCTCGAGGAAGAGGTTTTTCTCCTCGCCGGGCGCGCCGGTCTCCGCCCGGCGGGGCGCCTGGTCGGTGGAGGTAGCGAAGTGGGAATTGCCGCGTCCGCCCTTTCCACCCCGGGCGGCGATATACCGCTCGCCGTGGCGGTCGAGGTCGCGGAGGAGTTCGCCGGTCTCGGCGTCGCGGATAATCGTTCCGGCCGGAACCGGGACTGTCACGTCCCGGCCATCCCGCCCGGCCTGCTTTTTGCCTTTTCCCGTGATTCCGGACTGGGCTTTGAATTGTTGACGGAAGTGAAAATCGTAGAGGCTGGAAACCTGCGAATCAGCCTGGATGATTATATCTCCCCCTTTTCCACCATCCCCGCCGTCCGGCCCGCCGCGGGGAACGTATTTCTCCCGGCGAAAGCTGACGCAGCCATTTCCACCCGAGCCCGAGATGACCCGGATCCTGGCCTCGTCAATAAATCTCACCCGCCGGCTTCGGGGAAAATGCTGACCCGCGTTCGACCACCGCTTTTTTCGTAAACCACCTTGCCGGGGATCCGGGCGAAGAGGGTGAAATCACTGCCCATCCCGACGTTCAGGCCCGGACGAATCCGGGAGCCGACTTGGCGGACCAGGATCGAGCCGGCGGTGACCACCTGGCTCCCGTATACCTTCACGCCCCGGCGTTGCCCGTGGCTGTCGCGCCCGTTTTGGCTGGAACCCTGTCCTTTTTTATGCGCCATAAATCACCTCCTGATCTCCTGATCCAAAAATCCCAATCACTATTTGGTTCCCTATTTATTAATTCTTTTCAACTCGAAACCAGAAACCCGAGACTCGAAACTGCTTTTTTCAGCCGGCCTTGATCGACTCGATCTTGACCCGGGTGAAAAGCTGGCGGTGGCCCCAGCGTCGTTGATAGCTCTTCCGCTTCTTAAATTTCCCCGCCTTGATTTTCCGGGCCTTGCCCTGCTCGACGATGGTCCCGGAAACCGAAGCCCCCTTGACCACCGGCTTGCCGATCTTAACTTTGTCGTCTTCCCGGACGAGGAGAACGTCATCGAGATTAACCTTGCTCCCCTTGTCGCCGGGGATCTTCTCGATCCGGATCAACTCGCCTTCCTGGACCTTGTATTGTTTCCCGCCGGTTCTGATGACTGCGTACATTTTCTTTTCTCCTAACTTGGAAATATCCTAACGAAAATTAACAAGAATTCCAAGCCTGTCAAGGTTTTGCCGGGCTAGGGCCTAAGAATCGTGATATCCCACCGGGCAACATATTTTTGTAATTCCTCTAATCTGCCACCTGTCGAAAGCCTGAAAAATCTTTTGGCTTGGACCGAGGTTTAAAGACAATTTATCTTGCTTCCGAGGCTTATTCCCCAGTCCGGGAAAAACCGGGCCGGAGCGCTTATTTTAATTCAATCCGATAAATTTTCATCTTGTAGTAAAGCGTCCCCGGCTTGATCCCCAGAATCCGGGCGGCCTCGGCCTTGTTACCCTCCGCCCGGGCCAGGGCCTTTTCGATCAGGTCTTTCTCCAGGGCCTCGACCGAAGCGTCCAGGGGCTTCCCTTCCCCCGCCGCCGCTTCACCCGGCCGGGCCGGCGGGGCCGAGCCGACGAAAACCCAGGCGGGCAGATCCTCGACCCGGATGACCGGGCCGGGGGCCAGGACCATGGCCTGCTCCACCGCGTTTTCCAGCTCGCGGATATTCCCGGGCCAGGGGTAATTCGCCAGGACCTGGAGCGCCTCCGGGTTGAATCCCTGGATTTCCTTCCGGGTCCGCACCCGCAACTTCTTTCCGAAGTGCTCCACCAGCAGAGGAATGTCTTCTTTCCGTTCCCGAAGCGCGGGGAGGGAGATCCCGATCACGTTCAGCCGGTAGAAAAGATCCTCCCGGAATTTTCCCTTCCGGATTTCCTCCCGGAGCTCCCGGTGGGTGGCGCTCAAGACCCGGAGGTCCACCCGGATGGTCTCCACTCCGCCCACCCGCTCGAACTCCCGCTCCTGGAGCACCCGGAGCAGCTTGACCTGCGCGACCGGGGAAAGCTCCCCGATCTCGTCGAGAAAAATCGTCCCGCCGTCGGCCAGCTCGAAGCGGCCGGGCTTGCGTTTGACCGCCCCGGTGAAGGCCCCCTTCTCGTGCCCGAAAAGCTCGCTCTCGATCAGGGTCTCGGGATAAGCCCCGCAGTCGATCTTGATAAAAGGTCCCTCGTTCCGGGGGCTCAAACGGTGGATCGCCCGCGCCATCAGTTCCTTGCCGGTCCCGCTCTCCCCGTTGATGATCACCGAGGAATCCGTGGGGGCGATTTTCTGGAGCCGGGCGAAAACCTCCCGGATCTGCGGGGAGTTTCCCACGATCTCGTCCGGCCGGTAGCGCTCCCCTTCTTCCCCCTTCAGGTAAAGATTCTCCGCCTCCAGCCGCGCCTTTTCCTTTTCCAGCTCGGCCAGGCCGAGCGCCCGCTCGATCTTGACCTTTAATTCCGCCGACGAGACCGGCTTGGTGACGAAATCAAACGCCCCCGCCCGCATCGCCTCCACCGCCCCCTCGATGGAGCCGTAGGCGGTCACGATCATCACCGGCACCCCGGGCCGGAGCTTGTTGACCTCCTTCAGCACCTGCATCCCGTCCAGGGCCCCCATTTTCAGGTCGGTGAGCACCAGGTCGAAATTCCCCGCGCGGAAGGAGGCGATCCCCTCCTTCCCTCCCGGGGCCGCGGTCACCCGGTGGCCCATTCCGGTCGCCACCTCGGTCATCCCCTCCCGCATGGTCTGGTTGTCTTCAATAATCAGAATCTGCGCCATGGTCTCCCCTGATTTATTTTACGTGTTTTGGTGTTTTAGTGTTTTTTCGTTTTACGGTTGCGCTACTTGTCTCGGTAATCCCTCGACAGCTCTCGGGACAAGTCGTCATTCATCCTTAAGTTTCTTTGTCTTCTCTTGTTGATTTGGTTTTCATTCGTCAATCGTCATTCGTCAATCGTCAATTGGTATATTCCGCATTCCGCAATTTAAAAGGCTACTGGCTGCTGGGTGCGGGTGGAATCCAGATCTCCACCGTCGTCCCCTCCCCCTCCCGGCTTTTCACCTCGATCCTCCCGCCGTGTCCATCCAACACTTTTTTCACCAGGGCCAGGCCGATCCCCGACCCGCTCTCCCGGGTGGTAAAAAACGGTTCGAAGAGATGAGGCCGGTCCGCTTCGGGAATCCCGACCCCCCGGTCCGCGATCGTGATCCGGAGCCAGTTTTTCTCCAGGTCCGCCTGGATCGACACCTTTTTCCCCCTTTCGGAGGCGGAGACGGCGTTCTCGACCAGGTTGATTACCGCCCGGCGGAGCTTGGCGGGATCGAAATTAAAAACCGCCTCCTGATCCACCCGCGTTTCCAGTTCCACCCCCCGCTCCCGGGCCCCGGGGGCCTGGATTTCCAGAACCTCCGCGAAAAACCGGGAGAGCTTAACCTCCTCCCGCCGCAGTTCCTCGGGCCGGGCGTAATCCAGAAATTCCTGCACCACCCTTTTCAGGTTGCCGATCTCCCTCCGGATTTTTTCCAGGTACTCCGCCTCCGGTTCCCGGGAGCCGAGTTTCTCCGACAAGAGCCCGGCAAACAGCTCCATCCCCCCGAGGGGATTCCGCACCTCGTGGGCCACCCCCCGGAGCATCAGATTCAGGGTGCGATCCCGCTCCCGCATCGAGCCCCGCATCTGCTCAAGCGTCGCGGCCAGGAACCCGATCTCCCCCTTCTCCCGAACCTCGATCGGGGAATCCAGGTCCCCCGCCCCGATCCGGCCGGCCCCCTCCACCAGCCGGTGGACCGGGTTCACGATCCTCCGGGCCAGGAGGAGGCTGATCCCCGCGACTATAATCAGGCCCAAGAGCCCCCCGAAAAGGAGATCCCGGCGCAGGCTCGTCAGCCCCGCGAAAAACACGGCGCTGCCTTCCACGGCGACATAACCGATGATGTCTTCCTGCCCCGCCGGGGTTTTCATCAGGACCGGCGCGTATGCTTCCTTATACAGTCGGCGGTCCGGGCCGGAAAACAGAATCGAAACCTGTCCCCGGGCCGGGACGATCCGGACGATCACCTCCTGGTCCAGCTCAAACCGGGAAAAAGGATCCCCGATCCGGGAACCGCTGGTATCCGCCACGATTTTTCCCTTCCGGTCGAAAAGTGCGATCCGCGCCACCCCGTTCAGTTCCTTGACCTTCCGGCAGAAACCGCCCAGGCGCTGGTAAACCTGGCTCCCCTCATCACCCGGGGAAAGGATCAGAAAGGATTCCGGATCGGTCCCCAGGGCCACCGCTCCGGCCACCGAAAGGAGTCGCTGGGAGAACTCCTGGTCCAGGCTCAACTTGGTGCGGTAATAAGCGAAAAAGGAAAGCCCCCCGAGCAGCAACCCGATCGGGATAAGGTAAGCTAGAAGCAGTTGGTTCCGAATTCGCCCCTTGACCGATGAAATCATACCCTTAAAAAATTGAGGGGTTAAAACCCATGTGGGAAAAAGATAATCCCTGGCTCTTCATTATTAAATAGTTATAATTGCCATTACAGGAAGATTTTATATGATTTTTCCCCGTATTTCGACAAAAAACTTTCCTTTCGGACATCTCCCGGCACCTGTAGATTATGGCACTTTTCTTGCATGTTATTTAATTTTATGAGATTCGCAACCACCAAAATCGCCAGTTTTCTGCTTCTGGCGGCCCTGATCACCATCCCGCGGATGGCTTTTGCTTCCGGACCGGAATCCCTCCGGGCCGATCTGACCGGCCTTTACGCGGAAGAACAAATCCTGCGGCAGACCTCCCTGAACCTGAGAGAAAAAGCCCGCCTGCTTTCGGAAAAGATCGCGGCCCAGAAACCCGAAACCGGTGAGCCCAGCCTCTCCCAGAGAACCCAGCTGGAGGATTTTCTCAAGGAATCCAAACAAATCGAAACCGATCTCGGCCGGATCGAAACCCGGCTGGACTCGGCCCGGGAAAGGATCAGCCAGGCCCGGGAAAATCTCCTGGCCGAATTGTCCCTCCGCATCACCGCGCTGGAAAAACAATCCCGGGAAAAACCCGATTCGCGCCTGTTCGCCGATCTCCTCGGCCTCCGCCGGGAAAAGGAAGAGTTGCTGGACAAAGTCTTCTCCGACCTGAACCCCCGGATCGTTCTCCCCGCCGCCGACCCGGGGGACAGCCCCCAGGAAATCCGGAACAAGCTCGAGGTTCTCGACCTGGCCCGGAGCCACCTCCAGAAACAACTGGAAGTGACCAGCCTGAGGCTGGAGGATCTGAACCAGCAATTGGCCCTCTCCCGGGGCCTGCGGGAGTTCCTGGAAGACACCTACGATTTCTCCGCCGAGGTCAGCCACCGGGACGAAATCATGGCGCGGGTCCAAAACCCGCCGGAAACCTCCTCGCCTTCCACCCCCTCCAAGGAATCCCCCGGAGGCGAGGGAATCGCGATTATCGATTTTGGAGATACGGGGAAAGGCTCCTCACCTTCCTCGGCTTCACCCCCGGAGATCCTCCGGCTTCAATCCTCGAGCTCGACCCTTTCCCTTCCGGCCGGTTCCGCCCACGTTCCCACCCTCGAGGAAAAAATCCACCGCTGGAAAACCCGGAAAACCGCCCTGGAGGAGCTGATCCAGCGGGTCAACGCCCGGGGGGACGAACTCCGGCGGGGGCAATAGCCAGTCCGTTTTTTTCTTTCCTGTTTTCCTGAATCCTTCTTCCTTCTCCGGTTATCCTTTGTTTATATCCTCCGTGTAAACTTATGATTTGACTTTTGCCTTTTATAATTAGAAATTTGACCGGTGAGGTTCTTCACTTCTTGCCGGAGGACTGGAAGCAAAGGGCTCCGAATGGGACGTTTTCGGGTTTCCCCGGGACTCTGGCTCGCGGGGTTTCTCCTGGTTGCTTCCCTTCCGCTCTCCGCCCCGTCCGCTTTCCCCGCCGATACCGAAGGCCGGGCCGTGTTTAGCCTGGGTTACAATGACAACGTCCGCGACACCCCTTCGGACCTGAAAAAAGGCGACTTTCTTTACCGGATGATCCTGGAAGGCCGGACCCGTGTTCCCCTCCTCCCCGCCCTCGCCTTCTCCGGAACCATCTGGAATGGGGCGGAATTTCTTTTCGTGGAGAAAGCCGAAAACCGCCTCCGGCAGAATCTCTCCCTCCGGGTCACCCACCTGAACCGCTTTTTCACCGGCGACCTGAAGGGAACCCTGGAAAACAGTTTTTATCCCTGGAAAGAAAATTATTACTACCTGAAACCGGGGGCCCAGCTGGAGCTCTCCCGGCCCTTGAACCCCATTTTTACCGTCGGGATTTCCGGCAACTACCAGTTTTTCAACTACCATCCGGAGGATAATCTCAACTACCATCTCCTCTCCTGGGCGGCCCAGGTCCGGGCCCAGGTTTCCGAGGAATTGAGCCCGCAGCTCTCCGGGGGACAATCCTGGCACTGGTATGGATCCCTGGCCCGCGTCCTGAACGAAGACGGGAACCTCGTCCCCGGCTTCAAGGATCGGGCCGACGCCATCAGCGAGGTTTCCGGCTCGCTTTCCTTCTCCCGGAAATTCCTGCTCAAGCCGGCCTACAGCTTTCAGAAAGGCGTATCCAACGCCTTCGGCCTCTCCTACATCAACCACCGGGTTTCCCTGACCTTTTCCTACCCTTTCCCGACGAAAACCCTCTTGCATCTTTTCGCGGTCATCCAGGTAAAAAAATATGGAGGCCTGGGGACCTACACGATCTGGGCCGAGGATCGGAGGATCATCCTGGCCGACGAGCAGGATGAGAACCTGAATGCGATCAACGTCCGGGTCGAGCAGAAAATGAATAAATATTTATCCCTGCAGCTGACCTACAACCGCTATTCCAACGAGTTTTCGAAATCGCGGCCCTACTCGAAAAACCTGATTTTACTGGGTGTCCGCTTCGGCACCTGACCGCATAATTTCATAAACCCGAAAAATGCAATTGAATCCGTTCCTCCGTCCTTCCCGGGCGGATTTTTTTGTAGTCTGCCGATTCACTTGTCCCGTCTCTGGGGGGATCGGCGGTTTTCAAAAGCGCCCGATCCCTCCTGTATCGGGATAAATAAATCGGGCAACTACGAAGTATTAAGAAATAATAACTGCATTTTTCGGATAAAAATCCTTTACCGCCAAACCTCAAATTTTTAAGTTTATCCTCAAAATTTTGAGGGTCTTGGCCAGCCGAAAATTCGCGCGTTTTTAAATTCCGAGGCTGATTAACCTGATCTCCCGGCTTAAGGCGCGGCACGGACATTGCATTTAATAATACGGGGGAGATTAATAGAAATGAACAATTTTTTTCCCGATCAGAACTTGAGGAGGATGAAAATACCCGGGATTCTCCCCGGCCTGGCCGCGGCATTCTCGGTCGTCATCCTTTTTATTAGTTGCTCCGAGGAAAAATCCCCGGGGACGGGTACGGAAGCCCCGGATATCCCGGCCCAGGCGATCAGCGCCAGCACCGACTCCCAGGATTGGACCCGCTACCTCGCGTACTCCCGCCCCCCTTCCGAAACCGTGATCATTGAATCCTGCAAAAACACCGCCGATTTTCCCTCCCTCGTAACCCCCACCCTGGAAAAAATCGTCGATAACGGCTACCGCTCCCTCTCGGAAGCGTATTACCGGGGAGGAGGGGGAATATATTACGGGCTTGACACCGGCACTCCCCTGACCGGAGGAGAAAAAAATCCCGTTCCCGCCGCCAGCCAGTCCCAGAGCCCGCCGGAACGGGCGGTGGCCGAGCCGGATATTTACGCCCTGGGAGACAACCTTCTTTTCACCCTCAACATTTACCGCGGCCTTCAGGCCATCAAAACCAACAACCCGGAAAATCTCCAATACGCGGGCGGGGTTTACATTCCCGGTTTTCCCAATGAACTCTATTTGAAAGGAAACCTGGTCATCTCCACCGTAGCCGGGTTTAAGCCGGGATACGGGTGGAGCTCGATGAATGCCCCCGCCCTGAACGGGGGGGATCCTCTCTCCGAGGCCCTGACCAAATACCTGGAGGGCAAGGTGGTGGTCCTGGACGTGAAGAACCCGGAGCGGATCGAGATCGTTTCCGAGCTTCCCCTTCCGGGAACCCTGATCGAAAGCCGGATCGTGGGGGACATCCTCTACGCCGTCACCTTCACCCCGGAATCCATCATTATTTCCTCTTTTAATCTCGCCGGGGCCCCGGACCTTCAGGCGGTGGACCAGGAGATCATCTCTTTTCCCACTAACTGGGACTGGAGTCTCCTGGCTTACACCCATCTCTACGTAAACCCGCAATACCTTTACATTTCCGTCCCGGTCAGCGTCGCCGGCGGATACGAATACTCGGAAAACACCGAGATTCACTGCCTCGACATTTCCGACCCCGGAGGCCAGATCGCCGCCCGGGGAACCCTAAACATCTCCGGACACGTCGCCGACCAATTCAAAATGGATCTATATCAACAGACTTTCCGGGTGATTGCCGGGGACTGGAACGGGAATAACAACTTGTATATCTTTGACGTTTCCAATCCTGACCAGCCCAACCTGCTTTCCACCAAACCTATCGGCACCTTTGAATCCCTCTTCGCCACCCGCTTCGACGGAAGCCGGGCCTACATCGTCACCTACCAGCGGAAAGATCCGCTCTGGATCCTGGATCTTTCCAACCCGGCCAATCCCATGGTGGTCGGGGAACTGACGGTTCCCGGCTGGTCCCAGTACATCGAGCCCCTGGGCGACCGCCTGGTCGCACTCGGGGTGGATGACGAAGGCGGGGGGAGAAGGGCTTCGGTTTCCCTTTTCTCCGTGGAAGACCCCACCAACCCCCGGCTTCTGGACAAGGTCACGGTGGGAAGCGATTATTCCACCTCCTACGGTTATGCCGATTACAAAGCCTTCAATGTGCTTCCCGACCAGAACCTGATCATGCTCCCCTGGTCGGATTACCAGGGGTTCGGGTGGTGGGGTTACCGGATGGAGGACCAGGTCACCCTGATCGATCTCCTCCGGGATCAGCTGAAAGAGCGAGGGTCCCTGGCCCACATCGGGACGGTGGAACGCCCCTTCCTGGCCGATAACCATGCCTTCATCCTTTCCCAGAGCGCGGTTCAGATCGCCAGCATCGATGACCGCGACCACCCCCAGACCCTTTCCCTCCTCCGCCTGCTCCGGTCGGCGAAAACGATTGTCCCGGCCGGGAAATTCGCCCTGGTGGAGGACGAGAATAACTGGTGGGAGGTGATCAGGCTTGGCGATTCCGGGCTCAAGCCCACCGCCCGGGTGAAAATCTCCGGGAGCGCGGTCAGCATTATGGGCGACGCGGAAGGTCTCTATATCATCCGGGAAACCGAGGCGGTCGATGCGGACCATCCGTCCCAGACCGAGGTTCACCGCCTGCTGATCCCGGAAAATGGCCAGCCGCAGGTGACCGGATGCTTCGCTTTCCCTTCCGATCTCCATTTTTCCCCCCAGACCCTGATCTCCCTGAGCGGCTCCCGCCTCGGCTTTTACGGTTCGGTCTCCCGCTGGAGCGATTCCTATAGCGGCGATGTGACCATCGTGAAGGCGGCCGAGCCGGACTGGTATTACAAGGAAGGCGTCCTGGTCCTGGAGGCCGCGGAGGCGGGGACAATTGCGCCCGCCAAGTTCATCGAAATTCAGAATCCCTCCGCCAGCCCGGGCTACTACTCCTACCTGTATTCAAACTACGCTTTCACCCCCCTCGTGCGCGGCCAGCATCTCTACCTGACGGTTTCCGAAACCATCGAGCCCCAGAATTATTACTATTCCTACCCGGAAACCGTAACCACCACTTACTACGCCGGCCGCCTGGATCTCGCCGATCCGGAGCATCCTTCCCTCCTCCTGGTCAATATCCCCGGCGGGCTGCTTTATGTCTCGGAGAACGAGGAAAAACTTTTTTACCAGAAAACCCAGCTCAAGTTATTGCAAACCCCGGACGGCTGGCCCTTCTATCAATCCGATTATTTCCTGGGGGCCTGCCGCTATGACACCCAGGGGTTCCAGGCCGGGGACGAGATCGCGCTTTCCGGCTATCCGGCGGTCTCCTTTAACGACGCTAACGCCCTTCTGCTTTCGGGCACCCCCTATTATTACTGGTACGGGGAAAACTCCGGGGAGCCGGCCCCCGAACAAAAACTTTCCCTGATCAAAACCGACGACATCGCCGACCTGCAAATCGTTGATTCCCTCGCGCTTCCCGCCTTCGAGGCCGGCTACAGCCTGAATGGATTTGCCGGCGGGCGCGCCTTCCTTTCGCTCGGTCCCTTCGTTAATCCCAAGCGGATCCGGGAGCTCGCGATCGCGCAGGGGTCCTGGAGCCCGTCGGCGGATGAAATGTACGCTTACCTTGACCTGATTTATCAGGTTAAGGATTCCCGGTTTGAGTTTGAACATATCCATCCGTCGACCAACTGGAACCCGGTCCCGGTTTTGTCGGAAGACCGGGTCCTGGTTCCCGCGGGGATGTATGGAATCGAGGTTTTAAGGTAGGGATTCACTAACCGCCCACCAAGCTCCTGGCCCCGGGATTCGGGCCCAATTCGGGTGCCATCCATCCCGGAGCCGGGATAAATGAACTCCCTACCCAACAAAAAAGGCCTGGGATACTCTCCCAGGCCTTTTTGTATTTATTCGGGGCGGGCGTTACTTCGCTTCGATCCTGATTTCCTTGGCTTTAGCCTTCTCCGCCGTGGGAATCCAGAGCTCCTGAACCAAATCTTTTTAAAATAATATATATTATTTAGGTAGTTACATCTTCCGCACTTGACAAACCTAAAAGGCATGATTAATTTAACTAAGTTCATTGGCACTCCTCCATAGAGAGTGCTAACAAGAAGTAATATTTATCGATTTTGGGGCAAAAAATCCTAGAAAGGAGGCATACATATGAAAATACGGCCCCTCAGAGACAAAATCCTGGTGAAAAGACTGGCAGAGGAGGAAAAGAGTAAGGGAGGAATCATCATCCCGGACACCGCTAAAGAGAAACCCATGGAAGGTCTGGTGGTAGCGGTCGGGAGCGGAAAGCTCAATGACGAAGGCAAAGTCATTCCCATGGTGGTCAAGGTCGGAGACCGGATTCTATTCGCCAAGTACTCCGGAACCGAAGTGAAAATCGAAGGTGACGACCACTTGGTCATCACCGAGGAAGAAATTCTGGGAATTATCGAAAAATAATCCGAGCCTTGAGCTCCGGAATACGAAGTGAAAGGAGGAAAAAATGTCATCCAAACTGATAAAATTTGACACGCAGGCCCAGGCCGGTCTGATGCGCGGGGTGGAAATACTCACCAATGCCGTGCGCTCCACCCTTGGGCCCCGGGGCCGGAACGTCCTCATCGAAAAAACCTTCGGCGCCCCCACCTGCACCAAGGACGGGGTCACCGTCGCCAAGGAAGTCGAACTCGAAGACAAGTTTGAAAACATGGGTGCCCAGCTGCTCCGGGAAGTGGCCAGCAAGACCAGCGACACCGCGGGCGATGGCACCACCACCGCCACCGTGCTCGCCGAGGCCATCTGCCGGGAAGGCGCCAAGCTGGTGGCCGCCGGTTCCAACCCCATTGACCTGAAGCGGGGCGTGGATAAGGCCGTGGAAATCGTGGTCGAGGAGCTGAAGAAGCTCTCCAAGCCCACCCGGGACAAGAAGGAAATCGCCCAGGTCGGAACCATTTCCGCCAACAACGACGACACCATCGGCAAGATCATCGCCGAGGCCATGGAAAAGGTCGGCAAGGAAGGCGTGATCACCGTTGAAGAAGCCAAGGCCATGCAGACGACCCTGGACGTGGTCGAGGGCATGCAGTTCGACCGCGGGTATCTCTCGCCCTACTTCGTCACCGATGCCGAGCGGATGGAGTGCGTCCTCGAGGATCCCTACATCCTGCTCAACGAGAAAAAAATCAGCAATATGAAGGAGCTCCGGCCCCTCCTGGAGAAGGTCGCCCGGGCCGGCAAGCCCCTCGTGATCATCGCCGAGGAAGTGGAGGGCGAAGCCCTCGCCACCCTGGTGGTGAACAAGCTCCGTGGCACCCTCTCGGCCTGCGCGGTCAAGGCCCCAGGTTTCGGCGACCGCCGGAAGGAGATGTTGCAAGACATCTCGGTCCTGACCGGGGGCAAGGTGATCGCGGAAGAACTGGGGATCAAGTTAGAGAACATCCTGATCGAGGACCTGGGCCGGGCCAAGCGGGTGGTGATCGACAAGGAGAACACCACCCTCGTGGACGGCGCCGGGAAGAAGGAAGATATCGAGGGGAGAATCAAGCAGATTCGCGCCCAGATCGACGAAACCACCTCTGATTATGACAAGGAAAAGCTCCAGGAGCGCCTGGCCAAGATGGTGGGCGGGGTCGCGGTCATCAACGTGGGCGCGGCCACCGAGGCCGAGATGAAGGAAAAGAAAGCCCGCGTGGAAGACGCCCTGAACGCCACCCGTGCGGCCGTCGAGGAAGGCATCATCCCGGGCGGGGGCGTGGCCTACATCCGCTGCCTCCCGGCCCTGGAAAAGCTTAAGTTCGAGGGTGATCAAAAGTTCGGGGTCAACATCATTAAGAAGGCCCTGGAGGAACCCTGCCGCTGGATCGCCAACAACGCCGGGATCGA
The DNA here is from genome assembly GCA_026388655.1 of Pseudomonadota bacterium. GTDB lineage: Bacteria > Desulfobacterota > JAPLJL01 > JAPLJL01 > JAPLJL01 > JAPLJL01. The sequence continues at coordinate 20,091 of JAPLJI010000017.1, forward strand.
GGGCTCGATCGTGGTGGACCAGATCAAGAAGGAAAAGGGCAACTACGGTTTCGACGCCGCCAAGATGGAATACGTGAAGGACATGATGGAGGAAGGGATCATCGACCCGACCAAGGTCGCCCGCTTCGCCCTCCAGAACGCGGCCAGCGTCGCCACCCTGATGCTCATGACTAATGCGATGATTGCCGAAAAGCCGGAAGAAAAGTCCGCGAGAGGCGGCATGCCGGGCGGAATGCCCCCCGGTGGCGGCTACGGCGATATGTACTAAACCAAACTGATAACCGACTCAAACTCAAATCCCGGTTCGGGGAAACCCGAGCCGGGATTTTTTTGTTTCAACCCGGAAAATGCAGTTGTTATTTCTTAAAACTTTGTAGTTGCCCGATTTATTTATCCCGACTTCAGAGGGATTTATCCCGATACAGGAGGGATCGGGCGCTTTTTAAAACCGCCGATGAATCGGCAGACTACAAAAAATTCCATCTGCGAAAGACGGCAATATGAATCCAACCGTATTTTCTCGGTTAAAGCGGAAGTTTACAAAAATTATAAAAACTTTCCCGCCTGTTCAACTTGTTCAACCTTTCCCGCTTTTAGCAAAGAAACCTTTTATTCCACGACCTTCCCGCTCCAGACGATCACCGTGTTCATTCCCACATGAACCTTGGCCCGGAGGGTAAGCTCGCAGGGACCTGCGCCCACCCCTTTCAGCGTCACCTTCATTCCCTCGTGGGGCATAACCCGGCAGTTCTCGGGGTTATCCACCGACCAGTTGGGCAGATTGGCCGCGCTGGGGCTCTCCACTTCGCTGCCGGAGGGAGCCAGCGCCACGGCTTGAAACTCCAGAACCTGCCCCACCCGGATCGTATCCGGGTACTGACCCGGCCGGGCCTCCATCTTTTCCACGATGATGCTTGTGTACGCGCACCCGAAAAGTGAAAAACCGATTGCCAGAATCGCCAGAGTTGATTTTCTCCATCCGCTCATTTTCAATCCTCCTTTCTCAAACCCCATACCGAGATTATCCCTTATTTTCCCGTAGTTGTTAATCACATCTTGCCTCTTTCAAAAACATATCAAAGTTATTTCACCTTCATCTACACCCTCTCCCCCACCCTCCCCCCTCAAGGGGGAGGGAAGTATTGTGGATTTTTTCCTTTATTTTTCCCCCTCCCCTCGTGGGGGGGTTCATCCTGAAGGGATTCACCCTGAAGGGAAAAAGGGGAGTGGGAAAGAAATAAAATATTTTTAAAAATACGTATGGAAGGACGGTGGATTTTTTGAACCACCTCGGTTATAAATTTAACAATGCACCCCCGAAAATTTTCTTTTCTTTTTCTTCCGTTCGTCCTCGGCTTCTTCCTCGCCTGCGGCCCGGGCAAACCGGATCTCCCTAAAATGATCCAAGAGCTTTCCGCCCCGGGAGAATTCGGGGTCGGGCGGGAAACCGCGACCTTCCGGGACCAAAGCCGGCCCACCGATAAAAACGGCGAATACCCCGGGGACCCGAGCCGGACCCTGGTGACCGAGATCTGGTACCCCACCCGGGAATCCACCGGGACCGCGGAGATCAAAGGCGCTCCCCTGGCCGGCGGGACCTTCCCCCTGGTGGTTTTCTGCCACGGGTTCATGGGCAACCGCCGCCAGTCCGTCATTATCACCTCCCACCTGGCCAGCCACGGATACATCGTGGCTTCCCCGGATTTTCCCCTCTCCAACACCTTCGCCCCCGGCGGTCCCACCTCCGACCTGGTGAACCAGCCCGCCGATGTCAGTTTCCTGATCGACTCGCTCCTGGGCTTCTCCTCCCCGAGCGGAAACCGGTTTTCGGAGGCAATCGATGAAAAAGCCATCGGGGTGAGCGGCCATTCCCTGGGCGGAGGGACCACCATCATGACGGTCTTCGGCTCCGATGCCGATCCCCGGATCAAGGCGGCCGCGCCCCTGGCTCCCTTCTCCTGTCTGTTCGGGGACGAATTTTATTCCACCGGGGGAGTGCCCATAATTTTCATCAGCGGGAGCCGGGATATTTTCACCCGTTTCACCAGCAACGCGTCCCGGTCCTATAACCTGGTTCCCCCGCCCCGCTACCTGGCCGAGATCGCCGGGGGAACCCATATCGGCTTCACCGATCTCGATATCCCGGAAACCTCCGAGCTGACCCAGGTGATGTTCGGCCTGAGCCCGAACTCGGAGATGGTCCTGGGGTTTACCCAGCTGATTGAGGTCACCCACGGGAATTTCCTCCAGTGCTCTGACCTTTTCAGCTCCGCCGCCCAATTGGAAGCCATTCCGCAGATCGCCGGCGATCTCCAGCGGCGGATCAGCGGGGTCCTCCTGGCGGGGTTCTTCAATCTTTATTTGAGAAATCAGGAGAAATACCGGGACCTGCTGAAGGAAGATATAAATCAATACCTGCCTGATCTGACCTTGAAATGGCAGGAAAAGTAATTTCCTTCCTTATTTTCCCGGAACGCCCCGGCCGGGCTCAGCCCCGGAAGCCAAAAGCGATTTCAACCGATTGCTGATTTCCACCAGGTCCTCGGCCGTCTGGGTGGATAACTTGCTGAGGGACGATCCCTCACTGGCAATCCCGGCTACCCTGGTTGCGTGCTCGATGATCTTCAGGGTCAGGGTTTCCTGCTGGCTGGTACCCTGGAGAATCCCGTAAACCGTCTCGTTGGCCTTCCGAACCGAGCGGTAAATATTTTGAAACGAGTCATGGGCCTGGATCATCAGCCCCGACCCGACCCGGGTTTCAGCCAGGTTGCTCTCGATCGCGCCCATGATCTCCCGGGTGCTGGTTTCAATCTGCCGGAGGATGGGCCGGATCTGGTCCGCCTCCTTGACGATCAGCTCGGCCAGTCTCCGCATGTTGTCCGCGATCAGCATAAAACCCTTGCCGGCCTCCCCGGCCTTGGCCCCCTCCAGGGCCGCGTTCAGGGCCAGGACATCGCTCTTATTGGCGATCCCCTCGATCAACTTCAGGATTCTTTCCACCTCCTCGCCGACCAGGGAAAGGATTTGGATTCTTTCCCCCACCTCTCCCGCCCTTTCGGCGAAATTCTCGATGCTCTTCCGGAAGAATTCGATGGTCTGGACTCCTTCCTCCCCGTCCCGGAGAGCGGCCTCAGCCCGCTTCATTACCTGGGTCGAGCCGTCGGAGATCTCCCGCGCCACAACCGAAAGGTCCTCCACCCCGGCCTGCACCCCCTTGATGGATTCGGACTGCTGGGCGGCCCCGGCTTCCTGTTTCCGGGAAATCCTCATCATTTCCTCGGTCGAACCGGCCAGGAGGGGAATAATTTCCCGGATGGTTTTCAAAATGCTTTCCATTTTTTCCGACTGTTTCACCACCTGGCCGACCTTTTGGGCCAGGGCTTCCCGCATCCGGTTGATGGAATCGGCCGCCTCTCCCAATTCATCCACCGAAACCGGCCGGAGCTCCGGATTAGGATCCAGCGACCCCCGGGCGATCTTCCCGGTTCCGCTCGCTAGTCTCCGCGAATTCCAGGTAATGTGACGGAGAGCAAAAAATCCCAGCCCCCCGGCATAAATCCCGACCAGAATCGCATTTTCGACCATCCGCAATTTCATCGACTTGATTAATTCCTCGGTAATCTGTCCGGAGGAGACCAGGCGATTAACCTGGCTGAAAATGTCCGATCCCAGGAGGTAAATGGAGAGAAAAATAATGAAAAGGAAAGATATCCCCAGCTTGGGCCGCAGACCGATCCGGATCAGCCCGGGATGCTGAAAATCCGGAAGGGGGAAACCCACCTCTTCGATCCGGGTTAGCACCGGGGGGATGAAAATTATATTGAAAAAAAAGGCAAAGATCGCCGCCATGAAAATCACCACGACAAAATCGGTCAGGAGCAGGAGGTAAGACCCCATCGAAAGATGTTCCAACCCCGCAAAGCGGGTAATCAGAAAGGCAATAGTCGCTCCGGTTACTCCCAGCGCGATCGTAATCAGGAACGCGGTGTAAGGCCAGTTGACAATTTGTACCCCGACCCGGATTCTTTTTTCCGGTTCAAATTTCCGCAATTGACCCGGGTCCTTCTCATAAATAAGGAGAAATTCCGCCAGATCTTTCACCAGGCGGATCCCCGCGGTAAGAATTAGCCCCAGAATGATCAAAAGTATCACCAGAAGGACCACGACGGTAATTATCAACTGGGAGGTATTGATGATTGGGTTGGTAAAAGGTCGGCCAATGTAGCGAAAATAGCTCAGGAACAGGGCCAAGGCCCCAATTACTAGGTTATAAGATATCAGCTTGGCTAAAAATCTCATAAAAAAAAGCGAGTTGATTTAGACAGACAGATTCTATCATTTATCTTTTAAAATCTTCAACCCGGAAAACCACCTAAAAGTGGAGCCCTAAGAATCAAGCAACATCTCCACAAAGTCTACGACGGGCGGAACCCACCGAAGCTAACCCTCCTACGCTAAAGCTACGAAGGGTTACCCGCCTAAAGCGCGTTCATTTTCTGTAAAACCCGTGGCCTTTTGCGAAGGCGGGTAAACTCAAGCTCACGATAGAGGGTATGGCCGCTTTTAGCCCGGGCGGGGGCCGGGTTTGTTCGTTTAGGGGGGAAAGGGAAAAAAGCTGGAATTTTTTCCGGAAGGAGGTTATAAACAAAATGGTCAAAAATGAACCGGATTCTAAAATCCTTAAAGCAGACATTCTCGAACCCGGACCTCCTTCCGGATTTCTCCGCTTTCCCGCCATTCCTGGTGCCGAGTTTCAACCTCCTCCTCGAAAAGCAGCCTGACCATTTCGATCCGGTCACCGTGTTTTTTCTCGAATCCGGCGAGGTCCGGCTCCAACCCGGTTTCGATTACGGCCTGGATCTCACCGTCCGGGCCGACCCCGAAACCTGGGATGAGGTTCTCTCCGGCCGGAGCACCCTGCTTTCCGAATTCTTCGCCGGCCGGGTGCGGTTCCGCAACCAGCGGACCGCCTGGAATCGCTTTTGCCTTTTAAGTTATTTCCTGAGCCGAAAAAACCGTTGAATACCTACCAAACAATTCTCTCCCCCTCGAGAGGAAGGGAGAGAGCGCGCGAGGATAAGGGTAGTTGCCCAATTTATTTATCCCGATTTCAGGGGGACTTGTCCCGACTTCAGAGGGATTGGGCATGTTTGAAACCGCCGATAAATCAGCGAACTACAAAAAAATGCGGACCTCGGTAGCCGTACTTCCCGGGAGCCCGCAGAGGGGTTCATCCTGAGGGAATTCACCCTGAAGGGCTCCCCTACATCCGGGATAACCAAAGAGGAAAAACCATGACTAAACGCGAAGACAAAACCCGGTACCTCGCGGAATGGATCTCCCGGGTCCGCTTCGAAGACATCCCGGCGCGGGTCATCCGGAAAGCCAAGCTCCAGTTTCTCTCCATCTGGGCCTCCGCCTTCGCCGGTTCCCTGACCCCGGGGGTCCAGGCCCTGCTGAAAACCGTGGAGGGCTGGAACGAGGGCACCGACTGCACCCTGTTTCCCCCCGGGAAAAAAACCAGCCTGCGGGGAGCGATCCTTTACAACTCCGGGGCCTCCATCGCCCTGGACTACGACGACTATCTCCTGGCTGCCCACACCGGGGTCTCGGCGGTGCCGCTGGCCCTGGCGCTCTCGGAAAAGCTCAAGCTGAACGGCCGGGATCTCCTCCTGCTCCAGGTCATCGCCAACGAGGTAGCCGGTCGGATCGGGGCCTCGGTCGCCCTCGGCCCCCAGAACGGACAGGCCTGGTCCTTCGTTCACCTGGGTGGAGGAGCGGCGGCGACCTCCCGGGCCCTCGGCCTCGGCCCGGAGGAAACCGTCAACGCCCTCGGGACGGCCTTTTACCAGTCCACTTTCACCATCTGGCCCGGGTTCATGGGGCCGCACACCAAACTGCTCACCGCCGGTCTCCCCGCTACCATTGGCGTTTTGGGCGCGGAGCTGGCCCGCTCCGGGTTCACCGGTTCGCCCGAGATCCTCGAGCACCCCATCGGTTTCATCAACTGCTTCGCCGACATTCCCACCCCGGCGATGATCAGCGGCCTGGGAAAAGCCTGGGTCACCGATACCCTCTGCCTCAAGGTTTATCCCGCCTGCGCCTATGTCGACCCGGTGGCGGATTGCGTCGAGCAAATCCTGAAGAAGCACCCCGGCGAGATCAAACCCGAACAGGTTGAAGAGGTGGTGGTCTCCGGAGGGATCACCTCCTTCCTGATGGACGAGCTTTCCTCGCCTTTCACCAGTCCGGAAAAAATCGAGCGGAACCAGGCCACCATCGTTCTCAACTTCAATCTGCCCTACAACGTGGCGGCCTTACTCCTCGACGGGGAACTCACCCCCCGCCAGCTCACCCTGGAAAGGGCGCGCGATCCGAAAATCTGGGAACTGGCCAAGCGCGTCCGCACCGTGAACGATCCCCGGGTCGCGCGGGCCCAGCTGAACAGTCTGCTCTCGCTCGAACCCCTGCCCGACCTCAAAACCCTGGCCGGGGGAAATTTCGACCTGGCCGATTTTCACCTGGAAAAACTCGAGGTGCATTTCAGCGGTCGGGTGGAGATCCGGATGAAGAACGGAAAGGTTTATACTGCCACGCAGGACATTCCTTACGGGGCGGCCGGGAGGCCGCTCGAGGAAACCGAGAAACTGATCCGGGAGAAATTCATCCGGGAGGGAACCCCGGTTTTAGGTGAAGCCAGGGTTAACCGCGCCCTGGAGCTGGTTTCAAATCTCGATCAGCTTTCAGACCTGAGCGAACTGATTTCCAACCTCATCCAATAACAGGGCATTTTTCATTTTGTCACCCTGGACCCTTCGCCATTTGTCATCCTGAGCACATTCGCTTCACTCAGTGTAAACTCCGCGAAAGGTCTAAGAAATTCTTCGCTTTGCTTCATAGCTATCTAAATTAGAATTTTCGCCCTCACCCTTTCCCTCCCCCCACCAAAATTAAAAAGCGACCCCAAGGGTCGCCCTACAATTTATTCCGTTTTCCGCAGGGGAGGAGCTTGTCCCCTCCCAATATATCGATTTCGCGTTTTCCCGTAAGGGAGGGCTTTATGCCCTCCCGCATTTGGGCGGGGACAAGCCCCGCCCCTACACAAATCGTCCAAAATCCAAAGGGTAAAAATCTTAAAGTGTTATTAGACCTACCGGGCGCAGCGGAACCCGATCATTTCGTACTGGGAGGACGGCTGGCTGAAGTAGATGTACCGCATGGAAGTGCGCAAGTGGAGCGCGCCGCTGTTCCACGACCCGCCGCGCAGGACCCGCAAGGAGCCTGAACCCGGCCCCGTGGGATCATTGACGGGGCTCGAGGCATAATATGTGGCACTGTACCAGTCATTCACCCACTCCCAAACGTTCCCCGCTATGTCATGCAACCCATAACCGTTAACCGGAGAGCCGCCCACCGGACTCGTATCCTCTTCGAGCGAGCAATAATCCGTGTAGCCTTGGGTGTCATAACTGTATTGCGTATCCGCATAGTAATTCGCGTTCACGCAGGAGATCGTATCCCCCCAGGGGAAACGCTTTCTGGAGAGTCCTCCCCGCGCGGCATACTCCCACTCCGCCTCCGTGGGCAACCGTCCCCCCTCCCATTGGCAATAGGCTTCCGCCTGGCCCCAATTCACATATATCACCGGGTAATTGTCGTAAGTCGCATTTCCATAATAGGAGGCCCGGGAAAAGGAAGAACTGTTTCCGGGAGCGGTGCACGCCCCGGACGTCACGCAGGCCCGGTATTGCGCATTGCTCACTTCGTGAATGCCGATCTGAAAATCCGAAACGCAAGCATAATGAACCGGAAGCTCATTTCCGCCCCCGTTGGAAGCCGCGCTCCCCTCGTTGAAAGAATCGCCCATGTAGAAGCAACCGGCGGGGATGGAGGCCATGGTCATGGAATAGTCACGGAATTTCTGGATCCGGTCGTTGCCGAATTCACTCACATAAATGTTGCCGAACCGGTCGGTGGCAATCCCGACCGGCGAGTTGAACTGCCCGTCACCCGTACCGGAACTGCCCCACAGGTTCAGGAGTCCGCCGTCGGATGTGAATTTCTGGACCCGGGAATTGCCGCTGTCGACCACATAGACACTCCTTTCCGAGTCCACCGCCACCCCGTTGATCGAATCGCTGAACTGCCCGTCGCCCGAACCGCAGCTTCCCCATTTGCCCTGAAAACCACCGGTGGAGGTAAATCTCTGGACCCGGCAGTTGCCGTAATCCGTTACATAAACGTAGTTGTCGGAACTCACGGCAATCGCGCTGGGGAAATCAAACTGCCCGTCGGCCGAACCCTGGCTCCCCCACTTGGTGAGGAAGTTCCCGTTGGAATCAAATTTCTGGATCCGGTAATTACCCCGGTCGGCAACATAGATGTTGCCGGAATTATCCGACGCGATGGAATAAAAATATCCGAACTGCCCGTCACCCGTACCGGAACTGCCCCACTTGGTGATGAACACACCATCGGAAGAAAATTTCTGGATCCGGTGATTGTTCTGGTCCGCGACATAAATGTTGCTCGCGCCATCGATGGCCACTCCCCCGGAAAGGCCAAACTGCCCGTCGCCTGTTCCCGAACTCCCCCACTTGAGGAGGAAAGTTCCACCGGCGGAGAACTTCTGCACCCGGCTGTTCTGGCTGTCGCCCACATAAACATTACCTTCCGAGTCAACCGCCAGGCCGCCCGGTTCGTTGAACTGCCCGTCGCCGGAGCCGTTACTGCCCCACTTGAGAACGAATTCCGGCGGGATTTTCTCGGAACCTCCTGAAGTCGTGGCACTTACCTCTTCGGAATAGCCGGAAGTGCCGTCTTCGTTATAAGCCCTCACCCGGTAGTAATAGATCGCCACGGCGGAAAGTCCATTATCCGGAAAATACATGATGTCCGGCCCGGTGACCTTGATTTCTTCGTAAGTCCCCCACCCCTCGGATTTCCGCTCCACCAGGAAGCCGTCCTCGTTGTCGGAATTATCCACCCAGTAAAGGCTGATCTCGCTTTCGGAAATAACGCCCAGGATCAGGTTGGAGGGCGCGGCCGGGACTCCAATGGTGCAATTCCAGGTCGTGGCGCTCACCTCGTTGGAATAATCCGAGATCTCGGAACCAGCGCCCGCGTACACCCGGTACCAGTAAGTCGTCCCGCAATTGAGACCGGTATGAAAATAATTAACGGAGTCCGTCGTCACCTCGTCCACCTCGGACCAGGACCCCGCGCTTCCTTCCGAGACAAGAATCCCGAACTTGTCTTCATTATTGGAATTATCCTGCCAGGAGAGATTGATCTGGGTGGTGGAAACCGGCGTGGCCGCAAGTCCGGTCGGGGCGGAAGGCGCACCCGGGGATGTAGGTGACAACCTGATTTCCTTTTCCCCCGGATGGCATCCCCAGGTCTGCGTACCAGTCTCGTAGTCTTGATATCCAGTCATAGTCACGGTAACGGAATACGAGATGGACGAAGTGTCAAAAGAAAAATCGATGCAGCCGCTTCCATCGGTTTCGACAATGACATTTTCCCGGCCATTTACCCTGGTATCCGAAGAAATCAGTGTAGTCTTCGCCCCCGGAAGCGGGCCTTCATTCTGGTCGTTAATCACCCGGCCGCACCACTCGCACTGCGATCCCCCGCTCTGCTGTTTCTTCGCGCATTCCGTCACGCTGTAATTCGATGCTTCCGGGTCGCAGGGGTTATTCCAATTCGTCGAAGCCGTGCAGGCACCGAACGATAGAAGCATGACCACGATAAAAAACAGGTGAATCCGCATTACCCGTCTGAATCCGTTTTCGTCCGTCTGCATCTGGTTTATCCGTCTGAATCCGCTCTTATCCGTGTTCATCCGCGTTATCTTTTGTATCCGCGTTTATCCGCGCGAGTTTTTAGAACTCAGCTCTCGCTCCCAGGTAACCCCCGCCTTCCGGATACGCGACTATTTCCGGGGAAATCGCTAATTTTGGACTTGCCAAATTTCCTTCCGCCCGGGCCGGGGCTTTCTCCGCGGGCGCGGCCAAGAAAGAAACCAGCGACAACACCGCCCCAAAACCAATCACCCCGTAAGAAGCGTAAACATATCTATTGTAACTAACCACAATTTCTTTATTCATGTTTATCAAATTCTGATTTGCTTCTGCCTCGTATTTTTCCCGAGCATCCCGGGCGGAAAGACTAAATACCCCCAGCAGAACAAGACCGGTAGCGGCAATGTCTATCCCGCTATATCCGAGCAGGTGCGCCCGCTCCCGACCTGATAATGGAGGCATGAAGATATAAGACAACGTGGCGGTGAGAAAACCGGCCCCGCTTATTCCATACAAAGCGTAGCTCTCACCATGCACCTTGTGAAATTCATATTTTCCATCAATTTTATCTTCTTTAAGTATTGCCGGACCTATCATTCCCCCAACGAGCAAAGTCAACCCGGTGTAATAAAATCCCTTCGCCGTACTTCCCTTCCCCTTCGGCTTGGGCTTGGAAACCCTCGCCACCTCCCGCGGCTTTTCCAGCGACTGAAGCGAATACCCGATCGTCCGGCTCTCACCTTCCCGCGCCTCGAAATCCTGGCTATAGCCCTGATAACCAACCAGTGACAATTCCACCCGGTGCGTCCCCGCCGGAACCATCACTTCGCGCGGCGTGGTCCCCACGCTCCTGCCGTCGATCAGAATCTGTGCTCCATCCGGCGCGCCCTGGACCCTGATGGTCGCCAACTGCTTTAACCGCGCCTCCATCGAGTTCAACCCCGGCTTCACCGAAACCATAATTTCCTGCGGGGCATACCCTTCCTTCTTCAGCAAGAGCCGATGATCTCCGGGCTTGATGTCCTTCACCACCACCGGGCTCACCCCCGCCTGGCCGCCGTCCAGATAAACCTGCGCCTCGACCGGATCAGAGCTCACCTCCAGGCTTCCCAAAACCGGGGCTACCTTCGCCGGTTTGGCCGGCGCCGGCTTGGGCGGGGCCGCCACACCCCCAACCGCCTCCGCTAAAGCCGCCGAGACCTTGTCAATCGAGCCGATCAACTGGTCCAGCTCGCAAGCCGAACAGCGGTCCGACGACATCTTCTCAATTTCCCCGGTCTCCACCCTGGTCATCTGGACGCTAATGATATAGGTCTTCCCTAGAAGGGTCACATTCCCCGTCACCATCTTCTCCACCCCGAGCAGCTGGCCGACCTTGACCGCGCACTCCTTCGAGGTGCAATCCGAGAGTTGGAACCCCTGTTCCTTCATAATCCGTTCCATGTTGTTCCGATCCACCACCCGGAAACGGCCTGTCTTCCAGAGCTGTTCCCGGAGAATATCGGAAAGAGAGGTCTTGGCCTCCTGGGGAATGCCCGGGGAAAGATCCAGATCCAGAACCGCCAGGAATACCTTTTGCGGCGGGCCGGAAGGCGCCTCCCCTTGCGCCCAGATCAAATCCGGCCGCAGAACCGAAAAGAGAAAAACGATAGTTACCAGGGTGGAGATTGTTTTGGGTTTTTTCATGGATTTATTAAGAACTATTTTATGAAATTTTTTTTAAACAATAAAGGAAAATCTTCTCTCAACCTCAAAAACCGTTGATCGTCATTCCTGCGGAAGCAGGAATCCAGACGAAAAAACAACTGGATTCCGCATCAAGTGCGGAATGACGGAAATAATGTGACCCCGCAGTCAAACCACGGGGATTTTTTTGTAGTCTGCCGATTAATCGGCAGTTTTCAAAAGCGCCCGATAAATCGGGCAACTACAATTCCAAGGGAAATAATGACCGCTTTTTTCGGATTTAAAGAACTATTCTGAAATTCAGATTGGGGACTTTGGACTTCGGACTGAGGACTGAAAACTACTTGAAATACTTGATCGCGTTCTTGAAGATCTGAAACCCGTCGCCCTCTTCCTTTAATTTCTTCCCCTGGCGGGAGAGAAGTTCCTTCTCCCTTTCCCAGTTGGGATGGGAGGTGGAGTAAAGAAAGCGCTCGGGGTGGGGCATCATCCCGAAGATCCTGCCCGTGGGATCGCAGATCCCGGCGAGGTCCAGGACCGAGCCGTTGGGATTTTCCGGGAAGTTGCCCCGGGCCGGTTTGCCCCTGGAATCGACATATTGGAAGGCGATCTGGTCATTCTTCTTCAGACTGGAAAGCTCTTTCTCCTCCGCGAAAAATCTTCCCTCCCCGTGCGCGACCGGAAGATAAATCCTTTCAATGCCGGTGGTAAAGACGCATTTGTCGCTCTTTCCCGCCAGCCAGACCCAGCGGTCCTCGTACTTGCCGGAAAGGTTGAAGGTGAGCGTGACGGTCTGGTTGAGCTCCGGAGTGGGCTGGGGTAGAAGCCCGGATTTGACCAGGACCTGGAAACCGTTGCAGATCCCGATCACCAGGCGATCTCCGGAAACAAAACCCAGGACCTCATCCCGGAGATTGGCCCGGATCTTGTTGGCCAGGACCTTGCCCGACCCGAGATCGTCCCCGTAGGAAAACCCGCCCGGAATCGCCAGGACCTGGTAGTCGGAAAGCTTCCTCTCCCCCGCGATCAGGTCGTTGATATGCACCCGCTCGGCCCGGGCCCCGGCCTGGTTGAAGGCGAACTCCGTCTCCCAGTCGCAGTTGATGCCGTAACCGGTCAAAATTAGAGTTTTAGGCTTGGCTGACATCTGTCTAATCCAAAAATCAAAATAAATTCCTTGCCAATCTTGGCTTGGCAAATTTAGCTTTTATTACGTCATTCCCGCAAAAGCGGGAATCCATACTTTCTCGCTTTTTATCTGACAATATTAGAACCCGTAATAATTCTGGATTCCTGCTTCCGCAGGAATGACAACACAATTTACAAAAGCGTCTACTCCCAGCCAACTTTTCACCAATCTTTAAATGTTTTTTTATATGCTTCTTTTAATTCTTCGATTTTGATCCTGATTATCTCCTTGCCTTTCACCCCTCGGGCCTTCAGAACCGGCTCATTTGTGACCACCCCGATTTTGGCCATCGGCAGGCCCTTCATCCGCTTCTCGAATTTCGCGCTCTTCTTAGGATCAACCGTAACCGCAAAACGCCCGGTGGATTCGGAAAAGAGCAGGTAATCATCCCGCTCCGTCCCAGGCCCTTTCGGGACCCGGGAAAGATCAATCTCCATCCCCAGGCATCCGGCCATCGCCTTCTTGGCCAGGGAGATCCCCAGGCCGCCCTCCCCGACCGGGGCCGCGGAGGCGACCAGTCCTTCCTTAATAATGTCCGCCACCCGGGGATAGAGCTTCAGGGTTTCCTCCGGCCTGACCTGCGGGACGGACGCGCCCACGTAGGCCCCGCCTTTCTCCTTTTCCCCCCGGGCCGCGTAATACTGGCCGCCGCCGAGCTCCTTTCGGGTCAGCCCCAGGACATAGACCAGGTCTCCCGCGGACTTGGCCGCGAGGGTCACGCACCGGCGGAGATCGGGAACGATCCCGATCCCGGAAATCAGGAGCGTGGGGGGCACGGAGATCTTGATCGGGCCGCCCTGCGCGTCAAATCCCTTGAAATCGTTGAACATCGAGTCCTTTCCGGAGATGAAGGGGGCCTGGTAGCGGGTGGCAAAATCGTAGCAGGCCTCGCAGGCGCGCTTGAGTTGGCCGAGCCGCTCCGGCTCATCCGAGCTGCACCAGCAGAAGTTGTCGAGGAGCGCGATTTTCCCCGGGTCGGCCCCGGCCGCGACCAGGTTGCGGATGACCTGGTCAATCGCGTCCGCCGCCATCCAGTAAGGGTCAATATCCCCGTACCCGGGGAAAAGGCTCCCGGTGATCGCCACCCCTTCCCGCGAATCCAACAGCGGGCGGTAGACGACCGCATCGGAGTGAATATCCTCCTCCACCCCCACCAGGGGTTTAATCACCGAACCGCCCTGCACCTCGTGGTCGAACTGGCGGACGACGAATTCCTTGCCCGCCAGGTTGGGCCAGGAGAGCATCGCTTGCAGGACTTCCCCGTAATCGGCCGGCTCCGAAAGTTTTAGCTCCGGCTGACGGGGCGGGTTCCATTTTGATCTTAGCGTTTTTCGGGGTAAACCGTCGTGGAGAAAATCGAGGTCCACATCCATCAATTTCTTTCCCCGGTAACTGACGATACAGCGGCCGGAATCGGTGAATTTTCCGATTACGGCCGCCTCCGCCCCCCGCGACTCGAGCAGGCCTAGGAACTCATCCGCCTTTTCGGGCGGGACGGCGTAGGTCATTCTTTCCTGGGATTCGGAGATCCAGATTTCGTAAGGGGCCAGCCCCGGGTATTTCAGGGGAACCTTCTCGAGCTCAACCAGGCACCCTCCGCACTCCCGGGCCATCTCCCCCACCGAGCAGGAAATCCCGCCCGCGCCGTTATCGGTCACGCTGGTATAGAGCTCCCGCTCCCGGGCCTCGAGCTGGGCGTCGCCGAGCTTCTTCTGGGTGATCGGATCGCCGATCTGGACCGCGGTCACCGGGCTCCCGGCGTGGAGTTCCTCGGAGGAGAAGGTCGCGCCGTGGATCCCGTCCTTCCCCACCCTGCCCCCGGCGACCACGATGAGATCGCCGGACCGGGCCCCTTTTTTCTCCGAGGGTTTCCCCCGGATCCGGGCGGGCATGAGCCCGAGCGTCCCCACGAACACCAACGGTTTCCCCCGGTAGCGGGGATCGAAGCGGACAAAGCCGAAACCGGTGGGGATCCCCGACTTGTTGCCCCCGTCTTCCACTCCCCGGCGGACCCCCTCAAAAACCGTCCGGGGATGAAGCACCGGGTTTTCCTTCTCCCGGTCCCTAAAAAGCGGCTCCCATTTCCCCGCCGGGTTCCCGAAGCAGAAACCGTAGGTGTTGACTACCAGTCGGGAGCCCTTCCCGGTGCCCAGGGGGTCGCGGTTCACGCCGACAATCCCGGTAATGGCCCCGCCGTAGGGATCGAGGGCGGAGGGGGTATTGTGGGTTTCCACCTTGTAGACCAGGTTAAAATCCCGGTTGAACCGGATCACCCCCGCGTTGTCGGTAAAGATGGAAACGCAGAAATCCTTCCGGCCCCGCTTCTTTCGAATCTCTTCCGTGGACCGGCGGATGTAGGTTTTAAAAAGGCCGTCCACCCCGTCCAGGCAGGCGGCGAAAATCGTGTGCTTGCAGTGCTCCGACCAGGTCTGGGCGATGGACTCGAGCTCCAGGTCCGTGGGCTTCCTTCCTTCCCGGTTGAAATAATCCCTGATCGCGTGAAGGTAATCGAGATCCAGGGCCAGGGGGCCCCGCCGGATTTCCCGGCCGTTCCGCACCGTTTCGACAATCCCCTGCTTGCCCAGGCGGGAGAGCTCCTCATCGGGAAGGTTGAGGTCCACGCTCAGGACCGGGGGCTCGGGGGGAAGCTTCACCCGGGGAAGGGGCAGGGAGAGGCCGCCCGCCTGTTCAAATTCCTTCCGGCTCATGATCTGGGCCCGTTCGATCAGGGGGTTGAAAAGAGCGGAAGTGACCTGCCCGACCTCGGGCCGGGAAAGCCGGCCCCTGAGCAGGTACTGGCGGGAGGTATAAACCGACTCACTCTTTTGGAATTTCACCCGGAGGAGATCCTCGATCGCCTCCCGGGCGGTTCTCCCCGGGTTGTCGGTCACACCGGGGAGAAAGCCGATCTCCACGATCCAGTCAAATTTCTGGCTTTTCAGAAAAACCGGCGCGGGTTCGGATAGATTGGATTCCTGGGTGACCGGATCGGTGAAAAGCTCCCGGCGCAGCTTTTCCAAATCCTCCGCGGGAAAATCCCGGTCCAGCGTGTAGATCTCCCCGATCCGGACCGAGGCGAGCTCGATGGCGAGATCCCGGGCAATCCGCTTCCGGACCCTTTCCCCGAGGTAATCGGGAAGACCTGGCTTGGTGAAAACTTGAATCCGGGTAGCCATTATTATCCCAGCCAATTTACCATTTAATTTAACCAATAACACCATAGCAAATGAGCCGGTCCGGGTGGAGCCCCACGGCTAAAGCCGTGGCACCTCCACCAAGCTTACGGCGGGCGGAACCCGCCGAAGCTAACCCTCCTGCGCTAAAGCTTCGGAGGGTTACCCGCCCAAAGAACATTCATCCAAGGGTAAACCCATGACCTTCTGCGAAGGCGGGTAAAAGTGCCGCGCTTTTAAACTGTTGATTTTGGCTTTGTCAACCCCAAAGCCGATTATTATTTTTGCCGGTTTGCATTTTCCCCTCCCAAATGCAAAAAATTTACGTAGAAACCTGTTTTTTTCTAAAATTGAACCTCAACCCGGAGGGCAAAAACACTCAACGATGAATGCTTCTAAGGATTTTGAACCCCCGATAATTGCCTTCTGCTGCAACTGGTGCAGTTATGCGGAGGCGGACCTGGCCGGGGGATTGCGACTCAAGTACGTGCCCAACGTCATTCCGATCCGGGTGATGTGTTCCGGGAGGATTTTCCCCCCCATTTCGTGATCAAGGCTTTTCAGGAAGGGGCGGACGGGGTCCTGGTCACCGACTGCCACATCGGCGACTGCCACTTGATAAATGACGGAATGATTGATTATAAATAAGCTAAACTTTTAAACGTCAAATCAGAAAAAGGTCATCATGGGAAATAAAGTAATCAAGAAGGAAAACCTGGCCAAGGAGGTCGTCCGGATGGTGGTCGAGGCCCCGGAGATCGCCGCCAAGCGGAAGCCCGGCCAGTTCATCATCCTCCGGGTGAACGAGAACGGGGAAAGGATCCCCCTCACGATCTCCGATGCCGATCCGGAGGCTGGGACCATCACCCTGATTTTCCAGGTGGTGGGCAAAACCACGATGCTCCTCCAGGACCTGCCCGAGGGCGGGGAGATCTCCGATTTGGCCGGCCCCCTGGGCAATCCCACCCACGTCGATAACTACGGCGTGGTCTGCGCCATCGGCGGCGGGGTGGGCACGGCGGTGATCTACCCCATCGCCAAGGCCCTGAAGGAAGCCGGCAACCAGCTCATTTCCATCGTGGGGGCCCGGAACAAGGACCTCCTGATCCTAACCAAGGAGATGGGCCAGATCTCCGACCGTCTCCTGGTTTCCACCGACGACGGCAGTTACCAGATCCACGGGTTCGTCACCGACGTCCTCAAGCACCTCCTGGAGGAAGGCGTCCAGATCGACATCGTTTTCGCCATCGGCCCCCTGCCCATGATGCGGGCGGTCTGCGAGGTCACCCGCGCGAAGCAGATCAAAACCATCGTGAGCCTGAATCCCATCATGATCGACGGCACCGGGATGTGCGGGGGCTGCCGGGTGGACGTGGGCGGCAGCTCCAAGTTCACCTGCGTGCACGGGCCGGAATTCGACGGCCACCAGGTGGATTTCGATCTCCTGGCCAAGCGTCTGCGGGTTTATCCGGCCGAAGAGGAAAAAGCCCGCTCGTCCTACCAGCCCAAACCTAAATAAAAGGCGAACCCCATGGTTGAAGAACCGAAACCCGCACCCGGCAAGGTTAAAACCCCCCGGCAGAAAATGCCGGAGCAGGAACCCTCGGCGCGGGCCAGGAATTTTCAGGAGGTCCCCTTCGGCTACACCCCGGAGCTCGCGGTCCGGGAAGCCGGCCGCTGCATCCAGTGCAAGAAACCCAAGTGCATCGAGGGCTGCCCGGTCCAGATCAATATCCCCGCCTTCATCAAACTGATCAAGGAAGAGAAGTTCACCGAGGCGGGCCGCAAGATCAAGGAGGAAAACAGCCTCCCAGCCGTCTGCGGCCGGGTCTGCCCCCAGGAGGAGCAGTGCGAGCAGGTCTGCATCCTGGGCGCCAAGGGCAAGGACCAGCCGGTGGCCATCGGCAATCTCGAGCGCTTCGCCGCCGATTGGGAAAGGGAGCATGAGGATTTCACCCTCCCCGAGATGGCCCCGCCTACCGGGCTGAAGGTGGCGATCGTCGGTTCCGGCCCGGCGGGCCTGACCGCGGCCGGGGACCTGATCCGGCGCGGCCACCAGGTCACCGTCTTCGAGGCCCTGCACAAGGCCGGGGGGGTCCTGGTTTACGGGATCCCGGAGTTCCGCCTTCCCAAGGCCATCGTCCAGGCCGAGGTGGAATACCTGATCAAGCTGGGGGTCAAGCTGCACCTGAACCAGATCGTGGGCAAGAGCGTCACCGTCGCCGAGCTCTTCGCCCAGGGCTACCGGGCCGTTTTCGTGGGCTCGGGGGCCGGGGCCCCGCAGTTCATGAACATCCCCGGGGAAAATCTCAACGGGGTTTTCTCCGCCAATGAGTACCTGACCCGCTCCAACCTGATGAAGGCCTACGCCTTTCCCGAATACGACACCCCCATCATCCGGGGCAACCGGGTGGCCACGATCGGGGGCGGGAACGTGGCGATGGATTCGGCCCGGACGGCGCTCCGGCTGGGGGCGGAAACCTCCTATATCATTTACCGCCGCTCCCTGACCGAGATGCCGGCCCGGGCGGCCGAGGTCCACCACGCTGATGAGGAAGGGATCAGGTTCGAGCTCCTCACCCTCCCGGTCCGTATAATCGGAAACGACAAGGGCTTTGTTCAGGCGATCGAGTGCGCGCGGATGGAACTCGGGGAACCGGACGAGTCCGGCCGGCGCCGGCCGATCAAGGTGCCGGGTTCGGAATTCACCATCGAGGTGGACACCGTGGTGATCGCGATCGGCAACCTCCCCAACCCCCTGATCCCCGACTCCACCCCGGAGATCAAGACCGCCCCCAAGGGCACCATCATCGCCGAGCCGGAAACCGGCCTCACCTCCATGCCCGGGGTCTATGCCGGCGGCGACATCGTCACCGGGGCCGCCACCGTGATCCTGGCCATGGGGGCCGGGAAGGCCTCCGCCCGGGCGATTGACCGGATGCTC
>JAPLJI010000109.1 GCA_026388655.1 Pseudomonadota bacterium
AAATAGAGCTGGTCCCCGGAAAGCGATCCCGCGAACGCCGCCACGATCACCATGCTTAGATGGAGATATCCCTGGTGGGCGGCGAACCCGCCCATGATCAGGATGGTTTCCGCCTCCAGGAATGTCCCGATCAGAACGATGACATACCCCAGATAATTGTAATTCTCAATCAGCGATTGCATTTATTTATCTTAATAAATAATGATTAAATTTGTTTTGAAAATCTCCCTGCTGATTGCCATGGATTAGAACCCATAATATGAATTTCCCGATCGATTGGCAAATGAAGGACGGCATCCTGATTTCCTGATAACCCGATTTCCGAATTTATATATTTATTTGCGCCGTGCCCTTTGCGGTTTGCACCCTGCTCTTTGCTTGCGCAGGCTAAAGCCTGCGGCTACCCGGTTTATTTGCAAGGCTGAAGCCTTGCCCTACATTCTGGTTAATCTGGTTTGTTTGGTTTCTTTGGTTAACTCGAAACTCGAAACCAGAAACCCGAGACTCTTTTTCATTCCTCATTCCGCAATCCGAAATCCGCATTCCGCAATCTGTGTTGATCGTCCATTCAACCCCGGAAATTAACCGAAAATTACCAAAATCAACCAGTTAAGCCCCGACAACTTGCCGGTATGCGTTACCTGACCATACTATATGATGCATTGCGTATACCTTATGGCGATTAGATTACGGGCAAATTAAAAATGACCCCCTTACTCAATTTTTTCTCAAAAGGGGAGAGGGAAATTTATAAGCGTAAAAGGAAGATGGATTAATGATCAGGAGAAATGAAAATGGATAAAGCCATGGATTCCAAATCTACCCACGAAATAAGCTTTGGACTCGATATCGGCGGGGTTTCGATCAAGGCGGTCCGTCTGGAAAAAGGGGAGGTCCGGGAGACCCGCTACCTCCGGCACCAGGGAAACATCTCCGGGCTGGCCCATTCGCTTTTAAATGAACTGGGTTACCAATCCGGCACCCCCCTGGGCCTGACCGGGACCGGGTCCGGCGTGATTAAAGACAAACTCGGCGTCGAGCCGATTGACGATACCCGCGCCCAGATCTCCGGGGTGAACAAGTTCTGCTCTTCCCCCCGGAACATCTTCAACCTGGGCGGAAGTTCGACCGCCATGATCCGGCTGGATGATGCTGGGAGGCTCGCCACCATCGTCACCAACTCGCTCTGCGCCGCCGGGACCGGTGCTTTTCTTGATCACCAGGTCACGCGCCTGGGTTTCAACCTGGAGGATTCCGTCAATTTTCCCGAGGTGGAAAAACCCCCCGCCATCGCCACCCGCTGTTCGGTCTTCGCCAAGACCGACCTGATTCACCGCCAGCAGGAGGGGCACACCGTTCCCGAGCTCTGGTCCGGCCTCTGCCGGGGCATGGCCGAAACCTCCATGAATACCCTCCTCCGGGGCAGGTCCTGGGAAGGCCAGGCGGTAGTAATCGGGGGCGTGACGAAAAATACCGAGATCATGCGCTGGCTCAAGTGCCGGTTCGGGGAAAAAATCCAGACCTTTGAATTCGCCCCCTTCGCCCAGGCCATCGGGGCCGCCCTCCTGGCCACCAACGGCCAGGAACCTGCGGCATCGTCCAGCGGGGCGGAAGCCGGCACGGAGCGCAAGACCAAAACCCGGCCCGCACTCACGCTTGAGCACTCCCGGTTTCCCGAAATGAACGCGGGAGATTTCTCCGTGGACCGGAGAGGAAACGAAATCCGGCTCCTGGACATGCCTCGCGGAAAAGACCTGGACGTGTATATGGGCCTGGACATCGGCTCCACCAGCACCAAGCTCGCGGTTGTTTCCGGGGACCAGGTCATCTTCGACATCTACCGGCAGACCATGGGCGATCCCCTGGGAGCCACCCGCCTGCTCTTCGAGTCGGTGGAGGAAATCCAGCAGGAGTACAACCTTGGTCTTAACTTCAAGGGGGTGGGAACCACCGGGTCGGGCCGGAAATTCATGGGGATGGTGATCGGGGCCGACCGGATCATCAACGAGATCACCGCGCACCTGCAGGGAACCCAGAACTTTTTCTCGGGGATCGAGACCATTTTTGAGATCGGGGGCCAGGATTCCAAGTACATGTACCTCAAGAACGGGATGATCCACGAGGCCAACATGAATTACGTCTGCGCCGCCGGGACCGGCTCCTTCATCGAGGAAATCGCCAACCGGCTGGGCTTCTCGATCGGGGAGGTGGGCCAGGCGGTCATGGACATCGCCCCTCCCTATACCTCGGAACGTTGCACCGTTTTTATGGAACAGGACGCCACCGACCTGCTCCGGCAGGGATATTCCCGGCCGGAGGTCATGGCCGCGGTGATCTATTCCATCGCCGCCAACTACCTGAACATGGTGGTCGGAACCCGGCCGATCAGCGGTAACCGGATCTTTTTCCAGGGGGCCACGGCCCGGAACCGGGGCCTGGTGGCGGCCTTCGAAAAAATCCTGAACCGCGAGATCGTCGTCTCCCCCCACTGCCATATCATGGGGGCGATCGGCGCGGCCCTGGCCGCCCGCGAGACGGTGAAGGAGAGCCGCTCCGCCTCCAGTTTCCGCGGCCTCGAGGTCACCCGCAGGGAGATCCATACCCTCCAGGAGGAGTGCGCCATCTGTTCCAACCGCTGCCGGATAACCAAGATCAAGATCGAGGGGAAACCGGAAGAGCCGTCCTGGGGCTACGCCTGCGGGCGGGAGCCGGGGGAAAAGGGAAAGAAAGAAGACATCTATTTCCAGCCCTTCCGGGAACGCGAAAAAATCCTAGCCAAATATCTCAAGGGCAACCCGCCGGAAAAACCCATTGCCACCATCGGTATTCCCATGGCTCTTACTTCTTACCTCTTCCTGCCTTTCTATGTCCGCTTTCTCCAGGAGCTGGGGTTCCGGGCCCGGTTCTCCCTGGTGGGGGAAAAGAACGTGATCGCCCGCGGGAACGAGATTGCCGGCGGCGATTTCTGTCTCCCGGTCAAGGCCCTCTACGGCGAGCTCTCCCAGTTGCTGGATAATTCCAAGCTGGACTTCATCTTTCTTCCCCATTTCCTCCGGGCCGAGGCCCGCAAGGATTTTTCCAACAGCCACCTCTGCCCTTATGTCCAGACCGCACCTTCCTACCTGAAATCGTTCCTCCGGGTCAATCGGGTTTCTACGGATAAAATCATCTCGCCGGTTCTGGACTTGAGCTCCAGTACCCGGGTGAACGTCGAAGAGCTGCGGCAGGCGTTTCGCGGCTTCCAATTCAGCCCCGACCGGATCCGCTCGGCCTGGGACCTGGCCCTGGAAGCCCAGGCCGGTTTCCAGAAGGAATGCACCGAGAAAGGGAAAGAGATCCTGGCCGACCTGGAAAAGACCGGCCGGAAGGGAATCGTCATCCTGGGCCGGGGCTACAACGTTTATGACCAGCGGCTTTCCCTCCAGATCCCCCTCCAGGTTTCCGAGCACCAGATCACCGTGATTCCCTACGACTTTTTCCCCTTCGTGGCCGAGAATATCGCCGAGGACTTCTCCAACCTCTTCTGGTACAACAGCCAGAACATCCTGAACGCGGTCCAGGAGCTGAAGAAGCATCCCAACCTTTTCGCGATTTACATCTCCAATTTCGGCTGCGGGCCGGATTCCTTCACCACCAGCTACGCCGAAGAGCTGATGAACCAGCGCCCCCTGCTTTTCCTGGAGCTGGACGAGCACGGCTCCGCCACCGGCTACCTCACCCGGATCGAGGCCTTCCTGGACGTGATCAAGAACTACCAGACCGAGGCCCCCCTGCCCGCCAAGCACTGGCGGCAATCGCAGGAGGACTTCCAGAAAAAAAAGCTCTGGTTCCCGAACATGCACCCGACCGCCAACCGGCTCTTCGAGGCCACTTTCCGGAAATTCGGCTTCGAGGCCGAGTCGATGCCGAGCGAAACCCAGGAAAGCCTGGAGCTCGGGAGGAAATACAGCCGGGGGAGCGAGTGTTTACCCCTGGCGGTCACCCTGGGTAATTTCATCAAGCTGATCAAGGAAGAGAAATTTGACCCCGAGAAGCACGCCCTTTTCTTTGTTTCCTCCGACGGCCCCTGCCGCTTCGGGCAGTATGAATTTTTCTTCCGGATCATCATGGACCGCTTCGGATACAAACAGGTTCCGATCTTCGCGCCCTCGGCCCGCAACGCCTACCAGGGCATGCCGAACCGGCTCCGGATCGGGCTCGGAAAAGCGATGCTGGCCGCCGATGTCATTTACAAGCTCCGCTGCCGGACCCGGCCCTACGAGATAAACCCGGGCCAGGTCGACCGGGTCACTGCCGAGGCCCTGGAGGAAGGAGCCCGGAAGATCGAGCAGGGCGGGGATTACCTGGATTCCATCCGGGTCGCGGCGGAGAAATTCAACTCCGTCCCGATCCTGGATGTCCGAAAACCCCTGGTCGGGATCGTGGGCGAGATCTTCGTCCGCTGTAACCCCTTCAGCAACGACTATGTGGTGCAGGCGGTGGAACGCTACGGCGGGGAGGCCTGGCTTTCCCCGCTCTTTGAATGGATCTTTTTCGTCGACTTCAACAACCGCTGGCGCTCCCGGCGGGACCGGAACTACAAGGAACTGGCCAAGGCGTACCTTTACAACCGCTGGCTGCGTAAATACGATCACGAGGCCTACGCGGCGGCCGGCCCGCTCCTCTCTGAGCGGCATGAGCCTTCGATCGAGGATGCGGTCATGGCCGGCACCTATTTCCTGCCGGTCCAGCACACGACCGAAGCCATGCTCACCCTGGGCCGGGCCGTGCTCTTCATCACCCGGAACCAGGCCAAGATGGTGGTCAGCGCCTCCCCCTTCACCTGCATGCCGGGGACGATTTCCACCGCCATATTCTCGGAGATCGAAAAAATCTACGGGGTGCCCGTCCTGAACCAATTTTACGACGGGGAAGAAGGCTTGAACCAGAAAATATGCACCTATTTGCAAAATCTGCCGGCGGCGTAATCGCAAAGCGCAAAGCGCATAGAGCATAGCGCATAGAGCAAAAGAAAGCTCAAAGCTGAAAGGTCAAAGGTCAAAGTTGAAAGGATAAAGGCAAAAATAGGTAGCCGCAGGCTTAAGCCTGCGAAAAAAGTTTTTTCCGACCAGTGCTTCTCTTCGGGGCCCCACCCCCAGAGAAAAATCCCCTCCCCGATCCGGAGGGGATTTTTTTAACTTGTCCTCGAGGGATTAAATCGGGGAGCAGGGATCCAGCAAAATAAAAAATCTGGATTCCGCATCAAGCATGTCCTCGACTTGATCGGGGATGCGGAATGACGGAAATAAGGCAACCCCGTGGCAAGACCACGAGGAATTGCAAGTTAAATACGCAGGCTAAAGCCTGCGCCTACCAGTAGTATTTTTTACTTGCTCAGCGTGAACTTTTAAGATAGTGGAAGAATTCGCTGGAGGGATCAAGAATGATGGTGGTCTTTTCCTTCAGGGATTTCTGGTAGCTGTCCAGGCTTCGAACCAGGGCGAAAAACTGCGGATCCTGGTTGTAAGCCCCGGCGTAAATCCGGGCGGCCTTGGCATCCCCTTCCCCGCGCAGGATCTGGGCCGAGCGGTAGGCCTCGGCCAGGATCACGGATTTTTCCCGTTCCGCCTCCGCGCGGATCCGCTGGGCCCCTTCCTCGCCTTCTGAACGATACTGCTTGGCCTGGCGTTCCCGCTCGGCCTTCATCCGGCCGAAGACCGCCTTCTCGTTCTCGGGGGGAAGATCGGCGCGCTTGATCCTGACGTCCAGAACCTGGATCCCGTAGGCGAGGGCCTGCTGGTTCGAGAGCTCGGTGATTTTACCCATGATCTTCGACCGGTCCTCGGAAACGATCTGGGTCAGGGTATAGCGCCCCAGTTCCTGGCGGACGTTGGAATAAATGATGTCATCGAGACGGGCCCGGGCCCCGGCCTCGTTCCGGATGGACTGGAAATACTTGAGGGGGTCCGTAATTCGCCAGCGCGTGTAATTGTCCACGATCAGGTTCTTCTTGTCCTGGGTGATGATCTCGGAGGACTCGGCGTCATATTCCAGGAGGCGGAGGTCGAACAGGGTCACCTGCTGCAGAAAGGGGATTTTGAACTTAAGCCCGGGATCTTTTATGTCCCGTTTGGGCTTGCCGAGTTCGAGAATCAGGGCCTGCTGGGTCTGGTCCACGGTAAAGATGGTGGCGGAAAGAATCACCACGGCCAGAAGAGCCAGGCTGATTATCAGTAAAAGGTTTCGCTTCATTTTATATGTTCCAACAAACGTTTATGCTCCATGAAGGAAATCCAAAATCCAAAGTTCAAATGCCAAATGAAACCCCACGCCCCTGCAGAATAAATCCCAAATCCAAAATCCAAATACTACCAAACAAATCCCAAATCCCAATTTCCAAACTGAAAACTTGAAACCCGAAACCTTTAAGCATTTAGACTTTGACATTTATTTGACATTTGGATTTTGAACTTTGAACTTTTAACCTCTCAATTAATTACCCCTCACCCTGACCTCTCCCTTCAGGGTGAATCCCCTCAGGATGAACCCCACCAGGGGGAGAGGAATAATATTTATGGTTTTTCCGGCGTCGCTTCCGCTTTCGGTTTGCGCTCGAGGGGAAGATAGGGAACTATGCTCTTCCCGAAATCCTTTTCCAGGATGAATTTATCCAGGTTGGGCAGCAGTTCCTCCATGGCTTCCAGGTAAACCCGTTTCCGGGTGACCTCCGGGGCCCGCTGGAATTCCCCGAGCAATTTAAGAAACCGCTGGGCGTCTCCATCGGCCCGGTCGATCCGGACTTCCTTGTAAGCCTCGGCTTCTTTGACCAGCTTGGCCGCCTCCCCCCGGGCCTTGGGCACGACATCATTCCGGTATCCCTCGGCCTCGTTCGTCAGCCGGCTCTTGTCCTCCTTGGCGCTGGCCACGTCGCGGAAGGCCTGGAGGACCTCGTCGGGCGGATGCACGTCCTGGAGCTGGACCGGATCTCGGCCTTCCCCTCGGTCAGGGCCTCGTCGATCTTTCTCTTCCCGATCACCTCGCGCATGGCGGCCTCGGCGGCCTGCTTGATCGTGGCCACCTGGTCCCGCACCCGGAAAAGGTAATCCATCGGGTCCTTGATCCGGTACTGGACGATAAATTCGAGCTTGACGATATTCTCGTCCCCGGTCAGCATCAGGGCTTCCGCCGGCTCCGACCGATACTGGCCGGGGGCGCCTCCCGCGTAGGTCCGGAACCCGATCTCGAGCCGCTCGACCTTGGTCACCCGGGGCTTGGTCACCTGCTCGATCGGCCAGGGCAGACGCCAGTGCGGTCCCGGGTTGGTGGTGTAGCGGTAGGCTCCGAAGCGCTGGACCACCCCGATCTGGTCGGGATTGACGATGTAAATTCCACTCCCGAGCCAGAGGGCGAAAATCACCAAAAAGATCATCCACCAGCCGGGCAGGCGGGTCCGCCATTGGCCCAGGCGGGCCAGCAACTGATCCAGCTCGGGGAGATTAAAGTCCTGTCCGGGTTCGCGCCGCATCAACTTAAATTATAGATTTCAGATTGACGATTGTAGATTGTGAATTTCGAACCCGCAAATGTACGCTGTCCAACTTTCATTCTTCGTTCGTCAATTCAAATTCGTCATTCTTCATTCGTCATTCGTCAATCGTAAATCGTCAATTCTTCACTGGCCTTCTTTTTTCTTCATCAGGTTCAGGAACGGGGTGAGGAGATCCATCGGAAACGGGAAGATGGTGGTGGAATTGTTCTCGGAAGCCACCTCGGAAAGGGTCTGGAGATAGCGGAGCTGGAGGGCGACCGGCTGGGTGCTCATGATCTCGGCGGCCGCGCGGAGCTTCTCGGCGGCCTGGAATTCCCCGTCGGCGTGGATGACCTTGGCCCGCCTGACCCGCTCGGCCTCGGCCTGCTTGGCAATCGCCCGCTGCATCTCCTGCGGGAGGTCGATTTGCTTCACCTCGACGGTGGAAACCTTGATTCCCCAGGGATCGGCATGGCGATCGAGAATGGTCTGGAGCTTCTGGTTGATGTGCTCCCGCTCGGCCAGGATCTGGTCCAGCTCGGCCTCGCCGCAGACGCTCCGGAGGGTGGTCTGGGCCAGCTGGGAAGTGGCGTAATGATAGTTTTCCACCTGGATGATCGATTTGAAGGGATCTATCACCCGGAAGTAAACCACCGCGTTGACCTTGATCGAGACGTTGTCGCGGGTGATGACATCCTGGGGCGGAACTTCCATGGCCACGATCCGGAGGGTGACCTTCGCCATCCGGTCAATCACCGGAATCAGGATGATCAGACCCGGGCCCTTGACCCCGATGGCCCGCCCGAGGCGGAAGATGACCCCCCGCTCGTACTCGTTCAAAATCCGCAGGGCGCTCGCCAGGATCGCGATTACGACCACTACCAGAATCACTGCACCCATACCCATAAGCTCCTCCTCTTTTAAGTTACCTTAATCTTTATCGTTTCCCGCAAGGCTGAAGCCTTGCCCTCTCCGAGCCGTAGGCTCTTCCGAGCCGGAGGCTACATTCTGGTTAATCTGGTTTGTTGGGTTTCTTTGGTTTAACCCGAGACCAGAAACCCGAAACCGTCTTTTACATTCGTCAATCGTCAATCAAACGCAGGCTAAAGCCTGCGGCTACCGGCTTACTTTGCTGACCCTGAGCACCATCCCCTTCACTTCCTCCACCCTTACCGGCCGGCCGTCCTCAACGGGCTCGGAACTTTCCGCGTCCCATAACTCCCCGTTGACAAAGACCTTGCCCTTCGGATCGAGCCGGCTGGAGGCCGTTCCTTCCATCCCGATCATACCCTCCTGCCCGGTAGTCGGTTTCCGGAGCTGGGCCCGGAGCGCCAGGGTCAGGGCCGCGACGAAGAAAGCCGCGGTGGCGAGCACCGACGGGATGATCACCTTCCAGGAAGCGTGCAGTCCCTCCGCCGGGGACTCAAAGAGCATAATCGAACCCAGGATCATGGAAATAATCCCTCCTACGGTCAAGAGACCGTAACTGGTTATTTTAACCTCGGCGATAAACAGGACCAAGGCCAGGACGATCAAAAGCAGACCGGCGTAATTAATCGGCAGGGTTTGGAATGCCACGAAGGCGAGAAGCAGGGAGATCCCGCCGATCACCCCGGGGACGATGGAACCGGGGTTGGAAAGTTCGAAGAAGATCCCCCACATCCCGATAATCATTAATATGTAGGCGAGGTTGGGATTGACGATGGTGGTGAGGATCCGGTGGCGCATACCCATCTGGACGCGCTCCACCCGGGCCTCCTTGGTTTTCAACACCACTTCCCCCGTCGAAACCTCGACCTTCCGACCGTCGATCCGGGTCAGGAGGTCGGTCAGGCTGGGGGAAATCAGGTCGATGACTTTCTGTTTCAGGGCCTCCTCGGACTGGGTGGAAATGCTTTTCCGGACCGCGTTCTCCGCCCAATCCTGGTTCCGGCCCCGCTTGGCGGCCAGTCCGCGGACGTAAGCGGCGGCGTCGTTCTCCACCTTCTTCATCATCGCCTCGTCCATGCCCTTTTCCCCGATCGCCACCGGGTGGGCCGCCCCGATATTGGTCCCGGGGGCCATCGCGGCGACATGGGCGGCCAGGGTGATGACGGCCCCGGCCGAGGCCGACCGCGCCCCGCTCGGGTAAACGTAAACCACCACCGGCACTTTGGATCCCAGGATGGCCTTAACGATATCGCGCATCGCCTCGTCCAGCCCGCCCGGGGTATCCAGCTCGATCACCAGGCAGGCGGCATTTTCCTTCTCGGCCGCGGCCAGGTTGTCCAGGATGAATTCGGCGGATATCGGGGTGATGGCGGCCGCCACGGTGATGACCCGGACCACGCCGGACGGCTCCGCCGTCCGCCCCGGGGAAGCGAACAGAAAAACCAGAAACAATCCCAAAATTATTTTTTCCAGATGTCTCATCATTTTAAAATCTTGATTGATTTCTTTTCTAACCACCCAGCCACCTAACATCCTAGCCACCTTCTCCCCGGCTCCTGGTTACCGGCTATTTGCCACGCAGGCCAAAGCCTTCGCCTACGCTGGAACCCGGAAGGTTCAAGGAAGTCTGATGATCAGACTTTCCGAACCGTTTACCCAAATATTTTGCGTGTATTCTACTCCACTGCTGGTGTTTATGGTATGGGCCCCGGGAGAAAGCCCGGCGAAGATTATATTTCCCGACTGGTCGGTCTCCCCGGTCTCGGAAAAAACCGGATCGGTAAAACGCGAATTCAGGGCAACCTCGAGCGCGGACCGGCCGGACCCATCCGGGTTCAAAACCCGCAGGGAAAGGTTGAAGCGGGGGTGCCGGTTGAAATCATCCCCCTGGCGGTAAAGCGAAAGCCCGAGGGGTGGATCAAATACTTTCGGATCGGGGACGGAAAGGAAATGGTACCAGTTCCGGCTTAATTCCTCCCCGCCCGGCCCGGTCAGGGCGAGGGTCAGGTGATAATGATGAACCGCCGGGAGTATGTCGAAGGGCTGAGAAAAGTCCAGGGGTTCGGCCTGGTAAACACTGTCGGGGGAAAGGTCAAAAACGCTCTCGCGCTCCGCCCAGTTCATTACTTTTACCGAGGTCCCGGTGGAAATCAGGATCGGCTTCGCGGGAGGCAGGCTGAAATACGAGGGGGAATCGCCCCAGGCGGCCGGGTCGCCCCGGATGATCAGGGAATCCTCTTCTTCTTCGAGCAGAACACGCAGTTTGACCCCCGCGAGCGCCAGGTGACGGTCATTGACGATCGAGAGGGGGATATGCAAGGACTCCCCGGAGGAAAATATCCGTTTCGGGAGCTCCGCGGCCGCCAGGATCGGCTGGTTTAGGCGTTTAAACCACTCGTAGGCGAGGAGCGGCTCGCGCCGGTAATCCACGAACCCCCAGGTGATCGAGGGCCACCACTGCAGGAAGGTGAACTGGAGGAAGGCCCCGGTCGGGTTGTACTTCGTGATCCGGAAGCGCTCGACATACATCCGGTTGACCTCGGCCTGGTAAACCTGGGAGGCGAAAGCGAATTCGCGGAAATCCGTGTAGGTCTCCCCGTCCGGGCGGCCGAGATACACCCCGAGGCTGGCGAGCTGGGCGTCGTGGAAGAGCCAGGCCCGGCGGATCTCCTCCCCCGCGTCCTTCGAGAGAGGCGGGAAAAATTTCGGGCCCAGCTCCGTCCGCAGCCATTCCTCGGAGCTGTAAGCCACCCCCTGCGTCCCGAACTCGGTGGGAAAGGGTGCCTTCACCCCGGCGATGTCGTCGGCGGTGCCCTGGTACCAGCCCAGGTAAAGGTGCTGATCCCCCACCCCGGAGGCAAGCCGGACGGGGCGGGTGGGATCAATCCCCTGGGCCGTTTTCAGCAATTCCTGGTCCAGGGAATAGTTCAAACTGCTGTCGGTAAAAGGAACATACTGCCCCTCCCGGAACGGCTCGGCGGGACATACGGCGGGTTGGCTCTCGGGATTGATCCCGGCGGCAAAATAATAAGGCTCGTTGTGGACCGACCAGGCCAGGATGGAGGGATGGTTGTAATGCAGGTACATCGCCTCGGCCAGCATCCGGGCGATTACCTTCGGATTGCCGGCGAGATCCGGGTCCCCGTTCGACCGGGAAAAACCGCAGGGTGAATATTCCCACTGGAGGCTGAACTCGGAAACGATCCCGACCCCGAAGCGGTCGGCGTAGTCATAAAAAACCGGGGGATCCACATGGGAATAGGGCCGGAGAAAGTTGATCCCCGCTTCCCGCAGGAGTTCGAAGTCCCGGGGATAAAGGGCGTCGGCCTCGGCCAGGTAACCGGTCGGGATCAGGGTGGTGGAGCCCCGGAGGAAAAGGCGCTCCCCGTTGACATACCAGATAAATGATTCCGGCCCGGTCTCGGTCATCCGGACCGTCCGGATCCCGAAGTTGTCCGCCCGGCGGTCGGAGACCTCCGTGGGCGAGTAAATCCAGGTCTCGGCCCGGTAAAGATCGGGGTCCCCGAGTTCCGGGTAGCCGGCCGGCCACCAGAGCGTCGGGTCATCCACCGGGACGGAGAGGGAAAGGCGGTGGGGTCCCGGGGTCACCCGGACCCGGGCCAGCACCGTCCGGGTGACCGGGGAGGCAAAGGTTTCCCCGGAGATGCTGGTCATCACGCTGGCGCTCTCGGTTTTGCCGGTGCGGTTGGAAATGATGTATTCAAGCTTTACCGTGGCCCGGGAATTATCCGGGGAAAGCTCGGGGGTGATGAAAACCTGATCGAGGGTCAGCGGCCCGTAAGCCTTCAGGAACACCGGCCGGATGATCCCGCCGGTTCCCCGGGTCTGGGCCTCCCGGGCCGAAAGCATGATCCCCCCGGGGCGGCAGTCGTGAAAATTCAAAACCCCCTTGATCCAGATCTTCTCGGAAAGGGCGAGGAAGGGGGCCTCCCCTTTCAAACCGTAATCATAGGGATTGGTCACCTCGACGACGAGCAGGTTGTCCCCGGTTTGGAGCAGCCCGCTTACTTCGAAACGGAAGGGATTAAAGTAACCCTCATGCTCGCCCAAAAATCTGCCGTTCAGCCAGACCCGGGCGAAGTAATCCACCCCCTCGAAAACCAGGTCGAAGGCCCGGGACCGGGAGATGGCTTCCTCTTCGAGGGCGAAGTGGCGGCGAAACCAGACCGGCCGGTAAAAGTCGGAGAGCCGGGAATCGAAACGGGCAAAGTGGCTGGGCACGGGAATCCTGTCCCAGTCGGAATCGTCACGCCCAGGGGAAAACCACGGGGGGGAATCCTCCTCCCCCCGCGAGCGGGGGTCGGGCAGGTAGCGCCACTCCCC
This sequence comes from Pseudomonadota bacterium, assembly GCA_026388655.1. Classification (GTDB taxonomy): domain Bacteria; phylum Desulfobacterota; class JAPLJL01; order JAPLJL01; family JAPLJL01; genus JAPLJL01. The sequence continues at coordinate 12,782 of JAPLJI010000109.1, forward strand.
CGAAAGATCCCGGGACGATTCCACCTCCCGGAAGGGCACGATCTCCGCCGCCTGGCTCACCTCGGAGGGATTGACCGGCGGGGCCAGGACCGCGGACGCGAAAACCGAACCGGGCATGACCGGGTAACGGGTGCCGGGAAGGCCGACCGGGCCGGGACCGGATTTCTCCCGGCAGGAAAGGCAGGAAACCAGCAAAAAGGCCAAAAGGTATTTGGATGAAATTCGCATTGGGCCCGACGTACTCGGTAGTGATTATTTTAGATCATTTTACCACTTGATTTCTGATTTTCACCTGATATAGTAATGATCCTAAACTTTAAGATTGAACAATATTCCGGCCCGGAAATATGTAAAGGAGGTGAAGATCCATGACCAAGGCCGATTTAGTCGATGCGGTGGCGAAGAGCAACAAGAAATTAGAGATTTCCAAGAAAGACATGAACGCCATCATTGACAATATTTTCGCCGAAATCGTCAAGGCGATTAAAAAGGACAAGCGTTTTGTCTATCCCGATTTCGGCACCTTCGTCGTGAAATCCCTGAAAGCCCGCAAAGGGCGCAATCCCCAGACGGGAAAGGAGATCCGGATCCAGGCCAGCAAGACGGTCCGGTTCCGCCCGGCTCCCCGCCTCAAGAAAAACCTGTAAAAAAATTTTTCGGCTGTCGAGGATTCCCGGGTTTTAGCTATATTACATCCGCCTTCACGGGCGGATGTTTTTTTATCCGCCTGCAAAAGAAGGCGGATAACCCTACGTAGCCTTGGCGAAGTAGGGTAAGCTCCCGCAAGTCAGCTAATCGTATAACTACATACCCTCCTCCTTGATGGCTTGCTCGAGGGGAAATTAAATTTGAAAAAGTTTTTACTTACTGAAGGCCCGCTTGATCAGCGGGGCGATTTAGGCGGGCTCTCCCGCCGCCCCTTTTTGCTTCCGGGCCCGGGAGCGGGCGTCATACCAGTTCATGAATCCCAGGATAAGCCCGAGCGCCAGGAAGGCCCACCCGGCTCAGGGATAAAACCAACGCGAAAAAAATGAGGGGAATCTAGCCGAGACCGGAGACGACGATCTCGGCGATATCCTTGACCCGAACGTTTTCCGCTTTTTCATCCTTCAACCCATCTTCAAACATGGTCATGCAGTAAGGGCAGGTGATGCAGAGGGTATCGGGTTTCAGGGCTAAAGCCTCTTGAACGCGGGTCAGGTTGATTCTGGTGCCGAGACTTTCCTCCATCCACATGCGGCCCCCCCCGGCGCCGCAGCAGAAGGAATTTTCCCGGTTTCTTTTCATCTCGGCCGGAGCGGTGTCAGTCACGAGTTTTATTATCTGGCGCGGGGCGTTGTAGATGCCATTGTGTCGCCCCAGGTAGCAGGAATCATGAAAAACGATCCTCCCCAGGCTCGTTGCTTTTTGGCCCAGCCTGATTTTTCTTTCCTTCAAAAGGCGGTGAATGAGCTCACTGTGGTGGATGACTTCGAGCTTGAGCCCGTACTGTTGGTAATCGTTTTTCAAGGTATTAAAGCAATGGGGACACTGGGTGATAACCTTTTGGACCCCTTTTTCCTGAAAGATTCTGACATTTTCTTTTGCGATTTTCTCGAAAATAAATTCATTTCCCAGCCTTCTGACGCTGTCCCCGCAGCACTTCTCCTCTTTCCCGAAAATTCCCCAGGATATACCGGCAGCGTTAAGGATCGTGGCGATGGCCGAGGTAACCTGCTTGGTGCGGGAATCAAAGGCGCCGGCGCATCCCACGAAGAAAAGATATTCGGTTTCCCCGGCCGCAAACTGCGTGATTTCCAGGCCGGAGGCCCATTTCGAACGCTCGGTGGGAGCAATTCCCCAGGGGTTGTGCCGCTGCTCCAGGTTTTCAAAAAAGTTGAGAAGTTCCTCGGGAAATTTTGACTCCATTTCCACCAGATGGCGCCGCATTTGGATAATTTTGGGGACATGTTCGATCAGAACGGGGCAGACCTCCATGCAAGCTCCGCAAGTGGTACAGGACCAGAGGGAATTTTCGGGGTTGCTGCCTTCCTCGTTATCTCCGATTAAGGGAAGCCCGGCCTTCCCGCCTGCTTTTAGAACCGGCCCGTTTTCGAGAAGATTGATTTTGATCGCGTGAACAATCTGGCGGGGATTAAGCGGCTTCCCCGTATTCGTCGCCGGGCAGACATCCTGGCATCTCCCGCATTCGGTGCAGGAGTAGGAATCGAGCAAGTCTTTCCAGGAGAAGGAATCCACCCGGCCCGCCCCGAAGGTATTGCCCTTGACGAATACCTCCCGGGGCAGGAGGCCCGGCTGATCCAGGTTCCGGAAGAAGCAATTGGGAATGGCGGTCAGGATATGCATGTGCTTGCTCAGCGGGAGGACGTTGAAAAAAGCCAGCAGCACGAGAGCGTGGAGCCACCAGAAGACCCCCCCCAGAAGTTCCAAGCCCGGAGGGGAAATCCCCGCCAGCGATCCGGCCAGCAGGGAAGAGATGGGCCGGGCGGAGCCGGCCGATTCTTTTCCCAAGGCGATTTCGGTGGAATGCAGACCGAAAAAGGCAATCATCAGTAAAGTGATAAATCCCAGGATGAGAAAAGCCTCGAAGCTCCTTGCCTTGACATAGGGGGTAGTCAGGTACGGGGGCGGGGAAAAGGTCCTGCGGGCCAGGGACACGAGCATGCTGAGCAGGGTAACCAGAGAAACAGCCTCGAAGAAAAATGACAAGGGTAGAAAGACGAAGGGAGGCAGCAAGAAAAGGCTGATTGCCGGGAAAAGCCCGTGGAGGAGGAACTCGCCGTTCGCGGCGAGGAGGATCAGGAATGACCAAAAAATAACAAAATGATTGAGGCCGAAAAGACGGGCCACCACTCTTCTTTGGCCAAAGGCATAGACGAGCATAGCCCGGACTCTGGGGAAAAAAGGGCGAAAGCGGTCTTCGGGTTTCCCCAGCAAGATCAAGCTGAAACGTTGGTAACAGCTCCGGGCGAATAAAATCATCGCCACCACGAACAAAAAGATGAAAATAGCTTGTTTTAACTGCATGCGGAACCCATTTTTAGAACTTCATTTCCGATCCTGGGTGAATTGTTTTTTCAATGCCCGGATGCGTTGGGAGAGCGCGGGCACAACTTCAAAGAGATTCCCCACAATCCCATAGTGAGCCACCTGGAAAATCGGCGCATCTTTATCGCGGTTAATCGCGATGATGGTATCGGAGTCCTGCATCCCGACGAGATGCTGAATGGCCCCCGAAATTCCGCAGGCGATGTAGACTTTAGGCCTCACCGTCTTTCCGGTCTGCCCGACCTGGCGCTCCGGCGGCATCCAGCCGGCATCCACCGCGCTGCGGGAAGCCCCCACCACCCCGCCCAACTCGTTGGCCAGTTCCTGGAGGAGGGCGAAGTTTTCCTTGGCCATAACCCCCCGTCCGCCCGAGATGATGAAATCCGCGCCGGTAATATCAATTGATCCTTTGTGCTTGGCATCGGATAAAATTTCCAGGACCTTGGTCGGGATCCTTTCTTCCTGAATGGGACAGGTTTCCCTGACGATTTCCCCTTGTTGTCCGGGTTTATATTCCGGCACCGGCATAACGTGAGGACGCACCGTGGCCATCTGAGGCCGGAACTTTTCGCAGAGGATGCTGGCCATGATATTGCCACCGAAGGCCGGACGGGTTTGCAGGAGGTGTCCTTTATCGGTGATAGAGAGGCCCGTGCAGTCCGCCGTCAGACCCGTTTTCAGCTTGGTCGCCACCGCCCCCCCCAGGTCTCGACCGAGCCCGGTGGCGCCCAGGAGCAAGATTTCCGGCTGGTATTTTTCCACCAGATAGCAAACCCCTTCAAGATAAGAGGCCGTGCGGTAATATTTGAAAATCGGGGCCTCGAGGAGGTAGGCCTTCTGCGCCCCATAGGCGAAACCCTGGTGGCAGAGGCCTTCGACCCCATGGCCGATCACGACGGCGGCCAGCTCCACCTTCAGGCTCTGGGCCAGATTAGCGCCAACTCCGAGCAGCTCCCAAGAGACCTTGGCCGGTTCTCCCTCGGTCTGCTCGACAAAAACCCATACGCCCCGGTAGGAAGAGATTTTCGGAGCCCCCGCCTCCGGTTCTTCCTCAACTTCCTCCGCCAGCGCACCCGGCTTGGCCTGCTTTTTGAGTTCTTCCAAAATTTTCAGTTCTTCGGGAGTGAAGAATATTTCCAGGGCCTGAGACGGACAGATTTTGATGCACTTGCTACATCCGATACACTTGGCGACGCCGATGACCGGCTCGCCGCGCTCATTCATCTCGATGGCGTCGGTGGGACAAGCACTCTGGCAGCGCGCACCGCAGGCGATGCATTTGCCGTCAATCAGCCTGGCTTTGCCCCGAGGTTTTTTAACCGGTTTTTCCATCGGAAATATAAGTCAAAAAACGATGATTTCCTTCTGCCTGAGCTTTTGCAGCAGGAGCTCGGCCGCGTTTCCGGGATCCTTGATTCCATCCCCGAGAATTTCCCCGATCTGGCGTTCGGGGGAGAAGATTTTTACCACCGTGGTGGGTGACCCCTTTAAACCGACGGCGGAAGGGTCCAGACCCAGCGCCTTGATATCCCAGAGCTTGACCTCCGCTTCCTCCGCGAGAATTCTCCGGGGAACCTTCGGGTAGCGGGGATGGTTGATTTCCCTGAGCACGGTGAGCAGGGCCGGGAGAGGGGCTTCCACGATTTCGTGCCGGCCTTCGAGTTTTCTTCTCACCCGGATTTTCCTGGCGGCGACATCAAGATGTTCGATCCGATCCACCAGGGTAAGCTGCTGATAACCGAGGCGGGTGGCGATCCCCGGCCCGACCTGGGCCGTGTCACCGTCGATCGTCTGTTTGCCGCAAATCACCAGTCCAACTTCCGCTTCCCGAGACAGCTTTTGGATGGCGGCGGAAATGACGAAGCTGGTTGCGAGGGTATCCGCTCCCGCGAAACCCCGGTCGGAAAGGAGGATGGCCTCATCCACTCCCAAGGCCAGGGCTTTTCTCAAGGTTGCTTCGGTGTTGGGCGGGCCCATGGAGATCACCGCCACCTTGAATCCAAAACGTTCTTTCAGTCTGAGACTCTCTTCCAGGGCATGGGTGTCATAAGGGTTGATGATGAAGGGAATCCCCTCGCGAACCAGGGTGTTAGTTACCGGATCTATCTTCACCTGGGTGGTGTCGGGGACCTGTTTGACACAAACGACGATATACATAGCGAATTCCTCTCGATAAAAATCTTCATAATAATTACAGAAATACTATTTTTCTACAACTGATTCCGCCTCGACCCAACACCACTTATATCTTCTCCCCTCCGCAACTTGGAATTCATGGGGAAAATATGAGCCCCGGAAAAAACGGGATTTTCAACAGTTTTAACCGCCCATCTTGACTATCATCCGCGCCCGGAAGAAAATGTTTCTTGTCCCAAATTTCCGGGCGAGAAATATTATGAAAAAAATCACCGATGGCGAAGAAATCTTTCAGTTTATCGACACCTTTAACCTGTGGATGTCGGAAACCCGCCGCTACTCCTCCGAGCTTCTCAGCCGCTACCGGATCACCACTCCCCAGCTGACGGTCCTCCGCGTGCTGAAAACCGCCGGCGACCTCCGGCTTTCCGATCTCTCCGTGAAAATCAACCTGACCAACTCCACCGTCACCGGGATCATCGACCGCCTGGAACGGGCGGGGCTGGTCAGCCGCCAGCGTTCCACCGATGACCGCCGCGTCATCCTGGTAAAAATCACGGCCAAGGGAAGGGAGACGGCGGACCAGGTCCCGGCCCCCCACCTGGAATTGATCCGGAACGCTTTTTTCGCCTTGTCGGAAGAAGACCGGGCGGAACTGTTTCGCCTTCTCCGCAAATTCCACCAGGCTATTACCGCCCTCCTTCCTCAGCCGCCGAAATCCAACGCCTGATGAGAATCATTGAAGAGACTACCCATGGTAAAAAATTCATCATATAATTTTTAACCAAGTTAGAGGATATTAAACCATGAAAAAGATTTCCCAATTGACGCTTTTCGTCCTGGTCCTTTTCCTCTGCAACTTTTCCGGGGCCGCCCCGGAAGACCACGCGCTCGCGGGCCTGAAAGCCGAGGCGGAAAAGATCTTCCCGCAGCGTTACGAAGTCGAAAAAGCCCGGCAGCTGATCCAGGTTTACGAAAAGATCCTGGCCCAGGTTCCGAATTCGGAGGAATACTGGGTCAGGCTTTCCTACGCCCACTTCTGGCTGGGCGACCGTCTGGCGGTCGAGAAAGTCCAAAAGAAAGAGCTCCTGGACGCCTACGACAAATCCAGCCAGGCCGCCCGGGAGGCGATCCGGGTCCATCCCGACAGCATCGGCGGCAATTTCTGGATGACGGTCAGCCAGGGCCGCCTCACCCTGGTAAAAGGAATCCTGGGAGGAAGTTTCAGCCTGGGCACTTCCATCCAGGGCATGATGGTGGTGAGCCGGGACAATATCAATTTCTACTTCGGCGGGGTCTACCGCTACTGGGGCCGGTTTGTTTTCGAGATCCCGAAAATCGCCCGGAGGATCATCGACTTCAAGCTGGTGGAATCCGTTTACTTCCTCAAGAAAGCCATCGAGGTCGAACCCAACTTCTTCATGAACCGCGTTTACCTGGCGGAGACCTACCTGGCGATGAGCCAGAAGGACCTGGCCCGGGAAGAGCTGGCCTGGGTTCTGAAGTCCCAGCCGAACGTTCTCCCCCTCGCCGAGCCCGAGAACCGGCTCGAGCAGGATCGCGCCCGCCTGATCTGGAAGGAAAATTTTAAGGATTTGCCCCCCGGGCCGTAGGTCCTGACATCTCGATTGGTCGGGTTACGTTGATCGGTTGCGCCGCTGGTTTCGTCAAACGGGTAACGTCCGGCGGATTAATTTAACCCGAAAAATGCAGTTGTTATTTTCTAATGCTTCGTAGTTGCCCGATTTACTTGTCCCGACTTCAGAGGGATTTATCCCGACAACGGAGGGATCGGGCGATTTTGAAAACCGCCGATGAATCGGCAGACTACAAAAAAATCCATCCGCGAAGGACGGAAGAACGGATTCAATCGCATTTTTCGGGATAAATAATGACCGAAAAAATCGGTCGGTGGACACCCGCTATGTTTTAGTAGCGGGCTCGGAGGCCTTAACCGCGAGGCCGGAGATAAAGATATTCGCCAGGAGGTCCGACCGCTTCTCGAGGTCGTGACCGTTGCCCTCGACCAGCCAGAAAGAAAAAGCCCCGCTGACTAGGCCGGCCACGGCCACGGCCAGTTCCTCCGGGGGAATCCCGGCCTCGCCGCTTTTCAGGGACCCGTTGAAACTTTCCCGCAGGAAAAAAATGAAGCGTTTGAACTCCTGCCGGATTTCCTCCACCAGGGGATCGTTGCTTTTCTGCTTGACCAGCGCCCGGGCGAAGAAAAGCAGTTTGAAAGCCCCCTGGTTGTTCCGGAAAAATTGCAGCTGTCCCTGGATCAGGAGCTTGATCCGGTCGGGGAGATCGCCGGTTTCCTGGACCCGGATTTTCATGCTGTCGATTAGCTCATCGGTCGAATGCCGGACCAGATATACAATCAGGTGCATCTTGCTTTCGAAGTGACCGTAAAGGGTTCCCTTCCCAATATCCGCCGCCTCCGCTATTTCTTCCAGGGTGGCCTGGGACAGGCCCCGGGAAGAAAAAACTTCATAAGAAGCCTTTACGATTTTATCTAAAGTTCTCTTCTTTTTTCTTTGTGATCTGCTTATTTCTTCCATAGTAGATTTGATTTTTAAAAACTGACTGGTCATTCGAAACCGACTGGTCAATGACTAAATTTTAAAGTAAAGATATCCCTTTTGTCAATAATAATAAGGAAGGTATTGAATATGATTTCAGTTCAGGGTTCACGGTTCAGGGTTTTTAACTTTGAACCCATGTCCTCCGAAGCCCATGTCCTCCGTAGCTTTAGCGAAGGATGGATTGGCGAAGGAGGATTGAACTTGGAACCTTTATTTGGAGATTCCCGTGATGGAATTGCGCGGGAAATCGAAAAGCAGTTCCCTTTCCCCTTCATATTCAAGCCAGAGGCGTTTTTCCTTTAGCACCTTTCCAATTACCACGGCGCTTATCCCCCTCCGGTCAAACATCCGGACTATCCGGCGGGATTTCGGAGGTGGAGCGGTAATCACGAATCCAAAGGACGGAAAGGTCAAAAGCCAATCGGCCATGGAGAACTTTTGGACCGGGTAAAGGACCGATTCAAGCGTGATCACCGCGCCCCGGCCCGACGCTTCGAGGAGCATGCCCAGGCTGGTCACCACCCCTCCATTGCTTATGTCCTTGGCCGCGTGGGCGAGTTTCTTCCCGGCTATCCGGGACAGTAATCCGAGATCCCCCAGGATTTGATCCGGTTTCTTCCAGTAATGAGTATCCCAGGTGCGCGCCCCGCCCTTACCCCTGCGCCCGCGCCTCAAGTCCATCGCCAGGATCACGTCGTCCCGAACCCGGGCCTCGCTGCTCATCAATAAATGCCTGGCCAAGCCCACCGCCGCCCCGGCCAGGCCGGGAGCGGGTGCGTCGGGATGCAAATGGCCCCCGACCACCGGGAGCCGGAGCCGCCGGATCTCGGTTTTTATCCCTCTCAAGATTGGTTCCGCCAGCCTGGGATTGGGGACCGAGATCACATCCACCAGCCCCAGGGGTTTCCCCCCCATCGCGTAGATGTCATTGGTGTTGGCGATGACCAGGGCCCGGCCGGCCGCAAAAGGATCCTTCTGGAGATAAAGGGGCCAAATCCCATCCGCCGACAGGAGAAGGTAGCCGCCCCGGACCCGAATGGCGCCGGCATCCTCGCCCATCCCGGCCTTGACCAGGAACTCGCCCGCCGGGTTGGCCAGCCGGGCCACCGCTCCCCCGATCGGGGATTTTCTTTTCAGTTCCGGCGCGGACCGGATGGTCCGGATTATTTTTGCCAGCGAATCCATTTGTTAAGCATACAAAATATTGTCATAAATCCAAATGCCAAAATCCAAAGTTCAAACAAATAAAAGTTTTGACATTTGAGCTTTGAACTTTATTTGAAATTTGAACTTTAATATTTGAACTTGTTTTGAACATTGGGCTTTGAAATTTGAAACAAGATGTCCAGTTTTGATTAATCTGAACTGAGTTTCGAGAATTGTATGCAAATCCCCCGAACCCCCGCAATTTCATAGTAAATCTTGACGATAGCCTAGTGATTAATTAATAATTCAATCTATGGCTAAAGCCCCGCTCAGAACAATCAGCGAACAGATCGCCGACCAGCTCCGGGATGCCATCCTGAAAGGCCAGGTCCGGCCCGGGGAAAAATTGAGCGAGCCCCAGTGGGCGGAAAAGCTGAAGGTCAGCCGGACCCCCCTGCGGGAAGCCATCCGTTCCCTGGGAGCCGAGGGGTTTCTTACGGTTACCCCCCGGAAGGGCGCGGTGGTCAGCCCCCTGACCGTGCAGGATGTCCGGGAATTTTATGAAGTGAAGGGTCTCCTGGAAGGCTACGCCGCGCGCCTGGCCTGCCCCCGGCTCATCCCGGCCCAGATCGACCGGATGGATCAGATCAACGAGGAAATCAACCGCAAGCGGGAGATCAGCCACTGGCGCTCGCTCTTCAACCTGCACAACGAATTCCACAATATTTTCCTGCAGGCCGCCGGCAATTCGAAGCTTGGCCAGATCGTCACCCAGCTCGTGCAGCAATTCCAGCGCTTCCGGATCGCCCTGACCATGAGCGGAAGGATGGAGGGTTCCATTACCCAGCACCGTGATATAATTCAAGCCTTTCGCGACCACGATGCCGACCGGGCCGAGATCCTGGTCCGGGAAAACGCGGTCTGCGGAGGAGAGGTAATCATTCAGGAGATCCTCAGCAAGTGCTGAGCGAGCATTATTCTTAGTTCGGTTTTAAAAAATACGTTACCGTAGCTGCGAATCGAAGCACTAAGGCCATGCCGCAAGTAATCGCCTACACCAATGTCTTGGTCCTGAACCGTTCTTTCATCCCCCTCCACATGACCACGGTCCGGAGGGCCTTCTCCCTCCTTTACCAGGACCTGGCCCGGGCGGTGAATGAGGAGTTCCGCACCTTCGATTTCCAGAGCTGGAGCGAGCTCTCGGTAGCCACCCACTCCGATACGATCGGCCTGGTGGACCGGGCCATCCGGGTCCCGCGGGTGATCGCCCTGACCTCCTTTGACCGCTTCCCCAGACGGACCGTCCGTTTCAGCCGGATCAACATTCTGGCCCGGGACCAGAATACCTGCCAGTACTGCGGCAAGCGTTTCACCCGGACCGACCTGAACCTGGATCATGTCAACCCCCGTTCCCGCGGCGGTCTTTCCACCTGGGAGAACGTGGTGACCAGCTGCATCGCCTGCAACCGGAAAAAGGCCGGGCGCACCCCCGCCGAGGCGGGAATGAAGCTGATCAAGAAGCCGGTCCGTCCCAAGTGGACCCCGCTTTACCGCCTGCCCCTGGTTAACACCCCCTACAAGGAATGGCAGCTTTTCCTGGATTTCGTGGACGCTGCCTATTGGCATGTCGAGCTCGAAGCCTAAAGTCGAACTCAAGCATTCCTGCCAGCTCTGCGGTTCCACTTTGACTACGGGATCCCTGAAGTACATCCTCAAGCTCGAGATCTGGGCCGACTTCGACGGCCATCTTCCCGAAGTCGACGACCCCTCCAAGGTCCAGGCCATCCTCCGAGAAATGGAAGAAGCCGACCCCATCGAACTGGAGGAGGAGGTCCACCTGACCCGCTACCTGTTGATCTGCCCGACCTGCCGGCTGAACATTATGTTGGGGTTGAAAAACCGGGAAACCGCCGAGGACAACCTCTCCATCCTCCACTAGAACAACGATTCAAAATACCATGGCAAATCATAAACGATAGCCGCAGGCTTCAGCCTGCGTGTAGTGGTCTGGCTTGCCCGACATCCAAAGCCGACCAAGGTCGGCCACAACAAATTAAGGATGGCAGATAAAAATTTATGGTGGCCTCTTTAGCCTGCGAAAATGGCGCAACCTGAAGGTTGCGGCTACCCATCTTATTGATATTCCGAAGTCATCAGTCTTAATTAATTTTTTTTCTTTTAACTTTTAACTTTTCACTTTTCACTTTTTACTAACCTGGAGGTTTTATGCCCGAAAGACTTTTAATCATCGGCGGGGTGGCCGGGGGAACCAGCGCGGCGAGCCGCGCCCGGCGGATCAACCCCGGCCTGGAAATCGTCCTGTTCGAAAAGGGCCCCTTCGTCTCCTACTCGGCCTGAAGCGAGCCCTATTACATCGGGGATGTAATAAAATCGCCAGAAAAACTGATCGCCCGCGCTCCCGAGGTCTTCCGGGAAAAGCAGAAAATCGATATCCGCCTTAAACACGAAGTGGCCGGGATCGACCCGGGGGCGAAAAAACTCCGGGTCCGGAATCTCGAGAACGGGAAGGAAATCGAGGAAGCCTACGACCGCCTGATCATCGCCACCGGGGCCAAGCCCCGGGAGCTGGATCTTCCGGGGAGCAATCTTGCCAATGTCTTCCGGCTTAAATTCCTGGAAGAGGCGATCCGGCTGAAAAAATTCCTGGATACCGAGAAACCGGCGCGGGCGGTCTCGATCGGGGCCGGGTTTATCGCCCTCGAGATGGCGGAAGCCTTCCGCGGTCGCGGATTGGAAAACACCATCCTGCACAACGATGCTCTGCCCGGGGGCAAGCTTGAGCCCGAGATCGCCGGGCTGGTCCGGAAGGAGCTCGAGGAGCACGGGGTCAAATATGTCCCCAATGTAGTGGTCAAGGAATTCAAGGAGGGCGCGCAGGGACGGGTCGGGGAAGTCGTCACCGCCGGGGGGAATTACCCGGCCGATCTCGTCCTTTTAAGTGTCGGGGTGGTCCCGGAGGTGAAACTCGCGAAAGACGCCGGCGTGGCCCTGGGGCCGACCGGCGCGATCGCGGTCAATGAGCGCCAGGAAACCAGCCTGCCCGGCATCTACGCCGCCGGGGACTGCTGCGAAGTGAGACACCGGGTTTCCGGCCGGCCGGTTTTCCTGCCCCTCGGGGATGTCGCCAACAAGCAGGGCTGGGTGGCGGGTGAAAACGCCGCCGGGGGAAAAGTCACTTATCCGGGAGTTCTGGGTTCCGCCCAGTTCAAGTGCTTCGACCTCGAGATCGGGCAGACCGGCCTCCTGGTTCAGGAAGCGGAGAAGCTTGGTTTCTCCGTTTATGCCCAGCTGATCGAGGACGCCAGCCGGACCCGGATCTATCCCGGGAGCCGGTCCATCCTGGTCAAATTAATCATCGACCGGAAATCCCATGTCCTCTTGGGCGCCCAGATCGCGGGGAAGGACGGCGCCGCCCTGCGGATCAATACCCTGGCGGTGGCGGTTTATAAAAAGATGACGGTGGAGGAGCTGGCGGAGCTGGATTTTGCCTACGCCCCGCCCTTCTCGCCGGCGATCGATCCGATCCTGGTCGCCGCCCGCGCCGCGGAAAAAGAACTGGCAGGAAAAAAAGACTAAAACCTGTAGGGGCTCAATTCATTGAGCCCGAATCGGGTTCGATAAATCGAACCCCTACCCTAATTTGAATGAAGCAGGTTGCGTGGAATGTCCTTGCGAGCGAATGGAGAGAGTGAAGCAATCTCGTTTTATCCAACCATTCCTTTTCCTATCTTTTGCCCATAACCTATCACCTATCACCCATCACCTCCCTGCCCGTGCTCTTTGCTTTCGCAGGCTAAAGCCTGCGGCTACCGAGCTCTGCGAGCCCGACGAAGCTCCTGTCCGCCGAAGCCTTGGCGAAGGCTGGATAGCGAAGTCTGGGCCACAAGTTTCATTTCCTATCTTTTGCCTTTGCCCTATGCTCTTTGCTCTATGCTATCAATCACACCCAGCTGATCCTGGCCTGCTCCCGTTCCACCACATTATCCACCTTGCCCAGGGGATAGCCGAGGGCGATGGAGGTAACGATCTTCCACTGGTCGCCGATCCCGAGCTGCTTCCGGTATTTCGGGAAGAACCTGAGGGCGGTGATGATCGCGACATAGCAGGTTCCGAGCCCCAGGGAATGGGCGGCGAGCACGATGTTCTGGCCGCAGATCCCGGAATCGAGCTCGATACTCCCCACCCCCCGCTTGTCCGCGAGGATGATGATGAGGGCCGGGGCGTGGAAGAAGGTATGGTACTTGGGATCGCTCGCCACCGAGTTGATCCCGCCCCGGGCCCGCGGGTCGGTCTCACCCGGGTTGAGGCGGACGAAGATGGGCAGGAAGAGCTTCTGCCATAGAGAAAGCCGGGCGTTCTGATCCCCCGGGGTCTGTTTCTCCCGCCAGGCCTGGGGGAACATCAGGAAGGTCCCGAAACGGCAGACCTTCCGGCAGAGGACATCGATCTCGTCGATGATTTTCGGGTTGTCGATCACCACGAATTTCCAGGGCTGGTTGTTTCCCGCCGAGGGGGCGAAGCGCCCCGCTTCGATCACCCGTTTGACCACTTCCCGGCTGACCGGCTTTTTCTGAAAGAGGCGCACGCTCCTTCTTTTAAAAATCACCCTCTCGGTCTCGGTCAGCTCCTTTTCATATTCGGAAAACTTGCGGTCCCGCGAGCCCGGCAGGGGCTCCGGCCAGGTCTTCCCGCCCGCGAAAAGATCGGCGTTCTTCCAGAAGCCCTTCTCCACCCGGTATTCCCCCTCGATCCGGATCGCGCCCCGGGGGCAGACCGCCATGCAGTTCTCGCAGGCGATGCAGCGGAAATGATCGTAGCGCCGGTTGGGCCGCGCCTTTTTGTCCACGATCTCGGTCAGCTGGATCGGGCAGGCCTCCGCGCACCGCCCGCACCCGGTGCATTTTCCCGGGTCCAGCTGGAAACGCGGGAAAGCGGCCGGGGGCAGGCTCGCCCATCTCCATTTTTCGAGTCCCATTGTCTCTCCCTTCTCAAAGGATATTGGGAAAAATATATGCGATAATTGACTACCTTGTCAAGAAATACTCAAACCCATGATTTCCGCTTTCCCGACCATCCCCCCGCCGGTTTTTTTCGGCCGAACGGAAAACACGATGTCAGTTATTGAGATTATAAACCCTTTGCAAAACCCGCTGTCTGTCATCCTGAGCGGCAACGAAGGATCTGGATTTTTAAGTTCTCCATCGGAAAAGAGATTCTTCACCCTTCGACAAGCTCAGGGTTCAGAATGACAACGCGAGTGTTTTGCCACGGACTCATTAAAAGATTATTTTTCACACATTCTTCGCCTGGCCGCACAGTTTCCGCTGGTTCTTGTCTTCCTTATTCTTATCCATTATTATGTACAGTTACTGGATAGCAACCAATGGCCCCCCGGGAAATAAAGCATTATAAAATCGCCGAGCTCGAGAAATTATCCGGTCTGCCCCGCCGCACGATCCACTTCTACCTGGCCGGGAAGCTTCTGCATTCCCCGGCGCGCACCGGGAAGACCATGGCTTACTACGATGAAGCCCACCTGAAAAAACTCCGCTTCATCCGGGAGGTGAAAGGCCGGGGGGTTCCGCTCCTGGCCGTCCGCCGGATGATCGCCGACCGCGAAGCGGAAAACGCGGAGGCCTTCGGGGCCAGGCTCGACCCCGCCTTCGCCCGGGAAAAAGCCGCCCTGCCCCGTTCCCGGGAACCCCGGAAGCCGAAGGGAATAAAGACCCGGGAAACCATTTTGGAGGCAGGCTCCCGCCTCTTCCGCGAAAAGGGGTACCGCAACACCCGGGTCAGCGACGTGACCCGGGGCCTGAACATCGGCAAGGGAACTTTTTATTTTTATTTCTCCGACAAGAAGGAGCTTTTCCTCGAATGCGCCCCCCAGATCTTCCGGGAGCTTTTCTCCCGGGGCCTGGCCGAGATCCGGGAGGAAAAGGATCCCCTGAAGCGGCTCATCCTCCGGGCCGAGACCGTCCTCCCCGTCCTCTCCGAATTCGCGGTGATCATCGATCTCGCCCGGGAGGCGCTCCTGGACCCGGATCCCAAGGTCCGGAAGCTCGGCCAGGACATCATCCTTTCCATCCGCCGTCCCCTCGAATCCGACTTCGAGAATGGCATTCAGCGGGGCCTCTTCTCGCCCGGGGACAAGCGGATCGTGGGCACGCTTCTGATCGGGATTTTCGAAAGCCTCTCTTACCTCCAGGCGGTCAACCCCGAGATTTCCCCGGACGAGATCAAAAAAACCCTTTTCGGGCTCCTGACCCGCGGATTGTCGGTTCCGGAAAAGCGAAAAGGCTGATCCCCCGCCAGCCATCCGGAAACTATTCACTAACTATACATTGAATACGCCCCGCCGTCCCGCGCCCGGCCCGGTCCCGGTTTATTCCCCTCTCCGCCCGGGAAATCCCCGTATTTACTGACGATGTAACCGGCGAGACCCGGCGCGGATACCCGGCCGGATTTTGAACCTTATCCAGTAAATATCCGGCGGGAAGATACTTTTCCTACTTGACTGATCAGTCCAATTCGTTTATGCTTCCACTCAGTCAGTTTGTTCATTGTCATCCCCGCGAAACTTGTCCTCGAGAGATTAAATCGGGGAGGGGGATCCAGAAAAAAACAAATGGATTCCCGATCAGGTCGGGAATGACGGAAAAAGGTAATCGCGAAACCGAAGGGAAAAATCATGAGAGACGTAGCCATCGTCGGCGTGGGCATGACCCGCTTCGGGAAGCACCTCGAGCGGGGGATCAAGGATCTGGTTCGGGAGGCGGTGGAAAAGGTGACCGCGGACGCCGGGGTCTCCTACCCCGAAATCGAGGCCGCCTATGTGGGGAGCGGGGTGCCGGGACTGATGACCGGCCAGGAGATGATCAAGGCCCAGGTCACCCTCTCGCCCCTCGGGATCGAAGGCATCCCCATGTACAATGTCGAGAACGCCTGCGCCAGTTCCTCCACCGCCCTGCACCTCGGGTGGAACGCAGTCGGGTCCGGGCTTTACGACCTGGTCCTGATCGTCGGCTTCGAGAAGCTCTACGACCAGGACAAGAAAAAATCCTTCGCGGCCCTGGGGACGGCGGTGGACATCGAGATGTTCAAGGCCTACCTGGAAAGCTTCCAGGCCAGCCGGGGCTCGGACGAGGAGATTCTCAAGACGGGGAGCGGGGAGAAACGCTCCGTGTTCATGGACATGTACGCCTACTACACCCGGATCGTGATGGAACAGTATGGGCTCACCCAGAACCACTTCGCCCGGATCGCAGTCAAGAGCCACCGGAACGGCGCCCGGAACCCGAACGCCCAGTACCAGGAGGAGGTCACCCTCGAGCAGGTACTCCAGTCGGGCGATGTCTCCTTCCCCCTGACCCGGATGATGTGCGCCCCCATCGGCGACGGGGCCGCGGCCGCCATCCTCTGCTCCCGGGAAAAGGCGGCCCGCTTCACGGATAAGCCGGTCTGGATCGCGGCCAGCGTGGTCGGGAGCGGCAAGCTCTCCGCCGGGCTGGACGATTCCCTGACCAAGCGCCTCGGGCCCCGGGCCTTCCGGATGGCCGGGGTGGGGCCGGACGAGATCGATGTAATCGAGGTGCACGACACCACCTCGCCCTCGGAGATTATTACCCTGATCGAACTCGGGATCTGCCCGGGCGGAGAGGCGGCCCGCTGGATCGACGAGGGCTACCTCGAGATCGAGGGGAAAAAGCCCGCCAACACCTCCGGCGGCCTCGCCTCCAAGGGCCACCCGATCGGGGCCACCGGCCTGGGACAGATCCACGAGGTCGTCCACCAGCTCCGGGGCTCCGCGGGGCCGCGCCAGACCCGGAACCCCCGGATCGGGATGACCCATAACGGCGGAGGCATCCTGGGGGTGGACGCGGCCGCCATGGCTCTGCATATACTTAAAAAGTAAAGAGGTGAACATGGACAATCCGGACCGCAAGTACTGGAACATGGAAATCGAGCCCCGGCTCAACACCCCGGGGATACGCGACCTCCAGTGGCGGAAGCTCCAGGAAGCGCTGGAGTGGCAGTACGAGAACACCCCCTTCCACCGGAAGCACTTCGACCAGGCCGGGCTGAAACCCGGGGACATCCGGAGCTTCGACGACTTCACCCGGATGATCCCGGTAGTCGGCCAGGCCGAGATCCGCGAGGCGATGGCCGAACTCGGCTTCGACATGGAAAAGCTCATGCTCCACCTCTTCGGCGAGAAGCGGATGCGCGACCTTTACCTCCTCACCACCACCTCGGGGACGACCGGCATCCCCACCCCCTACCCCAACTTCGGGGCCGCCCTCGACGACTCCCAGGAGATCATGGCCCGGGCCGCCTGGCGGATCGGGGTCCGCCCCGGCGACCGGATCGGCCTCTGCTTCGGCCTTTCCATGCACGCTGCCGGCACCCCCCAGATCCTCTGGTACCGCAGGTTCCCGGGAATCACCCTCCTCCCCATCGGGGCGGAGGCGGGCACCGAAAAGATTCTCCAGTTCATGAAGATGTTCCATGTCAACATTTTCACCGGCACCCCCTCGCTGGCCCTGCACCTGATCGAGCGCTGCCCCGAGGTCCTGGGCGAGCCGGTGAAAACCCTGGGGCTCAAGATCCTGATGCTGGGAGCCGAGCCCGGGGCCGGGATCCCCGATGTCCGCGCCCGGCTCGAGCGCGAGTACGGGGCCCGGGTCTTCGACCTGGGCGCGGGCTACGGCTGTTCCTGCGACCACCCGGTCTACCAGGGCATGCACTGGCTGGCCGACGACTTGGCCTACTACGAGCTCCTCGACCCGGAGACCAAAAAGCCCGTGCCCCTCGAGCACGGGGCCACCGGGATCATGGTCGGCACCTCCCTCCACCCCGAGGCGGCGGTCTGGTTCGACCTCCGCTTCACCATGAACGACATCCACCAGGTCTTCACCGAGCCCTGCCCCTGCGGCCTGAGCGGCTTCCGCTATAAGGTGGTAGGCCGGGCCGACGACATGCTCAAGATCAAGGGCGTGCCGGTCTACCCCGCCGCGATCGAGGGCGTGATCCACTCCTTCCCGGAAAAACTCACCGGCTCCTTCCGGATCGTCCTGGACGAGCCGCCCCCCCGGGTGGTCCCGCCCCTGAAGCTCAAGGTCGAATACGCCGAAGGGGTGCGGGAAGAGGAACTCCCGGGGCTGGAAAAGGAAATCCTGGAAAAGATGCATAAGCTTTTGAAAATCCGGCCCGCCTTAACCTGGCTCAAGCCCGGGACGCTCGAGCGGGCTACCAAGAAAACCCAGTTGGTGGAAAAAACCTACGAGTAAACAAAATCGCCCCGTGAGACCTATCCCCACTGCAAGCAGTGGGGCATTACGGCCTCACTAAAACCCGGCGATTTTCGAAGATGATATTGAACGTCATGACATCCATTTTAAACACAATGCCGATTCATCCCCCCAGCAAGCTGAGGGGTATTCTCAGCATATTTCTATAAAGGGGGCAACCATGGGAAAGACCGTCGCGATCACCGGGGTGAACAGCTATTTCGCCGGCACCCTCCTGCCCCGGCTCGACCGGGATCCGGAGATCGAGAAAATCATCGGGATTGATGTCGCCCCCTGGAAAGGCACCTCGCCCAAGGTGACTTTCTTCCGGGAGGACATCCGCAGCCCGAAAATCGCCGGCCTCCTCCAGGGCGTGGACGCGGTCTACCACCTGGCCTTCATCGTCGGGGAGATCGCCGACAAGGAAAAGACCCGGGACATCAACATCAACGGCTCGAAGAATCTCTTCTCCGCCTGCCTCCAGAACGGGGTTAAAAAAGTCATCTACACGAGTTCGATGACCGTCTACGGCTCCCACCCGTTCCAGCCCCTGGGCCTGACCGAGGAATCCCCCCTGATCGAAAACCGGGACAGCTATTACAACTCGAACAAGATCGCAGTGGAAAGCTTCGTGAAGGATTTCTTCAAGCCCCACCCCGGGATCACGCTTACCATTTTCCGCGCCGGCCTCCTCTGCGGCCCCCGCATCAACAACATGTTCTCAAAGCTCTGGTCCCTCAAGGTCTCGAGCCTCCCCGCCGGCCGGCAGTCCTACAACCAGTTCATCCACGAGGAGGACCTGGGGGAGGCCCTGCATCTGGCGCTGAAGAAGGATATTCCGGGGGTCTACAACCTCACCGCCGACGACGCCATCTCGACCTTGGGGTGCTTCCGGGCCGCCGGGGTCAAGATCATTCCCCTGCCCACGCCCCTCCTGAAGGTGGTCTCCCGGATCGGTTTCGCCCTCGGGCTTTTCCCCGCCGGCTCGGGCTGGGTCACCCTGGGCGAGTACACCATCTTCGGCCTGAACCAGAAGTTCAAGGCCGCCACCGGCTGGCGCCCGAAATATTCCTCCGAGCAGACCTTCCGGTCCTTTCTCCAGGCCCGCGCGGAACGGGCGGAGAAGAACACCGCCAAGCAGTCCCTTTTGACCTGGTTTTACCGGACCCCGGCCGTTTCCAAGCGGGGGCTGCAGGGCATCGAAGGCCTGATCGCGCTGATCAGCAAGGTCCCCGGCCTCCGGATGGCCTGGCCCTGGCTGAGCCCCAAGAAGAACAGCATTACCTACCTGCCGACCAACCGGAAAATCGAGCCGATCGCGCCCATGACCATCAAGGTGGGAAAGGATGTCGGATCCACCTCCAACGAAATCCTCCCGGAAAACATCCTGCACGAGCTGATCGACCGGGCCAAGCATCACATGATCATGGACGAGTGTATCTGCCGGACTGCCTTCAAGTGCGAACATTTCACCAAGGACGTGGGCTGCATCTTCATGGGCGAGACGGCCATGTCATTCCCCCCCGGACTCGGGCGGATCGCCACCAAGGAAGAGGCGCACCGGCACGTGGACCGGGCCGTCTCGCTCGGCCTCCTGCCCCTGGCCGGCAAGGTTAACGTGGACAACACCGGTTTCCTGGTGCCCGACCGGAAGAAGCTCCTGAGCGTGTGCTTTTGCTGTCACTGCTGCTGCATGATGGGATATTTCCGCCACGCCTCCCCCGATCATCTCCGCCAGATCTTCCCACCGGTGGAGGGAATGAGCGTCACGGTCACGGAGAAATGCAAAGGTTGCGGAACCTGCGTGGAGACCTGCGTCTTCGACGCCATCACCCTGAAGGACGGCCGGGCGGTGCACTCGGAAAAATGCCGGGCCTGCGGGCGCTGCGTAACCTACTGCCCGAACGGGGCGGTGCGGATAACCATCTCAAACCCCAATTATAAGGAGGACGTCCTCCGCCGGATCGGGTCGTTCGTGGACCTGTCTTGAAAAACATAGGGCAGAGCGCAAAACCGAAAATCCCCCTCAATCCCCCTTTCGACAAAGGGGGATATCTATATATATGAGGAGGACTTTCAAACTCCCCTCTTTATGAAAAGAGGGGCGGGGGGCCTGCCCTTCGAAGCTTCAGCGAAGTAGGGAGATTTTCAAAACTCCTTACCCTCAGCTCCATGCTCCCTGCTCCTTGCTCCCTGTACTCTTCCCTTTCACCTTTCACCTTTGACCTTTGACCTATCACCTGTTTTTAAAAACCCTCTTTCTTTTGACTTTATTTTCTGGTAAAAACATATAAATCGAAACTTCGGATGGAAATCTTTCGTAAACCAAATAAAAAAGGAGCGGGTTATACTGAAGAAAGATGAAGCGGTTCGCAAGCCCAAATTAAATGTCATCTGTTTTGGCTATAACGGCGTGAATAATACCGGCTCGGAGGCCAAGCTTTACACCACCCTGATGGACTTGAAGGAGGTGTTCGGCCCCCGGCTCGGCCAGGTGGCCATCCTGACCCAGAGCATCGACCAGCAGAGGCGATACACCCCCGACCCGGCCTACAAGCTGGTCGAGGTCGGCCCGGGCACGGTTTTTTCCCCCGCGCAGTGGTTCGTCATGCGCGACACCGACATCCTGATGCTCTCCGAGGGTTCCACCTTCATCGACCACTTCTCCCCCCTCTTCCTGGGGATGTTCTGCTTCGCCGCCATCGCCGCCAAGGGCCGCGGGCACAGCGTGGTGGCCTACGCCAACGATTGCGGTCACCTGAAGCCCTCGAGCCAGAAGCTCCTCAAGTACACCCTGAACAACAAGGTCGACCTGGTGATGCTCCGCAACCCCGACGCCTACAAGCGGATGCGGGAATACGGGGTCACCGTTCCCATCACCGTGACCGCCGACGGCGCCTACGAATATCCCACCCCGCCCCCGGAGCACAAGGAAAAGGTCCTGAAACGCCTCAACCTGGACCCGGCCCGGAAGAAGATCGTCGGGATCGCCCCCAAGGAATTTTTCTGGTGGCCGATCAAGCCCCGGCTCTACGGGGCCAAGTCCGACCTCTACAAGTGGCCCTTCTACCAGTCCTGGACCCCCGAGGCCCGGAAATCGAGCCGGCAATACGTGGACGAATCCGCCCGTTATTCCGACTGGCTGGTGGACACCTACGACGTGGACATCGCCATGATCGCGATGGAGCACATGGATTCCCCCCCCGCCATCCAGATCGTCGAGAAAATGAAGCATAAAGACCGGGTCCACTTCGTCCACAGCGACGACAATACCGTGGACGACATCGTCTGCGTCCTCTCCGCGCTCTGGTTCCAGGTGACCACCCGGTACCACACCACCGTGCTGGCCTCGCCCTTCGGCATCCCGATGATCTCGGTCAGCTCCGATACCCGCTGCGAGGCCGTTTTCCGCGAGCTCGGGATCATGGACCTCTACATCGACTACGTCGGCCACCCCGAGCGGGTCCCCCGGATCAAGGACCTCTACGGCACCCTGGTGGACATGACCAAGAAGCTGGTCGGCCGGGAAAAAGACCTGAGGCAGAAAGCCATTGAAATGCACCCCAAGTTCTACGAGCGGGCCCGGATGAACGTGAAGCTCCTGAAGGAGTGGGTGGAGAAAAACCTCCCGGTCTAAAGCCGGATCGATTATCCCGGGCGGGCTCTCGAGCCCGCCCTTTTTATTCGGCTCCCGTCATCCTGATCCCGCCTTCGGCGGGAGAAGGATCTACTATAATAGTTATTAAACTAAACCAAGATTCTTCACTCCGTTCAGAATGACATATTGTTATTTGTCATCTTGATCCCCTCCCCTCTTGTCATCCTGAGCACAGCGAAGGATCTCGACTTTGATTTTTCCGAACCGAAGCTATCAAATGGAAAATTACTATATTTATATCATGACAAATAAATCCAGAACGCTTTACATCGGGGTGACCAATGATCTTATACGTCGTGTTTATGAACATAAAAACCACCTGATCGAAGGATTCACAAAAAAATATCAAATAACAAAATTGGTTTATTATGAAGAAACCAACGATATCCAAGAAGCAATTTCCCGAGAAAAACAGCTAAAAGGTTGGTTGAGAAAAAAGAAAATTGATTTGATAGAATCAATAAATCCGGATTGGCAAGATTTATCGGATGGCTGGTATTAAGAAAAAATATTAATGCGAGATTCTTCGGCTGGCGCCTCAGAATGACAGAATGATGCCTGTCATCTTGATTTTGCCCCTCTCCCTGTCATCCTGAGTGCTTCTCTCCTTGTCATCCTGAGCGAAGCGAAGGATCTACTATAATATTTATTAAAACAAACCGAGATTCTTCGCCCTTCGACAAGCTCAGAGCTCAGAATGACAAACACAGTTAAAAAACTTTATCTGATCGACGGCAGCTCCTACATCTACCGGGCCTTTCACGCCATCCGCGACCTCCGCACCTCCAAGGGTTTCCCCACCAACGCCATTTACGGATTCGTCGGGATGATCCTGAAAATCATCCGGGAGGTGAAGCCGGATTATTTTGCCATCGTGTTCGACAGCCGGGGGCCGACCTTCCGCGACGAGCTTTTCCGCGAATACAAGGCCAACCGCCCCGAGATGCCCGACGAACTCGTGCCCCAGATCCCCAAAATCCACCAGGTAGTCGAGGCCTTCCGCATCCCCGCCATTTCCCGCGAGGGCTACGAAGCGGACGACCTGATTGCCACCCTGGTAAAAAAGCTGGATCAGCCCGGCCTCGAATTCGTGGTGGTCACCGGCGACAAGGACATGATGCAGCTCGTTTCCGACCGGGTCCGGCTCTACGACCCGATGAAGGAAAAGTTCTCCGGGCCCGAAGAGGTCCGGGAAAAATTCGGGGTGGGGCCGGAAAAGGTGGTCGAGATCCTGGGCCTGGCCGGCGACGCGATCGACAACATCCCCGGGGTGCCCGGGATCGGGGATAAAACCGCGAAGGATCTGATCCAGGCCTTCGGCTCGATCGAGGGGGTCCTGGAAAACCTGGACCGGATCCCCGGGGAAAAGAAAAAGCAAAACCTGCGGGAGCACGCCGAAACGGCCCGGCTCTCGAAAAAACTCGCCACCCTGGCGGACGACGTGCCCCTGGAAATCTCCCTCCCGGCCCTGGCTCCGGCCGAGCCCGACCGGGCCCGGCTCTCCGAGCTCTTCCGGGAGCTCGAGTTCTCCCGCTTCGCCCGCGAGCTCGCCCCGGAAAAAACCATCTCCTACCAGGAATATAAAACCGTCTTGGCCGAGGAGGAGCTGGACCGGATCATCCGGGAGCTGGCGCAGGCCCCCCGGTTTTCGGTGGACCTCGAAACCGTCAATCCAGCCACCCCGGTCGTAACCCCGGTGGGGGCCGAGATCGTGGGGATCTCCCTTTCCTGGAAGGAGCACGAGGCCTATTACCTCCCCGTCGCCCACCGCTACCTCGGCGCCCCCCGCCAGCTCGCCCGCGACCTGGTCCTCGAAAAGCTCAAGCCTATCCTCGAAAACCCCGCGGTCGAAAAGGTCGGGCAGAACATCAAATACGACTACGAGGTTTTTAAGAACTACGGTATCACCCTGGCCGGGATCGGCTTCGACCCGATGGTAGCCTCCTACCTGCTCAACCCCGGGAAGGCGATCCACGGCCTCGCGGAGCTGGCCCTCGAATACCTGGGTCACACCATCATCTCCTATAAAGAAGTCACCGGCACGGGGAAGAAATCCCCGCCGCGGAGCTTCGACGAGGTCGAGGTGGAGCGGGCCGCGGTTTATTCCGGCGAGGACGCCGACCTGGCCCTGATTTTATCCGGCCTCCTGGAAAAGAAACTCCGGGAGGAGGGCCTGGACGGGCTTTTCCGGGAGCTCGAGCTGCCCCTGATCCCCGTCCTGGCCGAGATGGAATGGGCCGGGGTCAAGCTCGACCTGGAGCTTTTAAAAAAGCTCTCCGCCGAATTTGCCGCCGAGCTCAAGATCCGGGAGGAAGAGATTCACCGCCTGGCCGGGGAGGTATTTAACATCAATTCGCCCAAGCAGCTCGCCGAGATTCTCTTTGAAAAGCTCAAGCTCCCGGCCAAGAAGAAAACCAAGACCGGCTACTCCACCGACGTGGAGGTTCTCTCCGAGCTCTCCCTGGTCCACCCCCTGCCCAAGAATCTCGTGGAATACCGCAACTTCTTCAAGCTGAAATCCACCTACGTCGACGCCCTGCCCACCCTGGTCAACCGCAGGACCGGCCGGGTCCACGCCTCCTTCAACCAGGCGGTGACCGCCACCGGCCGGCTTTCCTCGAGCGATCCCAACCTCCAGAACATCCCCATCCGCACCCCCGAGGGCCGGAAAATCCGCCGGGCTTTCATCGCGGAGGCCGGCCACCTGCTCCTTTCCGCCGATTACTCCCAGATCGAGCTCCGGATCCTGGCCCACCTATCCGGGGACCCCCTGCTGATCGAATCCTTCGAGAAGGGGGAGGATGTGCACAAGCGCACCGCCGCCCTGATTTTCGGGAACGCGGCGGAATCCCTGGACGAGCTCCGGCGCCGGGCCAAGGTAATCAATTTCGGGATCGTTTACGGGATGAGCGCCTACGGGCTGGCCCGGGAGCTCGGGGTGGAGGTGAGGCTGGCCCAGGCGATCATTGATGATTACTTCCAGCGCTACCGGGGGGTGAAAACCTACCTGGATGAAACCCTGGCCGCGGCCCGGGAAAAGGGCGCGGTCTCAACCCTCTGGGGCCGGCGCCGGCCCCTCCCCGAGCTCAAGAGCCCCGATAAAAACACCCGGAATTTCGCGGAGAGGATGGCGATCAACACCCCCATCCAGGGGAGCGCCGCCGACCTGATCAAGGCCGCGATGATCCGGATCTCCAAGAGTTTGCCGGAAAAAGGCGCTCAAGCCCGGATGATCATCCAGGTGCATGACGAACTGGTTTTCGAGGTTCCAGAAAAGGAACTGGACGCGGTCCGGGAACTCGTCCGGGAGGAGATGGAAGGGGTGATCAAGCTCCGGGTTCCCCTGAAGGTGGACATCAATTCCGGCCCGAACTGGGCGGAAGCGCATTAAAATCGCTAATGTGCCAATTGACGATTTCAGATTGACGATTGACGATTATTTTGATTTTCAATCTACAATCGTCATTCGTCATTCGTAAATTATCCATAGCCTGATTTTCCCTGCCTTGCCCCATCCTGGTTTTTAGATTTTAATTTATGCGTTCATTAAAACTTGCGGTTCGGAAATAGACCGAACCAGGAGGAAAAAATGAAAAACCTGCACCTGAGAAAATATGGCATCCTGCTGGCGGGAATCCTGTTCCTGGGCTGTTCCGGAATCCTGGGCCAGGTGACCGACCGGGCCATGAACCGGGCCGGGGAGAAAGCCGGTGAGGCGGTGGCCAAGAAGCTTCTCACCCCCATGCGCCAGGCCATGGTCAAGGCCTCCTTCGCGATGGCCTTCTACAGCTACGGGACCCCGATCGTGCTGGACAACCATCCTTACAATGTAGGCGACTGGACCGAGTGGCAGTACCAGGCCACCGATAATAAGAAGGAAAAACCCGCCGCCAACATCGCCTGGATCAAAAAGGGCCTGGCCCAGAAGACCCAGGCCGACGAGGAATGGTGGCACCTGGAGGTCAGGGGGCAGGAAAACAATGATATCACCATCTACGAGGGACTCTTCGCCGCCAAGCAGAAACAGCTGCTTCGCCTCCTGGCCCAGTTCCCGGGTGAAGCCCCGGAGGAAATCCCCCTGGAAAAGGAAAATGTTTATCAGACCGAAAGCGGCAAGGGCGAGAAGCCAGAAAAAGGCAAGGAGCCCAAGCCCGATGTGAATGTCAGCGTGGGCCGGGCCACGGTGCAAACCCCCGCCGGCCGTTTTGACGCCCAAAAACTTCAGATCTCCGGAAAATCCGAGCAGGGCGACACCTTCGAAATCGACTTTTACACCTCCGAGAAGGTCCCTGGAGGCTTGGTGGCCTACGATATGAAAGGAAAATCCCGGGCCAAGGACGATTCCGGGAAGGAAACCACCGTCGAAGGCACCGTTCGCTTCGAGCTCAAGGCTTACGGGAAAGGGATAAACCTCACCTTGCTGCCGCAGATCAAGGAAAAATAGTTTAGATTGAGATAATAAATGTAGCCGTAGCCTTAATGCTGCGGGTAATGAGAAAAATCGTCGCATGATGCCCATCGACCCCCTCATGAGCGAGCACCGTTTGATCGAACGCATGCTCAAACTGCTGGCCGAAGAGCTGAAAACCGTTCAACAGCTCAAGCGGGTGAACCTTTCCCTCCTGGAAACGGCGGCGGATTTCTTTCGGACCTACGCCGACCGGTGTCATCACGGCAAGGAGGAATTTATTCTTTTCCGGAGACTGGAGAAGAAAGACCTATCCCCCGAACATCAGAAGATCATGGAGGAATTGGCCGAGGATCATGTCAAGATCCGGGAATGGGTTGATAGTCTGCTCAGCGTAAAGACGCGCTATGCCAAGGGGGAAAAGGGCGCGATCCATGAAATCCAGCAGCTCCTGCAGGAAATAACTGATTTCGCCCCGAAACACATGGGGAAGGAAGAAAAACATTTCCTGGCCCCGGTCATGGAGTATTTCAGCCAGGAAGAAAAGGATGCCCTGTTACAGGAAGAATTCGACTTCGACCGCGCCCTGATCCACGAGAAATACAAGGTGATCATCGATAAACTAGAGCCCGCTCAGCCCAAGACACTCCCAATATCTAAAATGACAAAATCCGGCCGCGCCTCCTAATTCCTTCCCCCCGTGAGTCGTTCATTTTCTCTTGAATCTTTCCCCCTTCTTTTTCCATCTTCTGTATTTGTTTTCTTCTTCTCTAACCACCTAACAACCCAGCCACCTTCTTTTCCAATTTTTTGCCTTTGCTCTTTGCTCTCTGCGCTTTGCGCTTTGCGCTTTGCCCCTTACCCTTTCACCTTTCAGCTTTCACCTGTTACCTGCTGCCGACTCCCGGCTCCTAAAAATCCCTTGAAACTGCCCGAATCGGTAATGCGGCGGGTCCGCACCGAATATGATGAAACGGGTCAGGAATGATTACCGGAACATAATTTTCTGGGTGGAAAATCCCGTGGAGGCGAAACTCGACACCCCCGAAAAAATCGATGAATTCAATAAAATGCTGAAGCGATTAGACGCGAACTGGCAGTTTAAAAAATAGATTCTTTCTTTAATATAGATTTCCCCGCAAATATTATGACTTCCTTTAAATCATGTATATTGAGAAATAACGTCCCGAAAATTCTTTTATTGCTTCTCCGACCCGGTGGTGGGACTTAAAAGCTTAAGCCGAATAAGTTTCTTGGTTAACTCGTATATATCGGATTTACTTTTTTCCCGCCGGATCCCGACGGCCATGATCACCACCAACCTTCTTCCCGCTTCGATCCGATAGATAATCCGGTAACGCTCTCCCGCCGCCCGAACGCTTCGAAAACCGGCCAGCTCACCCAACAAGGGTTTTCCCTGCTTATCGGGATCCTGGGAAAGACTTTTCATTTTGTCAAAGAGTATACGCTGGATCCGCCGGTCGGCGATCTCCGTGAGCATCGCCTCGGCCGTGCGCGTAAGAACAACCCGGTGGAGAGCTTCCATCGCTTAAAGGCCGATGCGGCGGCCCACCTTTTCCAGCGGGATGAGCCGGTCATGCTTGATTTCCTGGAGGCTTTTTCGGAAGGCATCCATGAGATCCGGGTCGGAAATTATTTCGATGGTTTCGAGGATAGACTCATAAAACTCCCAGGAAAGAATCGCCATGACCGGTGTTCCCCGCCGAGTAACCGCGATGGCCTCGCCGTCGGGTTCTTTGAAGAATTTCTCGGGAAGCTCGGTCAATTTGTTCCGGGCTTCGGTGATGGACAAGGATTTAGGCATTTATCCCTCCTTAATCGGTTTTGTCTATTTAAATGTACAAAAAGAAGGGCAATTAATCAAGAGAGCAGTGGAGCCCCTCGGCTAAAGCCGTGGCACCTCCACCAAGCTTACGGCGGGCGGAACCCGCCGAAGCTTACCCTCCTTCGCCAACCTGTCCGACATAGCTTTAGCGAAGTCGGAAGCTACGGAGGGTTACCCGCTTAAAGAGCATTCATCCACGGGTAAACCCGTGGTCTTCTGCGAAGGCGGGTAAAAGCATGATCAGAAAAAAGGGGCCAAGGGCCTAAAAGTCCGAAGCCCGTTGCGTAATTCGATCATGTCCATCGGTTTTTAAACCGCAACCGAATAACGTTGCCAAAACGGGCAGCGTCACCGATTACCGAAATACGGAAGGCATGGCAATAGTATCCGGAGAGGTGTTCTGAAATCAGAATATTGACAGATTAAATCGAAAATTGCAGTTGATGCTCTCCGTCTGAATGTAGTTGCCCGATTTATCGGGCTTTTTTAAAAACCGCCGATGAATCGGCACACTACAAAAGAATCCACGCATGGAAGACGAAGAAACAAATCCAACTGAGGATTTCGGGTTAATCCGGCTCGTCCCGCAAATTTTATTTTTTCCTTAAAATTATCCAGCTTAAGAAACAACGTCCCGGAAATACTCAGGCAAAGGGAGAGATCGCTTAACCATTGATTATTTTTTACTTAATACTCGCATTCTCTTTGTCCAAGCGTATCATGGAGGACCCCCCCCGATCCCTCCTGCTCAACAAAACAATATTGTTCCTGATAACTTGAGCAAGCGTAGCCAATAGGCGTGCAAGTCCACCACCCCGTCATCAAATCGGGCGTATGTTCATAATTCTGTTCGTAAAATTGAACGCAAACCCCGCTTAGGCACTCGGTGCTATCCGAACAAACCTCGCAATCTTTTAATTTATCACTACCACAACCGAACAAAAACAAACTCACGGCTAAAATCAAAATATTTTTCATTGGCAATCTCCCGAACAGACTGTCAGCCCTTTATTCTCCCAGCAATAACACCAAAAGAAAATGGGGGCGACCTTTGATATTTTATTTTTTACCTGGGAAAAAGAGAGATAGATCTAATCCTACCCCATACACTGACATAGATTGATCTTCAAATACGTGTGTAAATCCAAAGCCTGGGCCAATAGCGATATAGCGATTAATAAAATACATGATTCCGGCGCCGCAATGAATTGCGGGGCCATTATAATCATCGGCACCGTCGGTACTTATTCCGAAATAGCCAAATCCAGTGTTTATATCAAAGAATAATCTTTGCGTCACTGGGAAATCTGCTCCGAGTGAACCTCTGATAAAATAGGTTGTACTTGAAGAACTTTCTCCTTGATATTCGGTTTTATCGTAGTCCATAGAAATTCCTATACCTAAACGAATATATTTTGCCAAGAAAAATCCGAAAGAGGGTTCAAATGAAAAATTAGAAAATTGAGGGCCATCTTCTATGTCTTGAATCCCATATGAAATAGTTGGGGTAGACATATAAAATGTCCCTGGCCCTAAGATTTCATTTGCGTTGACCGCTTCTTCCCCTTTTGATGAATTGCTCCAGGAAAAAACCATACATAATGCCAGAAAAAAGCTGATCAAAACATTTTTCATTTCTCCCTCCTTTTTTAAAAAAATAAGAGTTTAGGGGACGTACTTTACTTCGTGATTAATGGATAAATTCAACCTCTCCTGTAAATCCCCTGACTGCGAATATATATCTCTTCCCCTCTTTACCAATCTCGATATCGCACTCTGGCCTAAAACCAACTCCTTCGCCAGTTCCATTCCTCGTATCCCCATCTTCTCCACCGCAATATACACCACCAACGCTCTCACCCGGGTTATCTCTGGATTCTTCCGCCCGCCCCGGAGCGAATCCGATTCAATTCCCTTTATCTCCGATACCTGCTTCATCAAATCCAAAATCCCAATCGGCTTTTTCACTTCCCCAACTGCCGTTTCCTTCAAAACCCGGGATACAAAATCACCGCCCCCCAATATCCGCGCGTCCGACATCACCCAATCTTCCTTCCTTCTGACCTTCCGGGCTTCTTCCCAGCCACCCAGGCTCCGGATCAATCCGCCCCCCTGCAACTCCGGACGTCGGCCCTGTTCTATCCCTTCCTCCACAAATAGCCGATATCGCCTCCGGGCTCTTCCCGCCTGATCCCCGAACCGCCCCAAAATCTCTTCCACATCCTGGCCTTCCTGCTTCCGCTTTCCTAACAGCACCGCGTGGCCTGACCAGGGGTAGCTATCTAATCCCTCCATCCCTGCTACCAGCCGGGCCCGCAATGGATTCAAATGTATGTATCTCACCAGCTCCAGCAAATATGGCTCCTCCTCTACTACAATCGACTTATACCGGTTCTGGAATAAATGACCAACCCGCTTATGACGAAAATTAAAATTAACCGCATAGCCCGTCATCAACCTCTGCATCAAACGAATTAATGTTCCTTGCCCCGTTCGCAGCAACAAATGAAAATGGTTCGGTATCAAAGACCATGCATAACATACTCCTCCACTTTCTCCCAGCACCCTACCCAGCCGTTCGACAAAATCCTGGCAATCTTCTTCCTCTATAAAAATCTTCCGGCGCTCTATCCCCCGCGCCATCACATGGTGCAATACCCCAGGTGCATCTAGTCTCGGTCCTCTCGGCATATCTATACCTTAACCCAGCCCTCCCCTCCTGTCAAGTAGTAAAGTACGTCCCCTAATTTTTTCCAGCGGGATGAGCCGGTCATGCTTGATTTCCTGGAGGCTTTTTCGGAAGGCATCCATGAGATCCGGGTCGGAAATTATTTCGATGGTTTCGAGGATAGACTCATAAAACTCCCAGGAAAGAATCGCCATGACCGGCGTTCCCCGCCGAGTAATCGCGATGGCCTCGCTGTCGGGTTCTCTGACGAATTTCTCAGGAAGCTCGGTTAATTTGTTCCGGGCCTCGGTGATGGACAATGATTTCGGCATTTATCCCTCCTTGATCGGTTTTGTCTATTTAAATGTACAAAAAGAAGGGCAATTAATCAACCCTTCGACTACGCTCAGGGTTGATACTGAGTGGCGTATTTTCCCCCGCCTTAAAGGGCAGGGTTGGAGCGCCGTCGAAGTATCAAGAGAACGGTGGGTAAAAGCATGATCAGAAGAAAGGTGGCGAGGGGCCGTCCTTCGGAGCTCAAGGGGAATCGAAACGAGGGAAGCCAGGCGGTAGAGTTCCAGCGATTATGACCAAATTGGCAAAAATCAAGAAATCAAGAACGTCCCGCAAACCACCACGTCCAGCAAACCACCCGCATGTATTTAAAGCCCCTGGTTAGACATCATGTTTTAAAAATTTTGTTGAATTGCTTCGAGCACAATTGCGACGACCATACAAAGGGGATTGTCGCCGATTCCGTATTTCCTGAGCTCTCTTCCGCGCAAAGCTCCTGTTGCGTTATTGAGTGCATTCTCGACAGAGCGCTTTTCGTCGGGGTTCCCGGCTAGAAGGGCGATGACACCACTGTCGTCTATGGTTTCCTGGAGAAGATCAACAATAGTCCCGCTGTCTGACGCGCGATAAAGGTCGTCTAACGAAAAAGGAGATGGTTTCCTCTGATCGATGGCTATGTTTGCGCAGAAGCCGATGGCCGTGAGCGATAAGACTTTCATTTGTTTCTCCTTTCTGATTTGTCTAACAAGGTTATTAGGCCAAAATCCTCCAGAAGAAGACAAAGTCATCCACCGTATACCTGGATATTCTTTCTAGCGATCATCTACGTTCCCGAACCACAACGACATAAGTGAATTACCCCGCCCTTACGGGCGAGGTATTCTGCCCGGTTTTTTATAAATAATTATGTCTTCATTTTTGTGATATTCTCAATATTAAAATCAAATATTTCATCTATATATTCATTTTCTGATTCCCATCGCTGTTCCTTATAAATAAACCTAAAAACGTCCGCATTTTCACATAATTTTGGAAATACTAAAAAACCTTCTTGAATTGAATCATTATATATATCGGATTCATGGCAATTAACTGATGTTTTATTATTATTATTCAAAATTGGTAAAAAGAAAAAATTTAAACCTTTTAAAGGAGGATATTGCTTCTTAAAGCTGTCTATAATAACAGAATGAAATTGAGGAAAAATAGCAAGTATTTTATTTGAAATATTATGAATCTTTATATTTATTTTAGTTCCAATAATAATATTTTCTGAAAATAATAAATAATTAAAACTAGTAAAATCATAATTTAATTCTATACTATCTAATGTAACTTCAAAATATTTATTTCTTATTGTTTGGTTAACTTCAATAGTATTTTCAGAACTCGTTTTAGAATTATTAACTTCTAATTTGTTTTGCTCATTCATTTGTTTTTTTTCTTTACAAATATTTGCTTCTGCAATCTTTTTATTATTTTGAGCCAATTCGTGTTTCGTATTAATTTGTAGACATTTATCATAACACTCGATTTCTTCTTTAATATTACTCAATTTCCCTTGCATTACACCCAAATTATTCCAAGCGTCAGAATTTTCTGGATTAATCTGCAAAGCCCATTTATATGCTTCGATTGCTTCTTTATATATATTATTATTACCTAAATGTACCCCCTTATTAAAATACACTATACTTTCTTCGATATCAGAAACCACGTTAAAAGAGTCATCAAGACAATAATTTTCAACAACTTTATATAATTTTTCCCGATTCCATAATTCTAATGGAGCATTTTCAGAAGCTTTAATAGCTTGTTTAGTAAAATCCGAAGTAGTAATTACGATTGATCTATTGGCTTTATAATAATGCATAGAACCCAATACTTGATTAATCTCTTGTACACCAACATTATTTCCTACTGAATTTCGCTTAACTTGAATAGCAATAGTTTCGTTTTGGTTTTTTGCGATAACATCTGCTCCGTAATCGCTTGAACACGGAGTAAGATCCACTTCATAACCCATTTTCTTAAATAGATCTCCAATAAAATTCTCAAATTCAAGAGGTGTTCTATCCATAAAATTACTTGTTAGACCAATAAATAATCTTTTCCAGTATTCAACTTCTTCAGGAGTACCCCACCTACCTTTATATTTAATAAGACCTTTATCAATCTGATCTTTTTCAAATTTATCTTCTGAGTTGTTCATTGATATTTATTGTGTTTTTGGGGAAGTTATTTCTTACATTGTATTTATATCATCTCCTTGCTTTTACAGCTTCGCCCAACTGAAACCAAGGTCAGCGCCTCAAAATAGATATGTCAATAAGAAAACCATAAAGAGCAAGCAGAGCGGCCGTAGCTTCTATCGAGAATTCTATTTGGTGAAAATTTCCATGCATTAAATCATTTCGTACATCATAATAATCTGCAACTAAGAAATTGAATACATCTTCTTCTAAGAATTCTCCCAAGCGGGTTTTCTTCATAAGATCTCGCAAAGAAGTGAGTCTATCCCTATAATTTTTAGAATATTCGGGCCTTTTCGTTTTTGGATTTATAGATTTATACTTCGTATTCTTTTTATCCCAAAGATAGGGATATTTCTTCCCTTTGTGCTTTTTGAATATTCGGATATTCTTTCTGTTTAGGTATTGTGCGAAATTCCAAATAATACCTTCAGTCACGACGATGGCAAGGATAGTCATGGCGATATGGTTACCGTTTTTCCAAAGATTTTGGATCTCGGCAATAGATTTTTCATGCTCCCCGCTTATTTTTAGTAAGTTTTTCGCATAATAATTATCCAGGGATTGGAAAAAATCTGTCCAATCTATATCATTCCGAGCCTTATCCAATAAGATTTTCCGATTTTTTGTATTTTTCCAAAGATTTCGAAGAGGAAGTATAAAGTTTGCTGGCAAATTATTTAGGTGATTTAGCGGAAAATCAACATATAACGGGTCAAGTCTTTCTAGTTCAGTTTGCATCCAATAGTTGATTGATCTATTTGATATTAATTTATCTCTTCTTTTGTTCGCATTGAAAATTAGTTGCGCTTGCGCGAACCTGTGATCATCGCTAATAATTGGTTTAATTTTAGACCTGAGCTCATCGAGTTTCCTCTGAATCTTTTCATATTTATATATTTTATGATTGTCTTTAACCAAGGGTTTTGCCGAATTCCCCGTGGCTTGCCACGGGGAGGAAGGCTTCCTTCCGATTATACCCCGCGGCTTGCCGCGGGGAGCATCATTTATCCTGCGATTGATCTTGTTGCCTATGCTTTGAATTTTACGACGAAGATCTTGGCGCTTTATTTTCAATGTTTCGAGTTCCCTTTCTAACTCTGCACATGTAAAGCCGCGCCACAACTCAACAAATAATATGAGAGACTTGTCGGGTTCTAAACTTGGAGATAGCTTGATATAATCTTCAAAAAGATTTCTATCGGTCGGGTTATCTGCATATAATGAAAAGAAATTTTTCCTCGTATACTCTACGGCAGCACTAGCTATACTGATTTTATCCTTGGGCCTTTTGTCTTCGTCAAACCATTTATTAGTTAAGTATATGATAATTTCTTGGGGATTTTTGTGATCAATATTTAATTCAAGCCAGCTTAAATCATTGAGGCTCAATTCGTATGAATTATGAAATCTATTAGGATTTAGAGCAATTACCATTTTATGTAACATACGTACTTGTTGATTTACATCTATTCTCAATAACTTCATTTGGCCGGCCGAACGCAACGAAACCCGTAGCCGTTGAGCCGGAGCGACGGGAGGTTGTGGCTGCGGTTCGCGACGCGCAGGTAGTTGGTGAAGTCCCACGACCCGCCGCGCAAAACCCGGTAGCGGCCAGACGAAGGCCCCTGCGGATTCTGCGCCGGGGAATTCTTGTAATAACCTCCCTCATACCAGTCCTGAACCCACTCCCAAACATTCCCGGCCATATCCATCACCCCATACAGACTCGCTCCGGCTGTCTTACTCCCCACCGACCAAGTGGAATCACACCCGCATCCATTCCCTCCCTGGCTCATCACCGCATAATCACAGGTGGCCGTCTGATTCCCCCAGGGATATTTCCTCCCGTCCGTTCCCCGCGCCGCCTTCTCCCATTCCGCCTCCGTGGGCAATCGCTTCCCCGCCCATCCGCAATAAGAATCGGCTTGATCCCAGTCCACGCAGTTGACCGGATGATTCCCCCGGCCCGAGTTCCCCCAATTGCAGTATTGACCGGTGCCCGGGTTCGAGCACTTCCCCGCCTGTACACATTGGGCATACTGATCCACCGTCAGCTCGTATTTATCTATGTAATAAGAATCCAAGGAAATCCGGTGATAGGGTTTCTCATTGTTACCGCATTGATTGTCCACCGCGCTATTGCAGCCCATCATGAATTCCCCGGCGGGGATGAGAATCATATCCCGGGAGGGGGCAAGCCCCTCCCCTACATCCACCTGCCCCTTTGGCAAAGCTTCCAAACCAAAATTGAGGCTCAAAGACTTGTTCGGATTGATTTCGATCTCTTTTTCCTGAGATTTATATCCCGACAACACCACAATGATTTTGTGTTTGCCCGGAGGCAAGGATGCCGAATATGGCGTTTCCCCTCCCTCCACCCCATCCACCGATACCTTCGCTTTCAAAGGGGTCGAAACAACCAGAATCTTCCCCGGCTTGCCGGCGAGCTCTACGCTCATTTCCTCGGTAGAGTTATTACGGACTACGATCTCCTCCTCTTTTGTTTGATAATCCGGATGCTCGATTTTCACCGTATGAGCACCGACCAAAATTCCCTTTATTTCAAAAGGGTTCTCCGCGGCTAAAACACCTTTGTACTTCCCGTCTAAATAAATCTGAGGTTTTTGTTTCTCCTGGGGGCTGAAGACCGGCGACAAGAGACTGATTTTTATGCTTCCCATCTGCGGGGCCAGATTTTTATTCAAAACAACCCTCTGGCCTTTCAGCATCCGGATCACCTCAGTTGTTGTCGAAAAACCATCCTTGGCTAAAACAATGGTTCTGTCTCCTGCGGGAACTTTTTGAATGGTTTGGGGAGTAACTCCATAGCCTTCGGAATCAATGTAGATCTGACATTCTTCCGGATTGGTGTCTAATACCAAGGTTCCGTAACCTTCATCAATTGGTTTTTTTAGTTCCAAGTCCTTTCCCGGTGATAAGGGAGAAGATGTCGTTTTTTCTCCTTTTACTACTTCGAGACCGGAAAGCCTCATCCCCATAAGTCCGGCTGATTTCTTTAAATCTTCAGCCTTACAAGGAGAATCATTAGTCTCGGTTTGCTCGACGAAATAAAGTAACGTTCCTGGTTTGCGTTTATAAAGCTTTGAGGAAATACTGCACTTATCCCCGGATTTATTTACCTCCGTTACAATATAAAATCCGGCATCGAGCTGGGCTGCCAGGTCGGTCAAACACTCCACATCATCACAGGATTTTTTGGTCTTTTCCTGAATCTGTTTGAAGTAATAGTAGATGGTGCCTCGGTCCACGATGCTAAAATTACCCGCTTTAGCGAATTCGGCAGTGATAGCATCCGTCAAAACTTCCGGCTGAACAGGCTTGGGAGCTATGCCTTTTAATTCCACATTAAAAATAATCAGGACTTCTTTATCTTCCCCCGAAGAAAACCGGGGAAAAGAAAAAAATACAAAAACCGTTAATAATAGGAATAATAATTTCAGAGGGATTTTATTATTTTTCATGCCTTTTTACCTGTGCCTTGATCCAGTCTGGACGTTTGATTCTATAATTTTGTAAGTTCCATAATCACAATCAATTCTATCTTTATAGGGGAGATGTTTAGGACATTCATCTGGTGAGCATATTATGTTTTCCATGATTGACTCCTTTAATTATAAGTTTAACCCCAAAATTGAAAAGTAATCTTAGGGCTTTTTTTGCCTCCATTAATTCTTTTAACTTCATATTAGTTATCCTTTTTACTTGGTGATTTCTTGTCCTTAACTGCCTCATCCATTAACGATGCAATTTGACGCTGAGTGTTTCGAAGGGAACTCGGATCTGCAGCTTGTTTCCGAGCATATTCTTCAAATTCTGTCTCGGATGCAAAATTTTCCGTTAACGAATTCATGCTCCAGGCGGTGCGCAGATCGTGGTTATACCACTTCATCTCTGCCGGATTGTACACATACCCGCATTCGCGCATAATCCGGTCAATATTATCCCACTTGCCCAGCGGCTTCTCCGACGCTTCTAATTTCTTCAAGATCGCACTCCTTTTCCATTTTTAATCATTAGGAAATTGACCCATCGGAAGATTCGGGACAGTCTTGAAATGGCCGGATCGGTCGATTGTCGGCCGATTCAGACGCGCCCTCAGCGTGCCCATCGATAGATTCTGGCATCTGATCGATAGATTATCGATTGATTCATGCCTACCTGAGCGCGTGGAAATCCGGACCATCGGATGATTATGACGAGTCATCTGACGATTATCTGACGATTTGTGGCCCACGTTTCGGCGGCCACATCGGCAGATTCCGCAGAAAATTCGGTAGATTATCGGCAGATTCGCAGCTTGGGTCGGATGAATTGCCGGAATAGCCGGACGATTATCGGATGAATCGTCCATGCTGCTTGGAGTTGGAATCGTCGGATGATTCCGATAAAACATCGGATGATTATCGGATGATTCAGGCATTAGTACCCCCTGGTTTCAAAACGTAGTTTGCGCCGCGTCCTGCTCCTTTCGGCACCAAGACACAATACCAGTGGATTTTCCGGAATTAATTTATATTCTTTTTGGGAATCGAAAATCACCAACTCTTCCCTTCAAGGTATATATAAAATGATCTTCTGCTGGTTTTAAATAAATGTCAAACTGGGGGACAAAAGGTCGGAAACCGGTAGGCGGCAGCCAGAGCGGCGGGGCAAGAAAAAAGCAGGGAGCAATAATAGCCGATTCTTTCAGGAAACCTGGATTCCCGCTTTCGCGGGAATGACGGCATGGGCGGATTCCCGCTGGAGTTTATCCCGCACTCTGATGCGGGACGGGAATGACATCACCATTGGAATGCGGAATGACAGATAGCCGGCAGCCAGAGCGGCGGGGCAGGCAAGTTTTTTTACTTTTTACTTCTGTCTTTGTGCTTTGTTCTTTGCTTGCGCAGGCTAAAGCCTGCGGCTTTTTTTTAAACGAATCTTCGTGAAGGGTCATTGCGAGCGAACGGAGGGAGCGAAGCAATCTCGCCTTTCGTAGTTGCCCGATTTATCGGGCTTTCAAAAACCGCCGATCCCGCCCAGTAACGGGACACGTGAATCGGCATACTACAAAAAAATCCGTGCCTCTTGTCTATTAGCTCTCGCCTCTTGCCGGTTTTTGAAGAACGACGGAAGTCTCGATCTGCCGGGGCGATATTTTCCAGTATCTTTTCAATAACCGGTCCTTTTCTTCCGGTGTCACCAGGCTGAACCCGTTTTTCTCATAGAAACTAATCGCCCAGGTCGCGGCCGCCCAGGTTCCCACCAGGAGCGGGCGCTTGGTCTGATTCACCATATGCCGCGACAATCTTCTCCCGATTCCCTGGTTTTGCCAGGCGGTCATCGATGACATGCTGGATCCCCATCACGCCCAGCAATTCTTTCTTTTTTTCATACCCCCAGAGAATCACCCCTGAATCGATCTCGATCCTGAGTTCGGATTTGAGCATATAAGGTTCTTTCCAGCAATCCGCCGGGATGACTCCCTTATAAACCTCTGCGGCGTCGTTAACAATCTGGAAGATCGCCTTGAAATCTTTACTGACACACGGTCGGATCATGTCTGGTCTATGAATGGCAAGGGGCAAGGGGCATAGCCTCCGGCCCGTATGGGCCTACGGCCCGGAGGGAGCATGGCGTTAATAACATTTTCTGGTCTATCTGATTTTTCTAACCACCAAACTACCTCACCACCTTCTTTTCCTGTCTTTTGCCCTTGCACCGTGCTCCCTGCCCTCTGCTTTTTCGCCACCACGCAGGCTAAAGCCTGCGGCTACCCCTTTGCTCTTTGCTCCGTGCTCCCTGCTCCCTGCTATTTCGCCTCTTCCCACCTCTCCCACCCCGGCCTGCAAGTCCCGTCACTCCGGCATAAACCCATGGTCTGGAAAGGCACGGTGGTATTCGGGTCGAAAAGAAAGCTCCAGATCGCCATCTCCGGTTCTACCTCTTTGATCAGGTTGAAAAAGGTATCGACAAACCGGGCCTGTTCCTCGTCACTGCTCTCCCAGCCGGCCGGGCTGGCCGCGGCATACCAGCCGATCTCGGTGAAGGCGACCGGGTTCACGGTGTGGGAGATGATTTCCGCGTAGTAGCCCGCTGGGATATCCGCGGGGTCCTTGTAGATCAGGCATGGATACGTGGTAAAGGCGGCCAGGTCAGATTTCGGGAACCGGTCGAGGAGCGGCCACTCAGCCTGCGCTGGGTCATTTACGCCCCCAAAAAGGCCGCCGGAAAGCCCCTTCATTTTTTCCAGCTGGAAAACGGTAAACACCTTGGTATCCGGGGATACCGCCTTCACGGCGTCGTAAACCTCGCTGAAAAAGGCGGCAAAATCATCAAAATCCCCCGGGGATTTCTCGAAGAGGATATTCACCTCGATTCCAAAGGCCATGTAAGCGGGCTGGTATTTCTCGGCATAGCCGGCCGCGTAAGCGAGGTAGTTATTCTTGTTGGCGGTATCAAAAACTGTGAGATGGTGAGCGGGGTATAATCGTAGGTAGAGGCCATCTCCGCCAGGACATTCGGGGCCCCGCTCCTTGAGGGATCGAGCTCGTTCCAGTCGCCGGCCCAGGTGATGATCTCCCCGCCCCCGGCGGCCTTTTCAAAGAAAGCGGTCACATCGGCGGCTGAGAAACTCCTGGGGAGATGCTCACCCCCTTAAGAATCTTGTGCGTAACCGGCGGGGTATTATTCCCATTGCCGCAGGCAAACAGCGCCCCGGCGCAGAAAACCCCCAGAACCGCCTGCGTTATCCATAGTCTTTTCATCATTATTTTCTTTTTTTTTGTCCTCTTCTTCTCTAACCACCTAACAACCAAACAACCTTGTTTTTCTACCTTTTGCTCTTTGCTCTATGCTCCCTGCTCTTTTCTATCGGCGGTCAGCGGTCGGCCGTCGGCGGTCAATCAATCTCTACACATATTCCTGGTATTCCGGCTCATACATTTGAGACTTAATGTAGGCCGACAGGTCTGCGGGCCTCGGCCGGGTGGCGAGCTTGCGCCGATAGGCTTCTTCGGCGACCGCGGCGGCGATGACCGCGGAAAACTCGCGGACCCGGATTATGTCCGGATAAAGGCAACCCTTTTCAATGTCTTCCGGAGAAGCCGCCTGGGCCAGGGCTTTGGCGGCGAGAAAAAACATCCCGTCCGTCACCCGCCGAGCCCCCGAGGCGACCACCCCCAACCCCACCCCCGGGAAAATGTAGGCGTTGTTTCCCTGGGATGGCACGAAGGTCTTACCGTCAATGGTTAAGGCCTCAAACGGGCTTCCGCTGGCGAAAATCGCCCGACCCTTGGTCCAGGTGTAGGCTTCCGCCGCGGTGCACTCGGCGTTGGCGGTGGGATTGGAGAGAGCCAGAATGATGGGTCTTTTATTGATCCGCGCCATCGCTTCCACGATGGCTTTCGTGAATGTTCCCGGCTGGGCCGAAACCCCGATGATCGCGGTCGGCTTCAACGACTCGACGGCGGTGAGAAAATCCGGCAGAAACGCGTGGTCATGGGCATACGGAAGCTTGTGCTCGGCCAGATCCTGGCGGCTTTTCACCACCAGCCCCTGGGAATCGACAAACCAGCACCTCCGGCGCGCTTCCGTCCCGGTCAGCCCCGCCTCGATCAGAGCGGAGACAACCAGGTCGGCAATCCCGATGCCCGCTTCACCCGCGCCGAGAAAAAGGAGTCTCTGATTCCTGATCTCGCCCCCGGTGATCCGCATGGCGGAATAAAGCCCGGCCAGGGTGGCGGCGGCGGTTCCCTGGATATCGTCGTTAAACACGCAGAAGCGATCCCGGTATTTCTTCAAAAAGCGAAACGCGTTGGCAGTGGCGAAATCCTCGAACTGGATGAGCGTATGGGGGTAAAGCTTATGGGCCGTGTTCATGAACTCATCGATCAGCTCGTCATAGGCCTGGCCGCGCAAGCGGCGCCGCGGGATGCCGATATAGAGAGGATCGTTGAGCAGCGTCGCGTTATCCGTGCCCACGTCCAGGGTCACCGGCAGACTTAGTTGCGGGTGAATGCCCGCGCAGGCCGTATAAAGCGCCAGCTTGCCCACGGGGATGCCCATACCGTTGGCGCCCAGGTCCCCCAGTCCCAGGATCCGCTCGCCGTCCGTGACCACGATGATGCGGATATCCTTAAAAGCCCAGTTTTTCAGATGATGTTGCACCTTACCCCGGTCGTTGGCCGAGATATAAATGCCCCGGGGCCGGCGGAAAATATGGGCGTATTCCTGGCAAGCACTGCCGACTGTCGGGGTGTAAATGATCGGCATCATTTCCCGGAGGTTATCTATCACCACCCGGTAGAACAAAGCCCGGTTTCGGTCCTGGAGATCGATCATAAAATTGTATCGTTCCAGGTTGGAGGACTTCAGGCGGACATTTTCCATCACCCGCGCGGCCTGCTCCCGGATCGTCATCACCCGCGGTGGTAAGAGCCCTTCGAGCCCCAGGGCCTCACGTTCCGCTTCGGTGAACGCCGTACCCTTGTTCAGAAACGGGTCGTGAAGAATTTCCACCCCGGTGGGAAACTTTTTCGGCAAAGATTTTTTTCGTTTTCGGTTTTTAGCTTCAGGCATGTCAGCATCTCTCCTTATTAATAAGCCTATGTCCCGATTCAGTTTTTAACAAGATATTCTGGATTTTAAACATGGCTCCCTTCTCTGGCTTCCTCGTTAAAGAATATTTCTGTTCTGGCCCCCGCCGGTTATAATCCCTGGCGACAAATATGGAAACAATTAGTTGACAATTAAGCTGCGGTTTTTATAGAATTTAATCATGACCGTAAAATACGAGCCCCGCTTCCAGCGCTCGGCCTGGCTGGTCCAAGACCTGGGCCGGGCTTCCGCCTTATGCGCCTGGATCCAGGAGCAGTCCGTGGATGTCTCCTGGATTGCGCCGACCCAGCGCGACGCCCTGGTGCGCCTGGCGCATTACTCCACCCGCATCGAAGGGAACCCCTTAACCCTACCGGAAGTTCAAGATCTCGCCCGGGGAAGGCAGAACCTGGAGACAGCTGATCCGGCCCGGAGAGAGGTTTTGAATTATTTTGCCGCGCTCCGCTGGATCTGGAAAAGAAGCCCTTCCCGGCTGATCGGAGAAAGAGATCTGCTCCATCTCCACAAACTCCTGTCCCAGGGAATCCTCCCGGGATCGGAATCCGGCGCCTACAAGACCCGGCCGAACGCCGTCTTTCGGGGGAACCGGATAATTTATCAACCGCCTCCCCCTGAGGCAGCTCCTATTCTCACTCGGTCTCTGTTAAAATGGCCGTATTCCCGCCCCGCCTGGAGAGAACACGCGGTGATTGTGGCCGCCGTCGCCCATCACCGCCTGGTTTCGATCCATCCGTTCAGCGACGGGAACGGCCGGGCGGCCCGGCTCCTGGAATCCTGGATCCTTTTCAGCCGGGGATTCGATACCAACCACATCTTTGCCCTGGACGAATTCTTCGACCAAGATCGGGAACGATACTATCGTGAAATCCAGAAGGTGCGGGGTCAGGCGGATGATCTCACTTCCTGGCTGGAGTACGTAGGGGAAGGAATCGTCGAAACCCTCCGGAAAACCCAGCAGCGCATTCAAACCCTGCGCACGCAAGGTCCGGAGACAAAAATCACCCTCAATCGGAAACAGGAAAGAATCCTGCGGATCCTCGCTGAGTCGCCCCGTCTGGGCGGAGGCGAGCTGGCACGCTCGCTGGGGATGACCCGCAGTCATCTCAGCAAACTTATGAAACCTTTGGTCCAGGCCGGGCTGATTAAAAAAGAGGGGTCCACCAAGGCCGCCGTTTATCGTTTATCCTAAGCAAGATAAGCTCAATAACCGATTTTTTCTTCGGCCTGGCAAAAAGCAGCAAGAAGTAACCCCGGTTACCCAGATTTTCAATCCCCTCCCCTGCTACGAGGCGGAAAACATCCTCTTTATCTCCTCTCCCCACCGCAAAATAAGGGGTCAGCCCTTGACATTGGACAAAAGCGCCTCGATTTTCTTCCCCAGCTTCCGATCTTCTGCAACCCGCGGGGAATATCGCTTAACCAACTTCGATACCGCCGAAAAACTGATACCCCCGAACATGTCTCCAATCTGACGATTCGTCAAACCGGAATACCTCTTCAAAAGATAAATCGCCAGATTCCGGATCTCCCCTCTCTTCAGCAAAACCTCTTCCCGGGGAACTTTATAAGCATCGCAAATGAGTTCCAGAATCTCCTCCGACCCCGACACCGGATTCATCTTCCTCCGGTGCGATATCTCCTGCTTTCCCTCCCACGTCTCCTTCGCCCGCTTCAGGGCCGACTTGATAAATCGCTCCTCACCCAAAATCATCCCCGCGTATACCTTCTTCAAAGGATTCTCAACTTCCTGCCCGATCTCCCGTTCCGTAAAATACCGGTATCTCTCGAACGCCTCCTTGGGCTTATTAGATACCATCCCCAGGATCATATCCCGATCCACGATGCTCTCTCCCGCCGGAAATATGTATGATCGGTAACTTGAATAAGCATAATCCTCCGGCTTTTCTACCATCCTGGCCCGCACCGGGTTCAAATGCATATACCGGCTCAATTCCTCCAGATAATTATCTCGATCCACCAGGATTGCCTTATATCTCCCCTGTAACAAATGCCCCACCCGCCGGTTATGACGATTGAAATATCCCGTATACGATCCGTTAATATAATGCATCAGCCGATTCAGGTTGGCCTCCGGCGTCTCGATCAATAAATGAAAATGATTGGTCATCAAAACATAGGCATGGAGTTTATAACCGAACTTCTCCCGGGCCTCGTAAAGATAGGTCTTAAACTGCTCGTAATCCTCCGGCGCGGAAAAGATCTCCTTCTTCTCATTCCCCCGGGAG
The DNA here is from genome assembly GCA_026388655.1 of Pseudomonadota bacterium. Taxonomy (GTDB): domain Bacteria; phylum Desulfobacterota; class JAPLJL01; order JAPLJL01; family JAPLJL01; genus JAPLJL01. The sequence continues at coordinate 56,996 of JAPLJI010000109.1, forward strand.
GTCACATGATAAAATGCCCCCTCATATTCAACCCGCAACGGTCTGGCCATGGCGTTTATCCCTCCTGATGTTGTTTTCTTAATTTTCCATCATTCTATCCCCAACAATATCCAATATCAAGGGCTGACCCCTTCTTTTTCTCACTTTCTGGCCGCGGATCAGGAGGATCGATCGCTCAATCCTTTCGGTGGGGATAACTTTGATTTTCTTTTTCATTAGTATGAGTTCTAGTTTCGGGTTGAAATAAAACCGGCGTCGGGGTCTGCCATAGTTCTTTTGAATATTATATGACAGAAGCGGGGAAAGTGGGACAAGTTTAATTTTCAGGTGACAGGTGATGGGTGACAGGCATAAGTGAAAAGGATTTTAAATGGCCCCCTCACCTCGCCTCTCCCCACAAGGGGGAGAGGAATATTATCAAATGATTTCTGGATTCCCGTTTCCACGGGAATGACAATTAAGAAAAGGGACGCAACCTAAAGGTTGCGGCTACCGAGCTCTGCGAGCCCGACGTAGCCGTGAAAAAGTCTGAGCCACCCATCACCCATCACCTATGACCTATCACCTATCAAGGGATTTTTCCTTCCAAAGATGATAGATCGCGGGATAGACGAGAAGCTCCATCAAGGCGGAGGTCAAAATGCCGCCGATCATCGGGGCGGCGATTCGTTTCATCACCTCCGCCCCCGTCCCCTGGCTCCACATGATCGGCAGAAGGCCCAGGGCGATCGCGGCCACGGTCATGATCTTGGGCCTGATCCTCTGGACTGCGCCCTCCGAGACGGCCCGGGTCAGGTCGGCCAGGCTTGAGAGTCGCCCCTCGCTCTTATGGCGGTTGTATGACTCATCCAAATAGATGAGCATCACCACCCCGGTTTCGGCGTCCACCCCGAGCAAGGCGATAATCCCCACCCAGACCGCCACGCTCAGGTTGTAGTCAAGAATGTATAAAATCCAGATCGCCCCCACCAGGGAGAAGGGCACGGCCAGGAGAACGATCAAAACCTCGGGGACCGATTTCTTGTTGAAATACAAAAGGAGAAATACGAGTAAAAGCACCAGGGGAATAACCAGGGTGAGCCTTTTCTTGACCCTCTCCAGGTTTTCATACTGCCCCGTCCAGTTAAGCGTGTAACCGGTGGGCATCTGCAGATGCTCGGCAATTTTGGCGTTGGCCTCCTTCACATAGTCGGCGATATCGCGTCCGCCCGCATCAATATATATATACGCGGTCCGAAACCCGTTTTCATCCCGAATCATGGCGGGCCCGGTGGCCTGCTTGATCTCCGCCAATTGCTCCAGGGGAATAAACCGGCCCCCGCCCGCGGGCACCTGAACCCGCTTTAATCTTTCGATGTCATCCCTGAATTCGCGGCTCAAGCGGACATTTACCGGGTAACGCTCCCGGCCCTCGATCGTGGTGGTGACGTTCATTCCCCCGATGGCCGACTGGATCACCTCTTCCACGTCATCAATCGTCAGCCCATAACGCGCGATCGCCTCCCGCAAGATTCCGATATCCACGAAATAACCTTCCGCCGCCTTTTCGGCGTAAACGCTCTTCGTCCCCTTCACCACCTGCAAGGCCATGCTGATGTGCTCCCCGAGCCGCTGGACCATTTCGAGGTCATCACCCGAGATCCTGATCCCCAGGGGCGACCTGATCCCGGTGCTGAGCATATCCACCCGGGCCTTGATCGGCATCGTGAAGGCCCCCGCGTTGGAAACCCCGGGCAGGGTGAGGGCCTGGTTCATCTCCGCGATCAGTTTTTCCAGGGTCATCCCCTTCCGCCATTCCTTCTTTGGCTTCAGGACGATCGTGGTCTCCATCATGCTGAAGGGGGCCGGATCGGTGGCGGTATCCGCCCGCCCGGATTTCCCGAAAACCGACTGGACCTCGGGGAAGCTCTTGATAATCTTGTCCTGCACCTGGAGCAGGCGGCCCGCCTCGGTTACAGAGATGCCGGGGCTGGTCATCGGCATGTAAAGAATGGTTCCTTCATTTAAAGGAGGCATGAACTCGGAATGCCGGGGGAAAACGAGCCAGCAGACCGCGCTGGCCAGCAGGACGGCCCCGGCGATTGCCACCGTGGCCCCTCGGTGCGCGAGAACCTTTTCCACCAGGGGATGGTAGAGCCGGATCAGCCCGCGGGTGACCGGGTTTTTCGCCTCGGGGGTGATCTTGCCCCGGACGAAGAAATCCATGATCGCCGGCACCAGGCTCACGGACAAAAGCGCGGCGAAGAACATGGCGAAGACCTTGGTAAAGGCCAGGGGGCGGAAGAGCCGGCCCTCCTGGGCCTCCAGGACGAAAACCGGGAGGAAGGAAACCGTAATCACCAGGAGAGACAAGAAAAGGGGACGCCCCACCTGCTGAGCGGCCCGGAGGATGATCTCCTTCCGGTCCGCTCCGGGTCCCGCGCGCTCGAGATGCTTGTGGGCGTTCTCGATCATCACGATCGCGGCGTCCACCATCGCCCCGATCGCGATCGCGATCCCGCCGAGCGACATGATGTTGGCGGTGACCTTCAGGAAGAACATCGGGATAAAGGCCAGGAGAACCGCGATCGGGAGCATGATGATGACCACCAGCGCCGAACGGAAGTGGTAGAGGAAGAGGATGCTGACCAGGCTGACGATGACACCCTCCTCGATCAGTTTCTGTTTCAGGGTGGAAATCGCCCTTTTCACCAGTTCCGAACGGTCGTAGGTGGTGACGATCTCCACGCCCTCCGGAAGGGAACCCTTGATGCTCTCGATCCGGGTCTTGACCCGGTTGATGACCGCGAGGGCGTTCTCGCCTGTCCGCATCACCACAATCCCGCCCACCACCTCGCCCTCGCCGTTCAGCTCCACCACCCCGCGGCGGAGGTCGGAACCCACCACCACACTGGCGACGTCACCCAGGAGGACGGGGGTCCCGTTGGAGCTTACCCCCACCACGACTTGCTGCAAATCGGAAATTGACTTGAGATAACCCCGGCCCCGGACCATGTATTCCCGGCCGGAGAATTCCAGGACCCTCCCATCCACGTCCCGGTTCGAGGCCTGGATCTTCATGATCACGTCGCGGATGGAGAGGTTGTAGGCCACCAGCTTGTTGGGATCGAGATTCACCTGGTATTGCTTGACGAACCCGCCCACCGAGGCCACCTCGGCCACCCCTTCCACGGAGGAAAGCTCGTAACGCAGGTAGCAGTCCTGGAGCGTGCGGAGGGAACCCAGGTCGGAATTCCCGGTCCGGTCCACCAGGGCGTATTCGTAAACCCAGCCCAGGCCGGTGGCGTCCGGGCCCAGGGCCGGGCTCACCCCCGGCGGAAGCTTGCCGCCGATCTGCTGGAGGTATTCCAGAACCCGCGAGCGGGCCCAGTAGATGTCCGTCCCCTCGTTGAAAATCACGTAGACGTAGGAGAAGCCCAGGTCGGAGATCCCCCGGACGGTTTTCACCCCGGGGGTGGAGACCAAGGCCGAGACGATCGGGTAGGTGATCTGGTCCTCGACCAGGTCG
>JAPLJI010000023.1 GCA_026388655.1 Pseudomonadota bacterium
CAAAAGCCGCATCTCCGGCACGCTGAAGCCGTCTATCTGCGGACGGAAGAAATTGAAAACCCCCTGGACCTTCCCCCGGCTTTTCCCCGGGATGGAAAGGAAGGAGCCGTCCTCCGGCTTCTTCCCCTTGTAGTGCAGGTAGCGTTCGTCCTTGCTCGTGTCCCGGATCAGGATCCGCTTCCCAGTCTTCGCCACCATCCCGCTCACCCCTTCCCCGAGCGTGAACCGCATTCCCTCCAGCCGGGCGGAACGGGGCACCCCGAAGGTGGCCTTGACCGTGAGGCCCTCGCCATCCTCATCGATTAAAAACACCACGAATTCCTTGTAGCCCATGGTTTTGCCGACCACGTTGGTAATGCTCTTCAGGATCTCCTCCAGGCTCAGGCTCGAGTTGACCGTCTGGCTGATCTCGTTCAGGAGGTAAAGCTCGCGGAGCCGGTCGGCCAGCTCCCGGTTGGTCTTCTCCACCAGGGCGCTCTTGTCCGCCAGGCCGACCCGGAGTTCGTGCTCCCGCTTTTCCACCTCCTGGATCTGTTCCCAGTCGGCTTCCTTGGCCTTGATCTCGGTCATCTCCCGGAAAACCCGGTTGAAAGCCTGGCGGATCCGGTCGAGCCCGTCGTCCTTTCTCTCGTCGAGGCGGGGAAGGAAATCGGATTCGATCACGCGATTGATTTCCTGGTCCAACTCCTTGACCGGGATCTGGAAGAAACGGCGGATGAGAAAATAAACGACGCCCCCGAAAATCAGGGCCGTTACGAAGGCAAAGACGCCGAAAAGCACGACCCGCTCGTGGATCCTTGGCACCAGGATCCCGGCCAACCAGAGGAAGGAAAGCCAGGCTACCGCCGCGAAAAAAGCGATGAAAAAGGCGCGGCGCCTGTCCTCCCTGCTGATGATCCGGGTGGGTCTCATAAATCAATTACCAATGACCAAATTTTAATAACCAAACTTAAATGAAATAAATCAAAAATAATTTTGTGGTTTTCAGATTGCTCTTGGGGTTTGGTAATTGTTTCTCGTTTATGGATGCTTGTTTGGTTATCGGTCCCGCCCTGGCGGGATTGGGATTTGCCGGTGCTGTTCCAAGCAGAAATTGGTCATCAATCAAGTATCAGTAAGAATGTTTTCACCGGCCTAAGCCAGCTTTTTTAACGCGGCTTCGATCCGGTTCATGCCTTCCTCGATCTGCTTCATCGAGGTGGCGTAGGAAAGCCGGACATGCTGGTCCGACCCGAACTCCACCCCGGCCACCACCGCCACGTGAGCCTTTTCCAGAAGGTAGGTGGCAAGATCGTTGGAGCCCAGGAGCTTTTTCCCCTGGTCGGATTTCCCGAAGTGCGTCGCCACGTTGGGGAAAACGTAAAAAGCCCCCTGGGGCTTCGAGCAGGTCACCCCCGGCATCGCGTTGAGCCGGCCCACGATGTAATCGCGGCGGCGGGAGAACTCCTCCCGCATTTTCCCGACGAAATCCTGCGGGCCCGAGAGGGCCTCCAGGGCCCCCTTCTGGGCGAAGGAGGTGGGGTTCGAGGTGGACTGGCTCTGGATGTTGGTCATGGCGGAGATGACCTCGGCGGGGCCGGCGGCGTAACCGATCCGCCAGCCGGTCATCGAGTAGCTCTTGGAGACCCCGTCCACGATTACCGCGCTCTTCCGAATTTTTTCCGAAAGGGAACCGACCGAAACGAAGCGGAAGCCGTCGTAAACCAGCTTCCCGTATATCTCGTCGGAGATGATCAGGAGGCCGGCTTCCACCGCCGGCTCGGCCAGCGCCCGGAGCTCGTTCTCGGTGTAGGCCGAACCGGTGGGATTCGAGGGGCTGTTGATGATCAGGGCGCGGGTCTTTTTCGTGATCCGGCTTTTCAGGACCTCCGGCTTGATCCGGAAACCGTCCTTTTCCGTGCTCGGGATTAAAACCGGAACGGCGTCGGCCAGCTGGACCATGTCCGGGTAGGAAACCCAGCAGGGCGCGGGGATGAGCACCTCGTCCCCGGGATTCAGCACGGCCATGAAAAGGTTGTAAAGGGAATGCTTGGCCCCGCAGGAAACCAGGATCTGTTTCCGGTCATAGGAGATCCCGCTGTCCTGCTTGAACCGCTCGATGATGGCGTCCTTGAGCGCGTCGATCCCCCCTACGGGGGTGTACTTGGTGAACCCCTCGCGGAGGGCCTTCCAGGCGGCTTCCTTGATCGGGTCGGGGGTGTCAAAATCAGGTTCCCCGGCCCCGAAGCCGATCACGTCCACGCCCTGGGCCTTGAGCGCGTTGGCCCGGGCGGTCACCGCCAGGGTGGCGGAAGGCTTGATCCGTTTGGCCCGTTCAGCCAGCCAGTCCATTTCAGCGTCCCCGCCTAACCGCCGCGCGCTCGGCCCGGAGTTTTTCCCGCAGTTTCTTCTCCACCAGGGGCGGGACCATTCCCCGCGCCGAGCCGCCCAGGGCCACGATTTCCTTGATGATCGAGGAACTGATATAGGAATATTCGCCCTCGGTGATCATGAACAGGGTTTCCACTTCCTGGGCCAGTTTCTTGTTTCCCATCGCCATCTGGAACTCATACTCGAAATCCGAGAAGGTGCGGAGGCCCCGGAGGATGGTGCGGATCCCCCGCCGGGACATGTAATTGACCAGGAGTCCCCGGAAGGAAACCACTTCCACCCCCTTGACCCCGCGGAAAAGCTCCCTGATAATGTCCGCCCTTTCGTCAATGGTGAAGGTGGTGTTCTTGGACATGTTCCCGGCCACCGCCACCACCACCCGGTCAAAAATCTTCCGGCCCCGGTTGATAATGTTGATGTGCCCATAGGTGAGCGGATCGAATGAACCCGGATAGATCGCGCTTTTCATTTTTCGATTTCCCCTTTCGCTCATCATTAAGTATTAAAAAAGTTGAACCCGGAAATCATTTTCGACCCATAACGTTTTTCCCACCCGCGCACCAGCGAATCGTATCGCGGCTTGATCTTTTCCCTGGCTCCATGTTCCAGGATCACCACCCCGTCCGGACTCAAAATAACCGAATAGGAAAGCCAAGTCAAAACCGGCTCGGCGAGGCCCTGTTCGTAGGGGGGGTCCAGGAAGACCAGGTCGAATCTCCCGCCCTCCTTTTCGAGTTTCCGAAGGGCCCGGGTCACCGGGAGGATCAGGATCCGGGCGCGCCCGGAAAGCCCGAGGGTCTCCAGGTTTTCCCGGATGATCCGGGCGGTCCGGGGTTCGGCTTCCACGAACACCGCCGCCCTAGCTCCCCGGGAGAGCGCCTCGATCCCGAGACTGCCCACCCCCGCGAAAAGATCCAGGACCATTTTGTCTTCCACCGCCCGGCCGAGGATCCCGAAGAGCGACTCCCGCACGTTGTCCCCGGTCGGCCGGACCGGCAATTTCCCGGGGCCCGAAAATCTCCGCCCGGAAAGCTCGCCGCCAATCACCCGCATGGGAAAAAAACCCGAAGCTCAAATCCCGTCGCGTGGATCAAGACGATTCCGATCAAATCGCGAATTGCTAATATCCAAGCGCCCACTATCAAATCTCAATACAACAAAAAATATATTTATCGGTTACGGTTGCGCGGCTCGTTTCGGTTGGGTTTTACGGTTACGGGTTTTAAAAAACGAATGACGCAACCGATAGACGATGCGAGCAGCTCAACCGATCAACGTAACCCGATTATTCGATATTCGACATTAGAAATTAGGACTTCGAGTTCCGGATTAAGCGTTTAGGTTCCTTCCTCCCAGGCGGAGAGATACTTCTCCTGCGCCGGGGTCAGGCGGTCGATCTCGATCCCCATGGAGGCCAGCTTGGTCCGGGCGATCTCCCGGTCAAGATCGGCGGGAACGTTGTAGACCTGGGGCTTCAGGCGGCCCCGGTTTTTCACCAGGTATTCGACCGCCAGGGCCTGGTTGGCGAAGCTCATGTCCATCACCATCGCCGGATGGCCCTCGGCCACCGCTAGGTTCACCAGCCGTCCCTCCCCCAGGAGGTAAACCCGCCGCCCGTTGGGCAGGGTGTATTCCTCGAGGAAGTCCCGGAGCTTCCGCTTCCGCTTGCTCATTTTCTCCAACGCCGGGATGTCGATCTCGACGTTGAAGTGCCCGGAGTTGGCGACGATCGCCCCGTCCTTGATCCGCTTGAAATGCTCCGCCCCGATCACGGTGGTGTTGCCCGTGACCGTGCAGAAGATGTCCCCTTCCTTGACCGCCTCGGAGAGGGGCATGACCCGGAGGCCGTCCAT
>JAPLJI010000029.1 GCA_026388655.1 Pseudomonadota bacterium
CTGATCGCCCGGGTGGTGAAGAAGGGCCAGGTCCTGGCCTACCCGGAGCTGGGCCCGGAAGCCGTCAACCTTTTGGAGGTCGAGGATTTTCCCCTGGTGGTGATCAACGATGTCACCGGGGCGGACCTTTACGAGGAAGGGGTCAAGAAGTATCAAAAGTAAATGACCAATGACCAAGTTCCAAATTCCAAGCAAACGTCTAAATCCCAATGACCAATTAAAAAACCATGAATTTGTTAATTGGGATTTGATGCTTGGGATTTGTTTGGTAATTGGGATTTGGTGATTGGAATTTAGGAAGAAAGGGGTTTTATCATGAGACTGGAGATTCCGTTTACCAAATATGCCTGGCACTCGGGGACGATTGCCTGGCTCCTGCACCGGGTCACCGGGGGGGCCCTGATTTTTTATCTGACGCTCCATGTCTGGGTCACCCATCACCTGGGGAAGAGCCCGGAGGAGTTTGACCAGATGATGAAGCTCCTCATGCATCCCGCCTTCCGGATCGGGGAGATCGGCCTGCTGGCGGCCATCGTCTATCATTCCCTGAACGGGATGCGGGTTCTCCTCGTGGATCTCGGGATCGGGGTGCGCCACCAGGAAAAGATGTTCTGGTGGGTGATCGCCCTGAGTTTTGTCCTGTGTGTTCTCGGGGGGCTGGAGCTCTTCCCGTGGTATCTTTTACAGAATCCGATTTTTAAAGGGCTGTTACCTTAACCGAAAAGAAGGTCAGGAACATGCATAAATACAGTTACAAAAACGGCGGGGTTTTTATCTGGTTCCTGCAAAGGTTCTCCGGCTTCGTCCTCCTGGGATTATTGCTGACCCATATGCTGGTGGAGCATTTCACCCTGGGCGGGCATGAACTTTCCTACGAGCTGGTGGCGAAGAGGGTGGCCACCCCCTTGTGGAAGATAATTGATTCCCTCTTCCTGGTCCTGGGGGTATTTCACGGCCTGAACGGGGTCTGGATGATCGCCTCGGACTACATTAAAAAGGATTGGCTCAAGGTAGTGGTTGTATCCCTGCTTCTGTGTCTGGCGGGGATTCTCCTCACCCTGGGGCTTTTAACGGTAATTCCGTTTAAGGCATAGGTAAAAAATTGGATACTAACAATCCGGATCGGCAATCAACAATGAAAACAACGAAACATCAGTACGACGTGGTGGTGGTTGGCGCCGGCCTGGCCGGCCTGCGGGCGGCCCTCGAAGTCAGCCCGGTGTCCAACGCCTGTGTCCTGACCAAGGTTTATCCGACCCGCTCCCACTCCGGGGCGGCGCAGGGCGGGATCGCGGCGGCCCTGGGGAACGCCTCCCCCGATTCCCTCGAAGAGCACATCTTCGATACGGTCAAGGGGAGCGACTACCTGGGCGATCAGGACGCCATCGAGATCCTGATTTCGGAAGCCCCCGAGATCATTTACGAGTATGAGCACTTCGGGGTTCCCTTCGACCGCCTGGCCGACGGCCGGATGGCCCAGCGCCCCTTCGGCGGGCATTCCCGGCCCCGGGCGGTTTACTGCATGGACTATACCGGCCATGTCCTCCTCCACACCCTGTACGAGCAGTGCGTCAAGGAGGATGTGAAGTTTTTTCCCGAGTTTTACATCATGAACCTGATCATCCGCGACGGGGTCTGCCGCGGCCTGGTGGCCTGGGACCTGCAGAACGGCGGGCTCCATATTTTCCACGCCAAGGCCGTGATCCTGGGCACCGGCGGGTACGGCCGGGCCTTTAAGATCACCACCAACGCGCTCGCCAATACCGGCGACGGCCTGGCCCTCGCGGTGCAGGCCGGAATCCCGATCGAGGATATCGAGTTCGTTCAGTTCCATCCCACCGGCCTGTACAAGCAGGGGATTCTTCTCTCCGAGGGCGCGCGCGGGGAAGGCGCCTACCTGGTCAACAACCTCGGCCAGAGGTTCATGGAAAAATACGCCCCGGGGAAGATGGAACTCGCCCCCCGCGACGTGATCTCCCGCTCGATCCAGACCGAGGTGGACGAAGGCCGCGGGATCAACGGGCAGGATTACGTTTACCTGGATATCCGGCACCTGGGCGAGCAGAAGATTCTGGAGCGTATCCCCCAAATCAAGGATCTGGCTTGGAAATACCTGGGGGTGGATTGCGTGACCGCCCCGGTCCCGATCCAACCC
>JAPLJI010000175.1 GCA_026388655.1 Pseudomonadota bacterium
TCCCGGTTGGAGGGGGCGACCTCCTTGGCTTTCTTCCCGCGCACCAGTTTCAGGGCTTTCTCCGGGCACCCGGTCACGCACAGCCCGCAACCGATACATCGCTTTTGGTTCAGAACCGGCAGATCATTCTTCATCGTGAGCGCCTTCATCGGGCATCTCTCTTCCACGCAGATGCCGCAGCCGGTGCAGGCCTTCGGATCCAGCTGAGGGACAAAACCAGAATTGGAAAGCACGTTAGGGTTCCCGTAAACGGTCATCGCCCGCAAAAGCCCGCAGCAGCAGGTACAGCAGTTGCAGATGAAGGTCAGCCGGTCCTGGGCGTTGTTGACCTGATGGACCAGGCCCCTCTCGTCATACTCCCGGAGCATTTTCTTCATCTCGTCCTTGGTTAAATACCGGCCGTATCCCTTCTCCACCAGGAAGGTGCAGGTGTCGTCAAAAAGCATGCAGGCCTCGGTGGGAGCGTCGCATTTTTGCATCGTTCTCCGGCAGGCGCAGTGGGCCACCCCCACGACCTTGGCCCGGTCGATCATCTCGTAAACCTTTTCGTAAGGAAGGGTCCCGTGCTCGCTCGCGACTTCCTCTCCGATCGGGATGATCCGGGAAAAAGGCATGGAGGGGGAGCCGAATTCCTTGCACATTGTCTCCATGTATTGACGCCAGAGGGGGGCCAGCTTGTCCAGGGTGGGGTTTTTGTCCCCTCTCATAAAGGGAAACTCGAACACCCCGGGCATGATCGGGACCAGGGCGTACTGCCTTTCCCCTTCCCTCTCCTTGTAAAAAACCATCCCCTTGTCGGAAAGGGATTCGAGGCGCTTCTTCGCTTCCTCCGGATTGACCCCGGACCTCTTGGCGATGGCCTTCAGCGGGAAGGGGCGGAAACCCAGCCCCAGGGCTACCTTGGCTTCCTCCGGACTGAAGAGGATTTTCAGGATCTCGATGATCTCCGGGGCCGGCGGACAGCCGGTGGGATGCTTGTCCAGAAGCTCTCGCAATTTTTCGTAAACGTTCATATTATTCTCCCGCGGGTTCACCTCAAAATCCCCAGGCTTAAGGCCATCAACGCCATGCCCAGGACCACGGCCAGGATGGGAACGTGTTCCTCCCCCAGCGAATAAGAAATGGGAATCAATTCATCAATGGAGATGAAAACCATGATCCCTGCCGCCACCGAAAGTAAAGCCCCTAAAAGCGCGGGCGAAAAGAAAGGAAAAAGCAGGAGGGCAGCCAAGCCGGCCCCCAAAGGCTCGGCCAACCCGGCCAGGAATGACCAGAAAAATGCCTTTTTGCGGCTGCCGGTAGCCGCATAAACCGGAATCGAAACAGCGAGCCCCTCGGGGATGTTGTGCAGGGCCACCGCGATGGCGATGGCCAAGCCCAGACGGAGATCCACCAGGGAGCCGGAAAGAGTAGCCATCCCCTCGGGGAAGTTATGGATTCCGATCCCGACCGCGAGGAGCAAACCGGTCCGGTAGATCTTCTTTCCTTCACCTTTTGGAACATGGTCTACGTGACCGGCATATTCGTGCGGAACGAAGAAATCGATCAGGAAAAATACCGCGATCCCCCCGAAGAAACCGAGTTGGGCCGGGAAGAACCCGATCGCCTTGATTCCCTCCGGCAAAAGCTCAAGGAAGGAAACCATGATCATCACCCCCGCGGAAAAACCCAGGGCCGCGCTCAAATAACGGGGCGAGGGCCTTTTCACGATCAGGCCGAGGAAGCTCCCGATCGTGGTGCAAAGCCCGGCCGCGGAGGCAAGAATCAGCGCCGGAATTAAATTGGCGGTTATTTCCATCGTAGCCATAATTCGGGAAAAATACCTCCCTGTCTAATAAATCGCCGGATAAATTATAATGGTAGCAACAGGGTAATTGAAAAGGGTGCTTTTATAAAAAATGAATCAGGCAATCAAGCAGAAAGCTATCATGGTCATGTTCTTACTCCTGGCCAGCTGCGGGGGAGGGGGAGGAATCAAGGATTACGGCCCGATTGAAAATTACGATGATCTTTACAATGGGATCAGCCGGTATCTGACAGGCCAGGTCATCTGCGCCGGCTGCGCCGATTACGAAAACGGTGACGTTCTTCCCGACGAGGGGGATTCCAACGCTTATTACCCGGCCCTGGTCTTCTCCCTCGCGCTCGAAGGGCGCGCCTCGGAACGGGAGCTGGCCATCGCGGCCGAGATGGCGGCCCGGGAAATCACCCTGATCGACGGCCTCTCAGAGTCCGGCATCATTTCCTCCCTGGATGACGCGACCAAGCTTTCCGAGGTTTACATCGGGATTGCCGGCCTCTTCAAAGCTTACGAATCCACCCGCCGGCCGGAATACCTCGAGGCCATTCGTAAATATTTCGCCATCTTCTCCCCCTTGGTCACGGAATCCCCGAGCCTCCTGAAAATGGATTATCTCATGAATATTAATATCCCCTGGTACGGGCCCACCACCATTTTCGGAGGCCTGGCGGGCTTTTTCCTCCAGTATCCGCTTTCCCTCCCAGAGGCCGAAGACCGCGAGGGTCTCACCGACACCGGACTCGCCATCATCTCCAAGCTGGATGACCTTGCTTACGACCCGGCGCGGAAAAATTTCCGTTACATGATCAACTCGGAAGACTTTCTTTACCTTTATTCCAGCGTCTGTACCGTTCAGGGGTTACTGCGCGCCCACCTGGTCACGAAAGAATCCGCCTACCTGGACCAGGCGAAAGGCGTGATGGAAGCGATGGAAAATCTTTTTGATGATGAATCCGGGGGCTACCTCGCCGCCGAGTACGACCCCCGTTACTTTGCCGCTTACCAGCAGCTTGAACAGGTACATTATGACCACAAATACATCCCCCTCTCCGGAGCCAATTACCTCATTTACACCGACCTTCTCCTTTACCAGATCACCGGGGAGGAAATCTACCTGACCCGGGCCGCCCGCATCCTCGATTTCATCCGGAAAAAGCTTTATGTAAACGGCCAGGTCCATCACCACCTGCTGGATGGCACCCTGGAGTTGGGGGAATACTGCGCCGGGTGTAACTTCCAGCTGCTCTACAACATCTATCTTTACGATCGCTTGAAAAAGGGAGGGAAAGTCCTTTGAAAAATTTACGATTGACGATTGCAGATTGACGATTGCGAAATAAGGAATAACAAATGGAAAGTAAACAGGCGATCAGAGAGTGGTTTTCGTGCTTCCGTTGAATTTTACGTTTTGATTTTCATTCGTCAATCGTCATTCGTCAATCGTAAATTCCCTTTCACTTCTCACTTTTTGAGGAGTTTTCTCTCATTTTCCGCCCCCAGCTCCAGCCCAGGAGCATGCCCTTCACCCCTTCCGACACCCAGCCCCGGTCTTTCCCCGCCCCGATCGCGATCATCATTTCCTGCCCCACCGACACCGCCACCAGGATCCGCGCCAGCACCTCCGGCAGGTAATCCAGGTTAATCTTGTCCTCCTCCGCGGCCGCCCGGATATCCCGTGAAAATAACCCGACGATCTCTTCCATGAAGTCCCGCAGGCTGGCCTGGATATCCGGATCGTTCACGCTGATCGCGTTAATCCAGATCTTCGAAACGTTCGCGTTGACCTCGGTCGTATACTGATAATATGAATCGAAAATCCGGCCATACCGCTCCCGCAGGTCACCGCCCTGATTCAAAATATGTGAAGTGGTGACCAGAATGAATCTGCGCACGTCCTTCATCACCTCGAGAAACAAAGCCTTTTTGCTCGGGAAGTGAAGATAAATGGTCGGCTCCGTCACTCCCACCGCCCGTGCGATCTTGGCGGTGGTCGCCCCGTGATAGGTTTCCTCGGCGAAAATCCGCTGGGCGGTCCGGAGGATGAGCTTCCGCCGATCCTCCCCTTTCATCCTTTTAACCTTCTGGCCCGGTTTCCGCGTTGATTTCTTCCCCTTTTTCATTCTCCGGTTCTCACTATGCCGATAATACATAAAATTGCATATGGCTTATAGCATCCAGCTGATGGTTTTATAAGATTCATCCGGTGCTTTGCCCTTTGATCTTTGACCTTTGACCTTTCACCTCTGACCTATGCTTTTTGCGCTTTGCGCTTTGCGCTTTGCTCTTTGCTCTTTGCGCTTTGCGCTTACCCCTTGATGACCCCCATCGGCTTGAGCCTCGCCACTTTGCGGGCGATCCCGGCCGCCTGGACGCAATCGACCACGTTGGCTACTTCTTTATAAGCCTCCGGCATCTCCTCCGATAAAGTTTCGCGGCTGGAGGCCATCACCACAATGTTGAGATCTTCCAGCTCGCGGGCGATCGAACGCCCCCGGGCCCTTTTGATCGCCTCGGTGCGGGACATGACCCGCCCGGCCCCGTGGCAGGCCGAGCCCCAGGATTCCTCCATCGCCCGGGGCGTGCCGACCAGAACAAAACTTTCCCGGCCCATGTCCCCCGGGATTAGCACCGGTTGTCCTACCTTCCGGTAATCCTCGGGCACCGCGGGATGCCCCGCCGGAAAGGCCCGGGTCGCCCCCTTGCGGTGGACGCAAACCTTACGCTCCCGGCCCTCAACCGTGTGGGTCTCGATCTTGGCGATGTTGTGGGCCACGTCGTAAACCAGCGACAGCCCGATTTTTCCCGGCGCCTGCCCGAGAGCCTGGGAGAAAGACTCGCGGACCCAATGAGTGATTATCTGGCGGTTGGCGAAGGCGTAGTTGACCGCCGCCGCCATCGCCCCCAGGTATTCCCGGCCCTCCTTCGAGTCGATCGGGGCGCAGCAGAGCTGGCGGTCGGGAAGCTCGATCTTATATTTGCGGGCGGCCTCGGAGAGGACCCGGATGTAATCGTCGCAGACCTGGTGCCCCAGTCCCCGGGACCCGGTGTGGACCTGGATCACAACCTGGTCTTTAAACAATCCGAAAACCCGGGCCACCGCCTCGTCATAAATTTCGGCCACGTAATCGATCTCGACAAAGTGATTCCCGGAGCCGAGCGTGCCAAGCTGGGGCCGGCCCCGCTCCTTGGCCTTGGGACTGACCACCTCCGGGTTCGCCCCTCCCATCTTCCCGCCTTCCTCGATGTGGGTTAAATCCTCCTTTTCGCCAAAACCCTGGCCGACCGCCCAGGCCGCCCCCTGGGAGAGGACATCCCGCTCCTCGTGCGCGGAAAGCTTGATCGGGCCCTTGGAGCCCACCCCGGAGGGAATGGAGGAAAAAAGGGCGGAAACAATCTGGGCAACCTTGCCTTCGAGATCCTTCTTTTCCAGCTCCGAGCGGATCAGGCGCACCCCGCAATTGATGTCGTAGCCCACCCCGCCGGGCGAAACCACTCCCTCGGAAAGGTCGAAGGCCGCCACCCCGCCGATCGGGAAACCGTAGCCCCAGTGGATGTCCGGCATCGCCAGGGAATACTTGAGGATCCCCGGAAGCTGGGCCACGTTGGCCACTTGCACCGGGCTTTGGTCTCCGGCCAAACCTTTCATGATGGTTTCGTCGGCGTAGATGATCCCGTCCACCCGCATCTTCCCCTGCTTGGGAATGCGGACGTGGGCTTCGTCCATGCGAATGAATTCAAAATCAGACGACTTGTTCACGATTCATCTCCGTTTTTTCAGTATGAATGAGCCTCATATCCGAAGCAAGCAAGCGATTTTTTCCTATTCAACTTCCTCGCCCTTAAAATTATCTTATCCCCCTCTTTATCAAGAGAGGGGTCAGGGGAGATTTTCGGATCAAAAATGTCTGATTTGGTGATTGATAAGATGCTAATATTATGCCAAACAGGAGGTTTCCATGTTCCTTGAGCGTTTTCGCAAAACCCATATCCCCCCGGCCGAGTTCTGCGCCTGGACCGTAAACCCCGAGCGCTGCACCGGCTGCGGCCTCTGCGTCCAGACCTGCCCCGGCAACCTTCTCGAGCTGGCGGACAAATCCCCCCGGGTCAAGACCACCTACCGGGTCGGTGATCTCGAGTTCAAGGTCGGCTGTGTCGGCTGTTACAACTGCTTCTCGGTCTGCCCGGAGGACGCCATCAGGATCACCGGGAGATACCGGGTGCCCCGGGGACTTTATAAAACCCTGACCGAACCGCCTTTCTTCCCCAATCCCTTCCGGGAAAAGGAGCCCCGGCCCTTCGTTGAGCTCGAAAAAGACCTGACCGAGATGGAAAGGATCATTTACAAGCGCCGCTCCAACCGCCTTTACAACCAGAAAAAGCAGGTGCCCCCGGAGCTCGTCCACCGGGTCCTGGAGGCCGGGCGCTTCGCCCCTTCGGCGGGAAACACCATTCCTTATAAATACATCGTGATCCAGGACCGGGCCCTGATTGACGAGATGACCGGGGAAATCGTCCCGATCCTGAGGCGGTTCAACAAGATTTACCTGGGCCGGCGGCTCTGGAACAAGATCCTGGTCTGGATCATGGCGCAGGTGGCCCCGGAGGGAATGGACCAGCGGATCCACGCCGGAATTTATACCGTGGCCAACCTCCCCGGACGGGAGATCTTTCACCACGCCCCCACCGTGATCCTGATCGCGGGGGACAAGCGGGGGGCCAGCGACTACCGGGTGGACTGCGCCATCACCGCCCAGAACATGATGCTTACCGCCCACGCCCTGGGCCTGGCTTCCTGCTTCATCGGTTACTCGACCGCGCTCAACTTCAGCCGGAAGATGAAGAAAAAACTTAATATCCGCTGGCCCTACAAGATCGTCACCTCCATCATCCTGGGATACCCGAAGATCCCCTCGGACAAGGCGGTGGCGCGAGACATGCCGCCAATTGAATGGCACCCTAAAAACAAAATTGACGAATGACGATTGACGAATGACGATTGCGAGGAAAATAATTTAAGGCTTCAATTTGAATCCCATGAACCTTCAGATTTTTTCGATTCTCAATCGTAAATCGTTTTATCCCGAGTCATCCCGAGGGACAATCTAAAATCGTAAATTGCCACTCTCGGCAACCTAAAAGCTTCGAAAGCTATTTAAATGTTCATACCAACCACCACAGACGAATTGAAGAAATTGAGTTGGGATGGGCTGGACGTCATCCTGGTCACGGGTGACACCTATATTGACAGCCCCTTCATCGGCATCTCCGTGATCGGGAAGGTCCTGTTGAACGCCGGCTACCGGGTGGGGATCATCGCCCAGCCCGACTGGCAGAGCGGCCGGGACATCACCCGCCTGGGGGAGCCCCGGCTTTTCTGGGGGGTGACCGCCGGAAGCGTTGACTCGATGGTGGCTAACTACACCCCCGTGAAAATGCCCCGCCGCCAGGATGACTACACGCCGGGGGGGAGAAACACCAAACGGCCCGACCGCGCCTCGATTGTTTACACCAACCTGATCCGTCGCTTTTTCAAAAACACCCGGCCCGTTGTCCTGGGGGGAATCGAGGCGAGTCTCCGCCGCCTCCCCCACTACGATTACTGGGATGACGGGATCCGCCGCTCCATCCTGTTCGACGCCAAGGCTGACTACCTTGTCTACGGGATGGGGGAAAAAGCCATCCTGGAGCTTGCTCACAAGCTTAAAAATGGCGAACCGGTCGAGAAAATCCGCGGTCTTTGTTACATCGCCGGTCAGCCCCGTCCCGGATACCTGCACCTTCCTTCGTACCCCGAGGTCAAAGCCGACAAGCAAATATTCATCGAGATGTTTCACACCTTTTATCAACACAATGATCCCCTGACCGCGAAGGGCCTATGCCAGCTTCAAGATACCCGCTGCCTGATCCATAATCCCCCGGCGCCCTACCCGAACGAATCCGAGCTCTCGGCCATTTACGACCTGGATTACGAAAGGGATGCCCACCCTTTCTACAAAAAGGACGGGCCGGTAAAGGCCCTGGAAACAATCAGGTTCTCCATCACCAGCCACCTCGGGTGTTTCGGGGAATGCAACTTCTGCGGGATCTCGGTTCACCAGGGCCGGACCGTCCGTTCTCGGAGCGAGGCCTCGATCCTTAAAGAGGCCCGGCTCCTTTCCCGCCTCCCGGATTTCAAGGGTTACATTTTGGATGTCGGAGGCCCCACCGCCAACATGTTTGGGATGGAATGTGAAAACCAGCTTAAGCTCGGCTCCTGCCGGAGCAAAAGCTGTCTTTTCCCAAAGGTCTGCCGCAACCGAAAAGTCAGCCACGCCCGGCCGATCCGGCTCCTGAAAAAGCTCGGGGAAATCCCGGGCGTGAAAAAGGCCTTCGTGGCCTCGGGGATCAGGTACGACCTGGTCCTGGCCGACGAAATCGCCGGGACGGCATATCTCCGCGAGATCGTGGAAAACCACGTTTCCGGCCAGCTCAAGGTGGCCCCGGAGCACAGTGAGGACAAAGTCCTGAACCTGATGCGGAAGCCGGGAACGAAACCCCTGGAGGATTTTAAAAACCTCTTTGACCGCCTGAACCGGGAGGCCAGGAAGAAACAATTCTTGACTTATTACCTGATCGCCGCCCACCCCGGCTGTGAGCGGGAGGACATGATCAAGTTGAAGAAATTTGTCACCCAGAAACTGGAGCTGACCCCCGAACAGGTCCAGATCTTCACTCCGCTTCCCTCAACATATTCGGCCCTGATGTATTACACCGGAATGGATCCCTGGACCCGGGAGCCGGTTTTCGTGGAGAAAGATCCAAGGCGGAAGGAAGAGCAGAAGAGAATTATCACCGTTAGCGGATAGCTTATGGCGTATGGCTTATGGCAAAGAGCTTTTGTAAATCTTTTTACTTTTTACTTTTTTCTTTTCACACTTTACGGTCTTTTTTTCCTCTCTAATCTAATCGTAACCGGATTTCTGGTGTCGGGGCAGGTAAGCTCGATGGTATCGCCCTTCCACCAGGGAAGATTGCCTCCGAACTGGAAGGTCTCCAAGTAAGGAAAAATGCTATTATAAAACCACCCGCACAAGCCGGCCGGGTTGTGACAGCTTATCTCGAAGGTCTCACCCGCCTGGTGGCCGGCACTGCATTTTCCCTTCACTTCTTTAATGGTCGCCATCACCTGGCAGCCGATTCCCGGGTCTTTCGCCATGGTTAAATCCTCCCTTTTTCCAAAATCATAATGAATTATTGTTTTTTTATTGTCATCCCTGCGCAGGCAGGGATCCAGGAGTTTTCTAAATGTTTCCCCGCTTACGCGAAGACTGTGTCTGGATTCCCGCTTTCGCGGGAATGACAGCCAAGATTTTCCCGCTTACTTCTGCCGATCAACCACTTTCGCTTCTATTACCACCCGGCCCCAGCCGCCGCAGTCGATCCCCACGTCTTCGCAGTGGGAGAAGTTGAACGAGGGTTGCGGGTCCAGACCTTCGTAAATCCTCTCCTGGATCACCCAGACCAGACGGGCCATGGCCGGCAGGATAAAGGGGCAGACCTTTTTCGGCCCCTTGTGGGCGAGCATGTACCCCTCCGCCCCGAAGAAGAATTTATCGCCGACCTTGTGCTCGATGTTGCAACCGTGAGACTTGACCACCTCGAAAATGATGGTCTTGTTCATCAGGGCCTCGGCCGCATTCATTACCTTGACGTTCCGGAGGTTGTTTTTGAATTTCTTAAACTCTTCGTCGTTATAACCAAGCTTGTCCTTCATTATCTTCCAGACTGCTTCATTTACTTCCGCTTTCGACATGACTTGCTCCTTCCGCTGGAAAAAATAGGACACATTGTGCGTGCCAATTTGTTCAGTGCGGGATAAATTCTTAATGAATTTTTCAGATAGGAAATATATTCTTCTGAAAAATACCGATTGTCAAATCCGGTCAGGCAGACGGTAGGCCGCGAATGGTAGACGGGGAAAAAGAGAGATTCTTCTCCCGCCGGAGGCGGGATCAGAATGACATCTTTTAAAATGGAGTAAAAAAAACCCTTAAATATTCACAGGGTTTTTGGGAAGGATATGTAAACCCTCCTTCCGGGCGGATTCGCGCAAACGCTGATCAAAGGAAACAAATTCCATCCCCGCGGTTTTATCCTGGCACCAGACGAGAGCCGCCGCGAGTTGGAAAGCGTCCGGGGTGCGGAGCGGATGTACCGCCAGGAGCCGTTCCGCCTTCAACCTGACCGCCTCGGCGGGTAAAACCTCCACCCAGGCCCCCGCCAATTCTATAAGTATCAAGCGGGCTTCATCTTCTCCGCCGTAATCAAGACGGTTTTCCCGCCTCTGGCGGGACAAAGCGGAAAAACATTCTGTCCGCGTCACCCACCAGACCACCATCACGGAATCCAGGTCAAAGATATCACGGACCACCGGAGTGATTGGCTCTTTGACACAAAGTGGAATAATCGCGGAGCTGTCCCAGAACCTCACAAAACTTCCTCTCGTTCCTTAAGGAGGTTTTTCAATACCTCGTTCCCGGGATCATCCGGACGGGGCAGGTCCCAGAACCGCCGGGAAAGCTTGCTCGTTCCGATCTTGATCAATCCATTTTTTTCCATCTCCCTGAGATGATCCGGGTCCGCCCCGGGCTGGGTAAAAGGCACGATTTTGGCAATCGGCCTACCCCTTTCCGTAATATAAATATCCTCCCCCGCTTTAACCTTTTTTAAATACTCGCTCAAACGCGACTTGAGTTGGGCTACCGGAGCTTTTTTCATGTTCATAACCCCCAAATTTATAATTTAAAATCCCCCTCAATCCCCCTTTTCATAAAGGGGGAGAAAATTATTGTGACTATTATAGTCATAATGATATGACCAGTCAAGCTATTAATTGACTGATGGCAGATGGCAAATTATAAAAAGCAAGACAAGAAAGGATTAAAGCGAGAAAAGCGAGATTCTTCTCCCGCCAGAGGCGGGATCAGAATGACAAAAACCTATTGGATAACACCGGCTAAAACGTCGGCAAAACAACGCAACCTGCCTGCCCTGAGCGTAGTCGAAGGGAGCTTGTCGAAGGAAAGATTGCGGTTATAAACATTAGCTGACTGCTGACCACTGATGGCTGATCACGAAAAGTCGATCAGACCGTGAGCCGATGCTGGCCCAGGCCGGCCTCGGTCTTGTCCTCCCGCCGGGCTCCCTCCACCCGGTTCCGGCCCTGGTTCTTGGCCCGGTAAAGGGCAATATCGGCGGTATGGATCAACTTGGCCGCGTCCTCCCCATCCTCGGGATAGCAGCTGAAGCCGATGCTCACGGTCAGTTTTCCCTCCGGCTGGTGCTCTCCCAGGGGAAACTCGTGGACTTCCACTTCCTTGCGGATTTTTTCCGCCGCCACCTCCGCCCCGTCCTTGCTGGTCCGGGGCAAAACCACCAGGAATTCTTCACTCCCGAAGCGGCCCACGCAGTCGATTTCCCGGACGTGTTCCTTGAAAATCCGGGCGAGTTCCTTTAACACCCCGTCCCCGGCCAGGTGCCCGTTCTGATCGTTGTAATGCTTGAAATGATCAATATCAATGATCAGTAGGGCCAGCTCATGGTTGAAACACTCGGCCCGCTTCCATTCTTTCTCCAGGACCTCGAGGAAATGGCGGCGGTTCCAGAGCTGGGTCAGGTCGTCCACCACCGAAAGCCGCTGGACCTTCGAGAAAAGCCGGGCTTTTTCCACCGCCGCCGCGGCCTGATTGGCCACGGTGGTCAAAAGCCGCATCTCCGGCACGCTGAAGCCGTCTATCTGCGGACGGAAGAAATTGAAAACCCCCTGGACCTTCCCCCGGCTTTTCCCCGGGATGGAAAGGAAGGAGCCGTCCTCCGGCTTCTTCCCCTTGTAGTGCAGGTACGCATGCCCTCGAGCCGGGAGGAGCGGGGCACCCCGAAGGTGGCCTTGACCGTGAACCCCTCGCCGTCCTCGTCAATTAAAAGCACCACGAATTCCCGGTAACCCAGGGTTTTGCCGACCACGTTGGTAATGCTCTTCAGGATCTCCTCCAGGCTCAGGCTCGAGTTGACCGTCTGGCTGATCTCGTTCAGGAGGTAAAGCTCGCGGAGCCGGTCGGCCAGCTCCTGGTGGGTCTTCTCCACCAGGGCGCTCTTGTCCGCCAAGCCGACCCGGAGCTCGTGCTCCCGCTTTTCCACCTCCTGGATCTGTTCCCAGTCCGCCTCTTTGGCCTTGAGTTCGGTCATCTCCCGGAAAACCCGGTTGAAAGCCTGGCGGATTCGGTCGAGGCCGTCGTCCTTCCCGTCGGGGAGGCGGGGAAGGAAATCGGATTCGATCACGCGATTGATTTCCTGGCCCAGCTCCTTGACCGGGGTCTGAAAGAAACGGCGGATGAGGAAATAAACGATGACCCCGAAAATCAGGGCCGTAACGACGGCGAAGATGCCGAAGAACATGGCCCGTTCATGGATCCGGGGCACCAGAATCCCGGCCAGCCAGAGGAAGGAAAGCCAGGCTACCGCCGAGAAAAAAGCGATAAAAAAAGCGCGGCGCCTATCCTCTCTGCTGATGATCCGGGTGGGTCTCATAAATCAATTACCAATGACCAAATTTTAATAACCAAACTTAAATGAAATAAATCAAAAATAATTTTGTGGTTTTCAGAT